>CAZSPX010000006.1:0-35007 GCA_964608885.1 uncultured Anaerolineaceae bacterium | reverse complement strand
GGAAAAACCACCGCGATCCGCATCCTGACCACCATCCTGAAACCGGATTCAGGTTATTTCTTCGTGGAGGGGATCGATTCTGAATCGCCCGAAAAGATCCGCCGCCGGATCGGCGTTCTTCCGGAAAGCCTGGGGTTCCCCAGGCAGATCACTGCATTTGACTTCCTGATCTACTTTGGCCTGCTCTACGGGCTTTCGAGGAGCGAGGCGCGCAGGGCCGCCTTGAGGCTGCTCGAGGAAGTAGGACTGCAGCAGCGGGCAAACTCCCTGCTCGGCACCTACAGCCGCGGGATGCGCCAGAGACTGGGAATCGCCCGCGCGCTGATCAACGATCCCGCCGTGGTGTTCCTGGACGAGCCCACCCTGGGACTGGACCCGCGCGGGCAGCAGGAGCTGCTGGAGACGGTCAAGCGCATCGCCCGCGAACGGAAAGCGGGTGTGGTCCTTTGCAGCCACCTGATCTCCGAGATCGAGGGGATCTGTGATGACGTGGTCATCCTGAACCTCGGACAGATCGTGGCAAAAGGCTCCGTGGCCGAAGTCATCGGGAACGCAGGCCAGGATACTCCCATCCAGAACTCGATGCGCATCCGCTTCCCTGCTGAGTTCGTGGAGCAGGCCCGCCAGGCCTTGAAGGGCCTCCCGGCCATCCGGAGGATGGACCCCATCCAGGGATCGGAGAACTGGCTGCAATTGGAGCTTGAGGAGGCTCCTGGTGACGACCCCGCCGGGATGTATGAAATGAGCAAAATGGTCCAGAGGGCGCTGCTGGAAGCCGATGTTCCCCTGCTGAACCTCGATACCGGCGGCAGGCTGCAGGATGTCTTCCTTCACCTTACCCGGGGGGCAGGCGAATGAACCCGACAACCATCCGTTCCATGAAGGGGAGCAAGACCGGCATGGAGGAACGCCTGGAGGGCCGGGGGCGGGCGATCCCGGCCTGGTCGGTCGTATTTTTCAGGGAGATGAGCGAGCTGTGGGTGTGGGGAAAGGCGCTGGTCCTGATCCTCCTGTACAGCCTCTACCTGGGAGTGTCCTCTTATATCTTCGCGGCCAACAGTGAGCTGAGTTTGATCCCGCCGAGGGAAATGGTGTACCTGACGATCTCGGGCGCCATCACGGTGGGCTTGTTCGTAGCCCTGATCATCGGGGCAGACAGTTTCAGCGGTGAGCGGGAACGCTCCACGTTGGAGGCCCTCCTCTTGACGCCTGCCTCCCGGAGGCAGATCGTCATTGGGAAATTCCTGGCCTCCGTCTCACCCTGGCCGGTGGTCGCGCTGATCGCTGTCCCTTATGTCCTGGTCCTTTCCCAGGGGAATGATATTGTGCCCACAGCCCTGCTGTGGGGGGGCATCCTGGGGACGGTCCTCGTCCCGGCCTTCACCGGGTTTGGAATGCTGGTGAGTCTCTGGTCCGGCTCGAACCGCACCAGCCTGTTTGCCAGCCTGACCGTTTACCTGCTCTTCCTGTTGCCGGTGCAGTTCCCCGGGACCGCCCAGGCGGGAACGTTCGGCAAGCTTCTCAAGAAGATCGACCCGTTGGAAGGGGCGGACCATTTCCTGGAGAACATCATCGTGAACAACCGGACTGCGCATGAGTTGATGCCGTATTTCTGGGCTTCCCTGGTTTTTGCGATCCTCGTGTTTGTGCTGCTTTTCCTGTTTGCCGCGCCGCGCCTGGGCCTGGAAGGCGGAATCCCTGTCAGGCTCAGGCGCAGCAAAGCGCGCGGGGGGATGGGGATCCTCGCCGCGGCGGCAGTCCTGTTCTCTCTGGCGGTCACGCCAGTCCGGGCCTCTCCATTTCTGCAGGGCCAGGCCGGAGACCTGCAGATCACCGTTGACCGGACCGCGGCCTCGACAAAGAACGGGGACAAGATCGAGTTCCAAACGGTGGTGACCAACCATGGGAGCCAGGACTCCCTGCCCCTGATCATTGCCATGAACATCATCAACCTCAAGGCGGATGGTGATGTTGTGGACCCCGAGGACTGGTCGCCGCAGCGAACACAGTACCTGGAGGCCCTAAAGCCGGGGGATTCCGCCACACAGAGCTGGACGCTGAACACCATCCTTGCCGGCGATTACATGGTGTACCTCGTGGCGCTTCCGGTGCCGGGCAGCAGCGAGGTCGTCAGCCAGCCCATTGCCAGTCCCGGCATCCGGGTCAGTGTGGCATCTTTCGCCCGTCTCAACCCGGGAGGCATCCTTCCGTACGCCGTTGGGATCCCGCTTTTATTGTTGTTGGCGCTGTTCGCCCTGGTCCGCCTGAGACGAGGCGGGCTCGAGTCTGGCGCCGTCTCGGAAACTCGTTGACTTCTGATGGAGGCATGTCATGAAACCCAATTATCGCTTGTTGATCACAGTCATATTGATGGTAAGCCTGCAGCTTGCGGCCTGCGGCAAGGCTGAGGAGGCCGTGACCGAAGAACAGACCGTCATCGTTGAGCACCTGCAGGGCGCCGAGCCCACCCGCCTCACGCTGACCGAGGACGCCGCCAGGCGGATCGATGTGCAGACCGTGGCGGTTGGCGAGGGCCAGATGGGTCGCACCCAGATGGTGCAGGGAGAGATCGTCGCGGCCGAGGATATGAAGAAGGTCATCACCGCGCCGAATGCAGGCACGGTGCTGGCGCCGGCGGCAGATGGGATCGCGGTCACGGGCGGTGGAGGCTCCACCTCTCAGGTCGGCTTCAGGCTCTCTTCCATCGAGAACCTGACCACCGTTGGCAGCCCTGGTTCCAGTGTGAATATGGAGGTGCCGGAGGGCATGACCCTGCTGAAGACACTGGTCTCATCAGGCCAGTTCGTTGAGGCGGGCCAGCCGCTCTTCGAGGTGGCTGATACCAGCAAGGTCTGGGTGCTGGTGAAGATGACCGAGGCTGAATTCAACCGGGTGGACCACAGCCTGTATGCCCATGTGATGACGCAGGAGGACAGCGCCGCGGGGCGCGAAGCAGCGCCCGCCTCGGTGGAATCGGGAAGCAGCAAGAGCGGGAGCGGGTTGCAGTTGTTCTACAGCCTGGAGAATACCGATCACGGCCTCTCGCTCGGCCAGCATGTCCAGGTGCGGCTGGCTCTGGCGGGCAGCGGCGCCGCCCGCCGCGTGATCCCCTACTCGGCGGTGATCTACGATGTGAACGGAGGTACCTGGGTCTATGTCGCGACGGAGGCCCTGACCTTCCTGCGTACCCCCATCAATGTGGATTACATCGAGGCCGGCCAGGCTTTCCTCAATGAAGGACCGCCCTCGGGAAGCATGGTGGTGACCTCGGGTGCCGAGGAGCTGTATGGCTCCGAGACCGAGTTCGAGGAAGAATGAGCGCCTGCCTGTCTGGAGGGCCTGAGCCATGATACGTTCAATTGTTGGGAACAGTCTCAAATTTCGTTACATTGTTTTGGCGGTGGCCGCGGTGATGATGCTGTACGGCATCCTGCAGGTGCCGGGCATGCCGGTGGACGCCTTCCCCGAGTTTGCGCCGCCCCGCGTCGAGATCCAGACCCCCTGCCTGGGCCTTTCCGCGGATGAGGTCGAGTCGCTCGTCACCGTGCCGCTGGAGCAGGCCTTCAACGGGCTGGACGGGCTCGACCTGATGCGCAGCAAGTCCATCCCGGACCTGTCCTCCATCGAGCTGCTCTTCAAGCCCGGCGTGGATGAGCTGCACGCGCGGCAGCTGGTTCAGGAGCGGGTTTCAACCGTCCTCTCCACCCTGCCCACCTGGGCGGCCCCGCCCGTGATCATGCCTCCGGTCTCGACCACCGGCCGGGTGCTGAAGATCGGCGTCTCCTCGCAGACGCACGACTTGATGGATCTATCCATGATCTCCTACTGGACGATCCGTGCCCGGTTGCTGGGCGTGCCGGGCGTGGCCAATGTGGCCATCTGGGGCGAGCGCATCCGCATCCCGCAGGTGCAGGCCGACCCCGAAAAGATGCAGTCATACGACCTGACCCTGGACGAGCTGATGGAGACCACCGCGGATGCCCTGGATGTGGGGATCCTGCAGTTCTCCACCGGGGCGGTCATCGGCAAGGGCGGGTTCATCGACACCCCCAACCAGCGCATGAACATCCACCCGGTGCTGCCCATCCGCTCGGCTGAGGACCTGGGCCAGGTGCCGGTCGAGGACATCACCAAGCTTGACGGCAGCCCGCTGCGGCTGGCGGACGTGGCCAATGTGGTGGAGGATACCTGGCCGCTCTTTGGCGATGCGGTCATCAACGACGGCCCGGGCTTGATGCTGGTGGTCGAGAAGTTCCCCTGGGCCAACACGCTGGATGTGACCCGCGCGGTGGAGGCCGCCCTCGACGAGCTGCGGCCCGGCCTGCCCGGGATCGAAATGGACTCGACCATCTTCCGTCCCGCGGACTTCATCCAGGTGGCGTTGGACAACCTGACCCGGGCCCTTCTGCTGGGCTGCCTGCTGGTCATGGCAGTGATCGCGGCCTTCCTGTTCGAATGGCGCACAGCCCTCATCAGCCTGGTGGCCATCCCGCTTTCGCTGATGGCCGGGGCGCTGGTGCTCTACCAGGGCGGTGGCACCATCAACACCATGATCCTGGCCGGCTTTGTGATTGCCATCGGGGTGGTGGTGGATGACGCCATCATCGATGTGGAGAACATCGTCCGACGCCTGCGGCAATCGCGCAAGGAGGGCAGTTCCCGTTCCACGGGCAGCATCGTCCTGGAGGCCTCGCTGGAGGTGCGGCAGGCCATCATCCACGCCACCCTGATCGATGCCGTAGTATTGATCCCGATCTTCTTCATTGGCGGGGTGTCAGGCGCATTCTTCAAACCCCTGGCCGTCTCCTATGCGCTGGCGGTGCTGGCCTCCATGTTCGTGGCCCTGACCGTGACGCCGGTGATGTGCCTGCTGCTGCTGGCAAATGCGCCCATCGAGCACCGCGAGCAGCCCCTGGTGACCCGGCTGCAGAATCTCTATACGCGGGTGCTGGACCCTATCATCCGCCACCCGCGCCCGGTGTTCATCACCACGGGGATCATCATGCTGATCGGCCTCGGAGTGGTGCCCCTGCTGGGCGAGTCGCTCTTCCCTCACTTCAAGGAGCGGGACTTCCTGATCCACTGGATCACCAAGCCCGGCAGCTCCGTGGTCGAGGAGGAGCGCATCGTCACGCGCCTGAGCAAACAATTGCGGGCCATCCCGGGGGTGCGCAACTTCGGGTCGCATATCGGCCAGGCTCTGCTTGCGGACGAGATCAACGGAGTGAACTTCGGCGAGAACTGGATCAGCGTGGACCCCTCCGCCGATTACGATGAAACCGTCTCTGCCATTGAAGGCGTGGTGACCAGCTACCCGGGCCTGTTCCACAATGTGGAGACCTACCTGAACGAGCGGATCGATGAGGTGCTCTCCGGTTCCAGCCAGACCTTCGTGGTGCGCATCTATGGCTCGGACCTGAAGGTGCTGCATGCCAAGGCCGATGAGCTGAAGCAGGCCCTCTCGGGCATCCCGGGGATGGTGGACCTGAACGTCCAGCTCCAGTCCGAGGTGCCGCAGGTGCAGGTGATCGTGGACCTGAAAGCGGCGGAGGCCTATGGCCTGAAGCCGGGTGACGTGCGCCGCGCCTCGGGGACGCTCCTGGCAGGCGAGGAGGTGGGGGATATCTTCAGGAATGGCAAGGCCTATGATGTGAACGTCTGGAGCACGCCCGGGACGCGCTCCAGCCTGAGCAGCATCCGCGACCTGCCGCTCGATACCCCCTCCGGCGGTCACGTGCGCATGGGCGACGTGGCCGATGTGACGATCCGTCCAGCCCAGAGTGTGATCTACCGTGAGAACGATTCGCGCCGCATCGATGTGGGTGCCGAGGTGCAGGCGAAGGACCTGGGGGCGGTCATGGAGCAGGTCCAGAAGCAGGTGGATGCCCTTGACCTGCCCCTGGGCTACCGCTCCGTGGTATTGGGCGAATACGCCGAACGCCAGGCGGCCACCAACCGGCTGTATCTCTTCGGGATCGGAGCGCTGCTGGGCGTCTTCCTCATCCTGTGGGAATCCTTCCGCAACCTGCGGCTGGGGATCCTGGGTTTCCTGACGCTGCCCTCCGCACTGGTGGGCGGACTGCTGGCGGCTTATTTCACAGGCGGCGTGATCTCGCTCGGATCGCTGATCGGCTTTCTCACGGTATTCGGGATCGCGGCCCGCAACAAGATCATGCTGATCAATCACTATCAGCACCTGGAACGCTATGAAGGCGAGACCTTCGGTCCCGAGCTGGCCCTGCGAGGCGCACGCGAACGGCTCTCGCCAATCCTGATGACCGCCCTGGCCACCGGGCTGGCACTTGTGCCCCTGGTGGTCACCGGCGATATCCCGGGCCATGAGATCGAATATCCCATGGCGATCGTGATCCTGGGCGGCCTGGTCACTTCCACGCTCCTCAACCTCTTCGTGGTGCCATCACTGTATCTGAGCTTCGGAAAGTCCCGGGCCCTTGCAAAAGAGTAAGAAGCGAGGCTGGAATGAGCAAGACTTTATCAGTAATGTTCGTATTGGTCCTGTTTCTGGCCCTCTCAGGCTGCGGCAGCGCTGGCTCTGAAAATGATTATGAGGCCTTCGATCCGAAGGCCTTCCAGGTCGACTCCACCACCATCGATAACAAGTGGCTGCCTCTCAGCCCGGGGACGCAATATGTCTATGACGGCTTCACCACGGATGATGCGGGCAACCGCGTCGCAAGACACTTTGTATCCACGGTCACTGATCTCACCAAGCTCGTGGACGGGGTCCAGACGCTGGTCTCCTGGGATCGGGACTACAACAACGGCGACCTGGTGGAGGCCGAACTGGCCTTCTATGCACAGGATGAAGACGGCACGGTCTGGCGAATGGGAGAGTACCCGCAGGAATACAAGGGTGGAGATCCGGCTGACGCTCCAGCCTGGATGGCAGGGATCAAGGACGCGGTCGCCGGAATTGAAATGCCGGCAGATCCCAGGATGGGCGACCCCGGTTATTCAGAGGGGTGGGGACCCCAGGTCGAATTCACCGATCGCGGGCAGGTGGACCAGACAGGCCAGAAAACCTGTGTTCCCGCCGGGTGTTACGAGAATGTGCTGGTGATCGCCGAGACGAGCAAGGCCGAGCCGGACGCTGCCCAACTCAAGTATTACGCGCCCGGGGTGGGCAATGTGCTGGTGAGCTGGAAAGGATCGGACCAGACGCAGGAAACCCTGGAACTGGTGCAGATCCTGCACCTTGGGCCCCAGGAGCTCAAGGAAGCCCGCCTAGGCGCCCTGGAGCTGGAGAAGCTCGCCTTCGAGCGGAGCAAGGATGTGTATTCCCAGACCAAACCGGCGGAGCCCATGACGTCAGATTGAGCGCTGGAGAAGATGGCCGCGCGCATGCCGGAGGAGCCATCCGGGATCCGGCATGCGCGCCTTCAATAATCCATTAAGAAACTTCTAAGAATTCGTGCAGTTTTAGTTAAGAACGTTCAGGCATGATTAATACAAGATGAAAGCGGTCTAAATTATACGCTTTCATTTCTTTACCATCTGAGCCTGGTCCGGCGCGGCAATATCACAAGTTTCTGCCTTACAGGTCTCGCACAGCCGGACCATTTGCTTTCCTTCCCCGGCGGATTCGACCGTGGAATATTTCTTTAAAGTTATGGTCGGAGGAGAATTGGGCCTTAATGCGTGGTTTGGCGGTTTGAAGGAACACCGAGCGCCCGTCCTACGGATGGTGCTGCTGCTCCTTGTGGTCCTTGTTGCCTTCACCGCGCTGGCGGTCCAGATGGATGAGGATTCTTCCGACGATGATGGCTTGCAGGGTTTTGCGTCCTGGCAGGCCCTGACGATCGCCCTGCCCTTCCTGGCCTTTTCACTATCCATCGCGCTGACCAGCAGCTTTAAGGGGAAGACCCAGGCTGCCGAATACCTGCAGGGTCACATTGGCGAGAAGCGCTTCGCCGATGACCTGGCGGGCCTTTCCGTGTGCGCGCGCGTTGAATCCCTTGTGACGGTGCTTTTGGAGCGCCGTCACTTTTTAATTCCTGCCGCGGTTCATGGGATTTCCCGCGACAGCCGTCCATTATTGTTGAATGTCCCCGCTCCACTGCCTGAAGGAAAAATCTTAATGTCTGGAGGTACCTCACAATGATGCGTTCGATTGTCGGTTCAAGCATGAAGTTCCAATTCCTGGTGATCACGCTTGCGATCGCGCTGATGGTCTTTGGTGCGACCCGCGTGCGCGGGATGCCGGTGGATTCGCTGCCCGAGTTCTCGCCGCCCTATGTCGAGATCCAGACCGAGGCCCTGGGACTCTCCGCCAAGGAGGTCGAGCAGATGATCACCGTGCCGATGGAGCAGGACCTGCTCGCCGGCGTGGCCTGGCTGGATGTCATCGAGTCCAGGTCGGTGCCGGGGCTTTCCTCGGTGGTCGTTTACTTTGAGCCGGGCACTGACCTGTACCGCGCCCGCCAGATGGTGGCCGAGCGCATTGCGCAGTCGGCGGTCGGTCTGCCCCACGTTTCGAAGCCGCCCACGATGATCCAGCCGCTTTCCTCCGCCAGCCGCTTCATGATCGTGGGACTTTCCTCGCAGGAGCTGTCGCTCATCGACCTCTCGGTGCTCGCCCGCTGGACCATTGCCCCGCGTTTGATGGGGGTGCCCGGGGTGGCGCATGTAGCCATCTGGGGCAACCGGGAGCGGCAGCTGCAGGTGCTGATCGACCCGGCCGAGCTGCAGGAAAAGGGCGTCACCCTCAATCAGGTGGTGGAGACCACCGGCAACGCGCTGTGGGTCTCTCCGCTCAGCTTCCTGGAAGCCTCCTCGCCCGGGACCGGCGGCTTCATTGATACGCCCAACCAGAGGCTCGGCCTGTGGCATGTCCTGCCCATCTCCTCCCCGGAGGACCTCGCCCAGGTGCCCGTGGAGGGCGCTGAGGGCCTGCAGTTGAAGGATGTGGCGCAGGTGGTGGAAGATCACCAGCCGCTCATCGGTGATGCCATCATCGCGGACAGCCCCAACCTCCTGCTGGTCGTTGAGAAGCTGCCCGGCACCAACACCCTGGAAGTCACTCGCGGTGTGGAGACCGCCCTGGCGGCCCTGGAGCCCGGCATGCCCGGCGTGCATTTCGATTCCTCCCTCTTCCGCCCGGCCTCCTTCCTCGAGCAGGCCATGGCGAATCTCGGGCAGTCGCTCATTATCGCTGCGCTTCTCATCATGGCGGTGCTGGCGGCCTTCCTGTACGGCTGGCGCTCAGCGCTCATCAGCCTGGTGACGATCGTGGTCTCGCTGTTCGCCGCGCTGTTCGTGTTGTACCTGCGCGGCTCCACGCTCAACATGATGGTACTGGCCGGCCTGGTGGTGGCGCTCGGTATTGTCATTGATGATGCAGTGGTGGATATTGACCACGTCCTGCGGCACCTGCGCCGCAACCGGGCCGAAGGCGATCCTCAGACCGCCAGGGAGGTGATCCTGGCGGCCTCGGCGGAGATGCGCGGCTCCATCCTGTTCGCCACTATGATCACCCTGCTGGCGGTCTTCCCCGTGTTCCTGTTGGATGGGATGACGGGCGCACTGTTCAGCCCCTTGGCGGTTTCCTATTCGCTGGCAGTCATTGCCTCGATGGTGGTGGCGCTGACCCTTACCCCGGCGCTCAGTGTGCTGCTCCTCTCGGGGGCGGGTGTGGAATTGCGCGCCTCGCCGCTCATCCCGCGCCTGCAGTACGGTTATGAAGGCATGCTGAACCGGACGGTGGGAAGCCCCGCGGCCGCGAACATCCTGCTGGTCGTGCTGATCGTGGCCGGACTGGCCGTGATCCCCTTCCTCAGCCGCGACCCGCTCATGCCGGCCTTCCGCGAGCCCTATATCACCGTGCAGGTGGAAGGGGCTCCGGCCACCTCGCACACGGAGATGGACCGCATCCTGGGCCGCATGAGCGCCGAGTTGCGCGCCCTGCCCGGCGTCCGTAATGTGGGCGCCCACGTGGGCCGCGCGGTCTATGGCGATGAGGTGGTCGGGATCAACTCCGCTGCGCTGTGGATCAGCATTGATCCTGCTGCGAATTACGCTGCGACCGTGGCTGCGGTCCGTGAGGTGACCAGCGGCTATGTGGGCATGAATTCACGTGTCCAGACCTACCTGGAACAGTCGTTGACCGCGCCGGATGAGATGCGCCCGGCCGGCGATCTCACGCTGCGGGTGTACGGCGAAGATACGAAGGTCCTGCAGGTGGAGGCGGAGAAGCTCTCCAAGTCGCTCTCCGGTATTAACGGGGTCGCCCAGTCGCGGGTCATATTGCCGGTGGAAGAGCCCACGCTCGAGATCGAAGTGGACCTGGCCGCGGCCCAGAAATATGGCATCAAACCCGGCGAGGTGCGCCGCACGGCGGCCACTGTCCTGTCCGGCATTCTGGTCGGAAGCCTCTTTGAGGAACAAAAAGTATTCGATGTGGTCGTCTGGGGCACTCCCGACATTCGCCGCAACGTGAGCGATGTGCAGAATATCCGCATCCGCACTGCGGATGGCGAACAGGTGCGCCTGGGGGATGTGGCCAGTGTGCGCATCGTCTCCGCGCCCACGGTCATCCAGCATGCCTCCATTTCACCGTACCTGGATATCGCCCTGAGCGTGAACGGGCGCAGCCTGAGCGCAGTGGCCGTGGATGTGCAGGCAGCGGCCCGCGCCTATGCCTTCCCGCTGGAATACCACGCCGAGGTGCTGCGTGAGTACGCATCGCAGCAGGCCACCCAGATCCGCATCCTGATCGCTGCCCTGGCGGCCCTGCTGGGCATATTCCTGATCATGCAGGCGGCCACACGCAGCTGGCGCCTGGCTTTCTCCACCTTCCTGATCCTGCCCGCTGCACTGGTGGGAGGGCTGCTGGCCGCCTTCCTCAGCGGCGGCGCGATCTCGCTGGCCTCGCTGTTCGGCCTGCTCGCCATCCTGGGGATCAGCGCCCGCAATGGAATCTCACTGATCAACCATTACCAGCATCTGGAAATGGATGAGGGGCAGATCTTCGGACGCGATCTGGTGATGCGCGGCTCGCGCGAGCGGCTGGCGCCCATCCTGATGACTGCCCTGGCCACTGCCCTGGCCCTGCTGCCCTTCGTGATCTTCGGCGCGGTCCCCGGCCTGGAGATGGTGCATCCCATGGCCATTGTCATCCTGGGCGGCCTGGTCACTTCCACACTGGTGAACCTGTTCGCCGTGCCTGCCCTCTACATGGGCTACGGGGCCAGCCGCGAGCCTGACCTGGGCCTCGTACCGGTCACCCCGGTGGCGGATGCACCCTCGGGCGCGCAAGACTGAGCAACCTTTTTATTTGACCCTTTACTTTGGAGGATAGCCATGAAACCCATTCATCGCCTGTTAGTCCTGAGCCTGGTGCTGACCAGCCTGCTGCTTGCCGGCTGCGGCGCCAGAGGCATCCCCGTGACCGGGCCGGAGAAGGTTAAGCCTGCCCAGCTTGAGCCCATCGAGGGGAGCGAGATCCAGCGCGTGATCCTGACCGAGAAGGCCGCCAAGCGCATTGACGTGCAGACAGCCCCGGTCACCAGCCGCATGGTCAACGGCTCAAGCCGGGATGTGGTCCCTTATGCCGCGGTGATCTATGACACCGAGGGCAATACCTGGGTCTATACCAATCCCGAGCCGCTCAAATTCGTCCGCGAACCCAT
The DNA here is from genome assembly GCA_964608885.1 of uncultured Anaerolineaceae bacterium. GTDB lineage: Bacteria > Chloroflexota > Anaerolineae > Anaerolineales > Villigracilaceae > JACPVF01. Next base: position 23,359 of record CAZSPX010000006.1, on the reverse strand, counting down.
TGAGATCGATTTCATCGAGGGCGATGACGTGGTTCTTTCCAGGCGCTGGAGCTCCAAAGCCCCCGTGGTCACAATGGGGGTGGCCGAGATCTACGGCGCCGAGACCGGGGTCTCCAAGTAGCCCATCCTCAGGAGGTGTCCCATGCGCTGGATTGTTCAAACAAGCCTGCGTTATCGTTATCTGGTGGTCTTTGCGGCCCTGGTGCTCTTCACGTTTGGCATCGTCCGCCTGAAAGACTCCTCGGTGGATGTCTTCCCCGAGTTCGCCCCGCCCAAGGTGGAGATCCAGACCATTTCGCTGGGCCTTTCCGCCAAGGATGTGGAAGAGCTGGTCACGGTTCCGCTGGAGCAGGCCCTCAACGGCGTACCCGGCCTGGACGTGATGCGCTCCCGGTCGGTCACCGACCTGTCTGATATCGTCCTGATCTTTAAACCCGGCACCGACCTGATCTTTGCCCGGCAGGTGGTGGCGGAGCGGATCGCGGCGGTCTATCCCACCCTTCCCACGTGGGCGGCCCCGCCTGTCATGATCCAGCCGCTTTCGTCCACCAGCCGGGCCATGAAGATCGGCATCACCTCGGATCAATATGATCTGATGGACCTTTCGATGATCGCCTACTGGAAGATCCGCGCCCGCCTGCTGGATGTGCCCGGCGTGGCCAATGTCCCGATCTGGGGCGAGCGCATCAAGAGCCCGCAGATGCAGGTGGACCTGCAGAAGCTGCGCGAGATGGGGGTGCCCCTGGAAGAGGTGATGGACGTCACTGCCGATGCGCTGGATGTGGGCCTGCTGCAGTTCTCGGAAGGCTCCGTCATCGGCACGGGCGGGTTCATCGATACGCCCAACCAGCGGCTCGGCATCCGTTCTGTGCTGCCCATCCTCACGCCCGAATCACTGGGCCAGGTGCCCATCGGGGACCGCAAGGCGCCGGACGGCTCGCCCCTTGTGCTGGATGATGTAGGCGATGTGGTCTGGGGTACCTGGCCGCTCTTCGGAGACGCGGTCATCAACGGCGGCCCCGGCCTGATGCTCATCGTGGAGAAGCTCCCCTGGGCCAATACCCTGGATGTGACCCGCGGCGTGGAGGCGGCCTTTGAGGAGATGGCTCCCGGCCTCAAGGGTATCAATGTGGATACCACCATCTTCCGCCCGGCCACCTTCATTGAGAACTCCATTGACAACCTCACCGAATCTCTTCTCATTGGCGGCCTGCTGGTGGTCATCGTGCTGCTGTTCTTCCTGTATGAGTGGCGGGTGGCCCTGATCAGCGCCACCATCATTCCGCTCTCGCTGATGGCCGCCATGCTGGTGCTGAACTGGCGCGGCGTGCCCATCAACGTGATGACACTGGCCGGCCTTTCCATTGCGATCGGCGCGGTGGTGGATGACGCCATCGTGGATGTGGAGAATATCGTGCGGCGCCTGCGCCGCCTGCGAAAGGAGGGCAGCACCCAGTCCACCGCCAGCATCGTCCTGGAAGCCTCCATTGAAGTTCGCGGCGCCATTGTCTATGCCTCGCTGATCGAGATCTCGGCGCTCATGCCGGTCTTCTTCCTGGACGGTCTCTCGGGCGCCTTCTTCCGGCCGCTGGCCACTGCCTATGTGGTGGCGGGCCTGGTCTCTCCTCTGATCGCCCTGACGATCACCCCCGCCATGGTGCTGATCCTGCTCTCCAATGCGCCCATCGAGCACCGCCAGTCGCCCATCATTCCGTGGCTGCACCGGGTCTATGACCGGGTGCTGGGCAGCACGCTGAAGACCCCCCAACTGGCCTATGCCACGGTCTCCATGATCGTCATGTCCGGCCTGCTGGTCATGCCCTTGCTTGGACAGGAGCTGCTCCCCTCCTTCAAGGAACGCGATTTCCTCATGCACTGGATCACCAAGCCCGGGACTTCCCATCCCGAGATGTGGCGCATTACTGCCCAGGCCTGCAACGAATTGATGACCATTCCCGGGGTGCGCAACTGCGGCTCTCACATCGGCCAGGCGGTGATGGCGGATGAGCCCTACGGCATCTACTTCACCGAGAACTGGATCAGCATCGATCCGGCGGTGGACTACAACAAAACGCTGGCAAGCGTGCAGGAGATGGTGGACGGTTATCCCGGCCTGGTTCGGGATGTCCAGACCTACCTGAAGGAGCGCATCCGCGAGGTGCTGACCGGTTCCAGCGACACCGTGGTCATCCGCATCTACGGGCAGGACCTGGAGGTCCTCCGTGAGAAGGCTGACGAAGTGCGCGCCGCCCTGGAAAATGTACAGGGCATCGTGGACCTGAAGAAAGAACTGCACATGGAGACCCCGCAGGTGGAGGTCAAGGCGGACCTGGTCGCAGCTGAGAAATATGGGTTGAAACCCGGCGACATCCGCCGCGCTTCGGCCTTCCTGCTGCAAGGCGAGGAGGTGGGCGACATCTACATCGGCGGCAAGACCTATGATGTGAACGTGTGGAGCACACCCGAGACCCGCAACAGCCTGACGGACATCCGTGAGCTGTTGATCGACACCCCCTCTGGAGAGCCTGTGCGCCTGAGCGATGTGGCCGATATCAGCATCGTGCCGGTCCCCAACGTGATCGAACGCGAGGGCCAGTCCCGCAAGATCGATGTATCGGCCAATGTCAGCGGGCGTGACCTCGGTTCGGTGGCCGCGGATGTGGAGACGGCTCTCGCCACGGTCGAGTTCCCCCTGGGCTACCATGCCGAGGTGCTGGGCGAGTTTGCCGAGCGCGAGGCTGCCCAGCGCAGCCTGCTGCTGGCTGGCGCCCTCGCCGTCCTGGCCATCTTCTTCCTGCTCTACACCTCCTTCGGGAGCTGGCGCCTGACCACCCTGACCTTCTTCACCCTGCCCTGGGCGCTGGTGGGCGGCATCCTGGCTGCCTATCTGAGCGACAAGGTCATCTCGCTGGGCTCGCTGGTGGGCCTGCTCACCATTCTGGGCATTGCCACCCGCAACGGCATCATGATGATCAGCCACTTCCAGCACCTGGAGCATGAGGAGGGCGAGCCCTTCGGACCCGGCCTTGTCATGCGCGGCGCCCGCGAGCGGATCGCGCCCATCATGATGACCGCCCTGACCACCGGTCTGGCACTGGTGCCCCTGGTGATCGCCGGCAACCTCCCCGGCCAGGAGATCGAATACCCGATGGCCATTGTCATCCTGGGCGGGCTGGTCACCTCCACCCTGCTCAACCTGCTGGTGGTACCCACCCTGTACCTGCGCTTTGGGAAAGCCCGCCAGGCAGCTGCCGTGTAAGTTCCTTGTTGGCGCAGCCGGGGATCCGGCCTGCGTCTCCCATCGATAGAAAAGAGAGCCTGGAATCTGATTTCCAGGCTCTCTTGGTTCATTCTGCCGCCCTCAGCCGGAGCCAGACCCGCGGCAGGCTGCGGAGCTTTCCCCACGCTCCCAGGGAGGCGCGGCGGGTGAACACATCGTAGTCGTTCTTCTCTATGACATCCAGGATGCCGCCATAGAGGCTGGCGGCCGCGCCGATGGCGAGCTGGCCCTCGCGCTCCAGCATCCTCACGCCGGGCCAGGCGTCCGCATATAGCTCCCGCGTCCGGGTGATCTGGAAGCGCATGAAATCACGCCACTGCGGGGTGACCTTTCCGGCGGCCAGGTCGGTTTCCCTCAATCCGAAGCCCTGCAATTCCTCGGCGGGCAGATAGACGCGCCCGCGCTGCAGATCCTCGCCCACATCCCGCAGGATGTTCGTCATTTGGAGCGCCACCCCAAGCTTGATGGCATAGGGAACCGCCTCGGGGGTTTTAAATCCCACGATATACATGCTCATCAGTCCCACCGTGGAGGCCACGCCGTAACAATAGGTGCTCAGGTCCTCGAAGTGCTCGTAACGCCTCTGCGTGAAATCACGGCTCACACCGTCGATCAGCTGCAGGGCATAGCGCGCAGGGATGGCATAGCGCGTCAGGGTATCAGCCCAGGCTTCCGCCACCGGGTCATTCTCCGGGGTGATCGTGCCCTGGCTGACCGCCCGCCAGTAGTCCAGCCGGGACTGGCGGTTCTCGTTCGAGGGCTCGTCCACGATATCGTCCACCGTGCGGCAGAATGCATACAACGCGCGCACGGCTGCGCGGGCTGGCTCAGGCAGCAGACCTGAGGCCATATAAAAGGAACGGCTGTGCCGGGCGGTGATGCGCCCGCAGAGTGCGTAGGCGTTCTGAAGGCGGGCATCCCCGGCCCAATAGGAGAAGAGGGGCGGGGGGGAAGGGAGATGGGGGGGCTGACCGGCCAGCGCGATCAAACGGTGTTCCCAATGTGCCTGCATGGTGGTCTCCTGTCGATAAAACTCGGATCAATAAGGATATTGTACCCATTTCTGTGAATTTGTCAATATTTTGCAAAAGTATTTTCTGGTTAAATATTGACAAAATATGAACAATGGGTATAATACGGGTAATAAGGAGAACCCATGAGCCAAAAACCAACCGCCATTGTCATTGGAGCCGGGATCGGAGGGATCGCCACAGCCGCGCGCCTGGCCCGCAACGGCTTTCATGTGACCGTCCTGGAGAAAAACGAGAAACCGGGCGGACGGGCCAGCCAGATCGTCCGCGAAGGCCACCGCTTCGATACGGGCCCCACGCTCTTTCTCATGCCCGAGGTGTGGGAGGAGACCTATGCTGCCCTCGGGGAGAAGCTCAGCGACCACCTGGAGCTGGTCCGCATTGACCCTACCTACAAGGTCCACTTCGACGATGGATTCCACCTGGAACTCACCTCCAACCTGGGTCAAATGCAGTCCCAGTTGGAGCAGGTGGAAAAGACCGCCTTCTCAGGGTTCCTGAACTATATCGCTGAGGGGAACCGGCACTACAAGCTCTCGCTCGAGAAATTCGTGGGCCGCAATTTCACGAGTCTCTTTGAGTACTTCAGCCTGCGCAACCTGCCGCTGATCTTCAAGCTCAAGGCCCTGGGCAAACACTACGCCAACACGGGGCGTTTCTTCAAGGATGAACGCCTCAAGGCCGCTTTCACCTTCCAGAACATGTATCTGGGCCTCAGCCCTTATGATGCGCCGGCCACCTATTCCCTGCTCCAATATACCGAGCTGGCGGAAGGCGTCTGGTTCCCCATGGGCGGCATGTATCGCGCCATCGAGTCCCTGGTTGGCATTGCGGAAAAGCTGGGCGTGACGTTCCACTATAACGCTGCGGTGAGGGAACTGCGCCTCGGCGGGGGCCGCGTGGAGAGTGCGCTGCTCGAGGACGGCCGCGAGTTCTCCGCGGATATTTTCGTGGGGAATGCCGACCTGCCCTATATCTACAAGGACCTGCTTCCCGGGAAGAGGGAGGGCGCAGCCCTGCAAAAGAAGCTCTACACCTGCTCCACCATCATGTTCTACTGGGGCGTGGATAAACAATATCCGCAGCTTGCCCATCACAACGTATTCCTGGGAGGGGATTACAAGGCCTCCTTCGACCAGATCTTCCAGGAACACAGGCTCCCGGATGTCCCCAGTTTCTATGTGCACGCCCCTGCACGCACCGATCCCGCGGCCGCGCCCGAGGGGCAGGACAGCCTGTACGTGCTGGTCCCGGTGGGGCACCTGGATGAAGGCCGGGAACAGGATTGGGAGGCCATGATCGCTTCCGCCCGCCGGACCGTGTTGGAACGCCTGGCGAAGGAAATGGGCATCACTGATCTCAAGCAGCACCTTAAGTTCGAGATCATCTACCAGCCCGGGACCTGGAAGGAGCGTTTCAATCTGGAGAAGGGTGCGGCATTCGGGTTGAGCCATAACTTCTGGCAGGTGGGTTATCTGCGCCCGGCGAACCGCCATGCCCGCTATAAGAACCTGTATTTCGCGGGCGCTTCCACCCATCCCGGCACCGGTTTGCCCATTGTCCTGCTCTCGGCGCGCCTTACCACTGAGCGAATCTTGAAAGAAATGGGTACAATAGCTGTGCAAACCCTTGCAAAAGAGACCTCAGCAGCCGGGGTTTGAGAGGAGCGCCATGCCAGCCAGCCAGACTCCCGCCTATAACTTGAAAGTTGTCCTCAAAGAGACCGGCATCGCCGCCGACACTCTGCGCGCCTGGGAACGCCGTTATGGCCTGCCCAAACCGCAGCGCACAGCAGGCGGGCATCGTCTGTACTCCCAGCACGATATCGGGTTGATCAAGTGGCTCCTGGCCCGCCAGTCGGAGGGTCTCTCCATCTCGCGGGCTGTGGACCTGTGGAGGGAAACGTCCGCCTCCGGGCAGGACCCCCTCGACCGCTTGGCCCCCATGGAAGAAGCCCCCCTGCCTGCTCCTGAAAGCCTGGAGACGCTGCGCGCCGAATGGCTGGCGGCCTGCCTGGCCTACGATGAAATGCGCGCCGGAGAGGTGCTCAACCGGGCCTTTGCAATGTATCCGGTGGAGAACGTGGTGATTTCCCTGATCCAGGCCGGGCTGAGCGAGATTGGGGCCATGTGGCACCGCGGGCAGGCCTCCGTCCAGCAGGAGCACTTCGCCTCCGCGCTGGCCACCCGCCATCTGGATGCTCTTATCTCAGCGGCGCCGGCCCCCACCCGCAGGGAGACACTGCTGCTTGCCTGCCCTCCGGGGGAACTGCACGCCTTTCCACTCCTGATACTCTCCCTGCTTCTCCGCCGCCGCGGCTGGAGGGTGGTGTACCTGGGCGCAGATGTCCCGCTGGCCCATCTCTCTGAGACCATCCAGACCGTGGGACCGGACCTTGTGATCCTGGCCGCCCAGGGCCTCGTCTCTGCGGCCGCGCTGCGTGAAACGGCGGAAGCCCTGGCGGGGATGCCCATCCGTCTTGCCTATGGCGGCGGGATCTTCAACCGGCTTCCCGCCCTTGGCGGACTGATCCCCGGCCACTTGATAGCCGGGTCGCTGGAAGATGCGCCGGGTCGGGTGGAGGCTCTCCTTGCAGAAGGGGTAAATCCGGTGCTCCCGGAGGTCATCGACCAGACGCTGGCACGAGCCTTCCACCACAGCCATCCGCAGATCGATTCTGTCCTGCGCGGGAACCTCGCGGCTTCAGGCCTGGAAGGCCCGAACCTTGTGTCGGCAGCATTCTTATTGGGAAGATCCCTGCAGGCTGCCCTGCAGCTGGGGGATGTAGGTTACCTGAGGAGCGACCTGGATTGGCTCCAGAGCCTGTCCCTTGGAGACGATCGTCCTGTTGAAAGTCTCCGCCTCTTTATCTCCGCCTATGCCGCGGCCGTGCGCCAGGTGATGGGCGCTGCAGGTGAGTCAATTGCAGGCTGGCTGGACGGATATGGTTCCGGGATCTGATCCTTTTTTCAAAGTCTCGTTCGAAAACAGCGGCTGCACCGGTCAATTTGTGGCCGGTCAGATCAGAAAGTGACTCCATGGATAAAGTTGTCGTCATCACAGGTTCCACGCGCGGCTTTGGATATGCCATCGCCGAATCCATGCTCGAGGCGGGCGCTTCGATCGCCATTACCGGGCGCACCCGGGATGCACTTGACCGCGCCCTGGGTGCGCTTCAGCCCAAAGGCCCTGTAAAAGGCTTTCTGCTCGATGTGCGGGAGGAGGAGCAGGTCTACAGGCTGGTTCAGGATGTCATCCGCGAGTATGGCCGTATCGACATCTGGGTCAACAATGCGGGCTATTCCAATGCTGCCGGACGGATGCTGGATATGGATCCTCAGGAGGCCCTGGATATGTTCCTTTCCAATGATCTGGGAATGCTCAAATGCACCCAGGCCATCCTTCATTACATGCTTCCGCGCCGGCAGGGCCTGCTGGTCAATATTTACGGGAACGGCAGCTTCCTGAGGCCTGCCTCTCCCACCGGCCTGTACGGGGCTACGAAGGCCTGGGTGGCCTCCTTTACCCGTTCACTGGCCCAGGAGCTCAAGGGGACCGGTGTGCAGCTGCTGGGCTTCAGCCCCGGCATGCTCCGTACCGATATGCTGACCTCGCCCGTTGTGGTGGGAGAGGCGGGCCGCGCGATGCTCAAGAATTTCGCTTTTGTCCTTCGCTTCCTGGGTCAGCCGGCTCATTATGCCTCCGGTAAGCTGGTGAAAACTATCCTCCGCCAGCGGAAGGAATTCATGGAGGTCCGGCTCTTCCGGCCCTGGACCCCGATACTCGGCCTGCTGCGCGTGGCGTATGAGAACCTGACGGGCACCGGCGAGAGACCGGAGTTCGAGCTGCACTACCGCAGCCCCTATCGTTCCATTTATTTGTCAGGGAAAGAAAATGAATAACAGACGACTTTTCTCGATCATCCTGGTGGTCTTTATCGACCTGCTAGGCTTCAGCCTGATCCTTCCATTGCTGCCCTACTACGCTAGCTCTTTCAATGCCAGTCCTTTTGTCACTGGCCTGTTGGTGGCCTCTTATGCGGCGGCCCAGTTGGTCGGCGCGCCGCTGCTGGGACGCTTTTCAGACCGCTACGGCCGCCGGCCCATCCTGTTGATCTCGGTCTTTGGTACCTTTCTGGGCTTTCTCCTCCTGGGTTTTGCCTCCACGCTTTGGATGTTGTTCGCAGCCCGCCTCATCGACGGCGTGACGGGCGGCAATATCTCTGTTGCCCAGGCTTATATCTCGGACGTGACCGACGAGAAGGATCGCTCCAAGGGGCTTGGACTGATCGGCGCGGCTTTCGGTCTGGGTTTCATTATCGGCCCGGTGGCCGGAGGCTTTCTCAGCCAGTTCGGGTATGGGGTGCCGGCATTTGTTGCGGCCGGCATTTCGCTGCTCAACCTGCTGCTGATCTACTTTTGGCTCCCTGAATCACTGACCCCGGAAAAACGCCTGGACCGGACGCAGAAGGCCCCGCCCGTGACGCTGCAGGCGCTTTTGAACGCGCTGCGCCGCCCGTTCTCGGGTTCGCTCCTCATCGCCCGCTTTTTCTTTGGCCTGGCCTTTGCCACGTTTCAGACCATCTTTTCGTTGTATGCCCTGACGCGCTTCAACCTCACGGCCGCCCAGACGGGATACATCCTGACCTATGTAGGATTCCTGGCCGTGGTCACCCAGGGATTCCTGATTGGCCGCCTCACCCAAAAATTCCGGGATGACCTGCTGCTCGTGGTCTGTGCGGCTCTCATGGCCGTTTCGCTGGCAGGCTGGGCCCTGGCTGGATCGGTGGCCGGCCTGTTGGTGGTGCTGACCCCCGCCTCCCTGGCGGGCGGGATCCTCAACACCCTGCTCTCCTCCATTCTTACCCGGGCGGTGAACCCCCGGGAAGTGGGAGGCATCCTGGGCCTGGCAGCCTCTGTGGAAAGCTCCACGCGCATCCTGGCGCCCATCGTGGGCGGCGCGCTGCTGCAGCAATTGGGCACCTGGGCGCCAGGAGCCTTCGGCGCTTTGCTGATGGCGGGCCTGCTGCCCTTCATTGCAGTCAGGATCTACGGCCGGCCGATCGTCTCCACGCTGGACCGTTCTGCACCGGGCGTGACCTCGCCCGCCGAGTAGGCTGGAAATGGGTTCCATCTGGTGGATCCGCCGCGACTTGCGGCTTGTGGATAATGCGGCGCTCGCAGCGGCCTTGCAGACCGGCTCTGTGATCCCTGCCTTCATTCTCGACCCGGGCTTGCTTTCCGGGGCCGCCCCGCGCCGGAGGGATTTTCTCTTCGAAGGGCTGCGTTCTCTGGAGGCCGGGCTGCGCCAGCGCGGTTCGTATCTGGTATTGCGGAGGGGCAGCCCCGAGGAGCAGTTGGCACGGCTGCTGGCGGAGAGCGGGGCGGAGGCTGTCTTTGCCGAGGAGGATTTCACTCCGTATGCCCGGCGGCGGGATGCGCGCCTGGCGGAGCGTCTTCCCCTGCGCCTGACGGGCGGCCAGACGGTCCATCACCCGGCCTCCATCTTCAAGCCCGATGGGACGCCCTATACTGTCTATACCCCCTACGCAAGGAAATGGAAGGCGCGCCTCGGACCGATCTCCCTGCTGCCCGCGCCGGAGCGGATCTCTACCCCGGCAGGCCTCGTTTCCGAACCGCTGCCTGCCTTCCAAAGCAATCCCGGCTTCCCGGCAGGCGAGCCGGAGGCCGCCGCGCGCCTGGAGGAGTTCACGCATCGCAGGATCTTCTCTTACGGCGAAGACCGGAACCGCATGGACCTGGACGGCTCGTCGGCGCTCTCCCCCTATATCCATTTTGGGATGCTGGGCCTGCGCCAGGCCGCAGCCGCGGCCCTGCAAGCGGCAGCCCCCGACGCCTGGCTCGACGAGTTGATCTGGCGCGAGTTCTATATCCAGATCCTGTTTCACTTCCCGCGCGTCCTGCGCGGCCCCTTTGACGAATCTCTGGGGAGCATCCCCTGGCGCGAGGACCCCGCTGGTTTTGAGGCCTGGACGCAGGGGCGCACAGGCGTCCCCATTGTGGATGCCGCCATGCGCCAGCTTGCACAGGCCGGATGGATGCATAACCGGGCGCGCATGATCACGGCTTCCTGGCTGGTTAAGGACCTGCTGGTCAACTGGCAGTGGGGCGAACGCTGGTTCATGGAGAACTTGATCGATGGCGACGTGGCGGCCAATAACGGCGGCTGGCAGTGGACCGCCGGGACCGGAACGGATGCCGCTCCCTATTTCCGCATTTTCAACCCGGTTCTGCAGAGCCGCAGGTTTGACCCGCAGGGGAGATATATCCGCACATGGGTCCCCGAGCTGGCGCATCTACCCGATTCCGGCATCCACGCACCCTGGGAAAAGGGCCTCAGCGTCCCGGGCTACCCCGCACAGCCCCGCGTGGATCATGCCGGGGCGGCTGTGCGCGTGCGGCAGGCCTATCAGTCCTCCAAAGCCTCGCGCCGGGTGACCTTATGAGCATGAAAGCGCTTGATCCTGAGACCGGCCGCCAGGCCCTGGCTGCCATGCTCGCACAGCGCTCTCCGCTCGGAGCGATGTCTGTGCTGTATGCGCGGCTGGGACGGTTGTTCCAGATCCCCCTGCGGGCCTTCCATCCCTATGTGGTGGGCGGACCCGAATCCAATCGGAAGCTGCTGGTCACGGAGCGGGACCGGCTGCGCTGGCGCAACCCCGACCCCGTGACCGATCTGCTCCGGCGCGGGGTCCTGGTGACAGACGGCGAGGAGCATGACCAGCATCGCCGCCTGATGGAACCCGACCTGCATCCCTCCGTTCTGGGACGTTACACCCGGATGATGGCGGCCCAGACCGACCGGGTGACCTCCGAATGGCGGGACGGCGGCCGCGTGGACATGCTGGTGGAGAGCCGCAAGATCGCCCTGCTCATTATCATGGAAGCGCTCTTTAGCGTGGATGTATGGGATGCGATGCCCGCTCTCTGGAAGCCCGTGCTGAAGGCCATTGAGTTCATTTCCCCGGGGCCGTGGATCCTCTGGCGCGGGCTTCCCCGTCCTGGCTTCAAGAAGCACCTGGCTGCGCTGGATGCCTGGCTGTATGACCTCATCCGGAGCCGGCGGCTCGGGGCTCCGCACCCCGACCTGCTCCAGCACCTCATCGATGCCGGCCTCGACGACGACCGAATCCGCGACCAGATGCTCACCCTGCTGATCGCCGGGCACGATACCTCCACGGCCCTGCTGGCCTGGACCTTTTATCTGCTTGGCCGGGATGCCGAAACCCATGAACGCCTCGTGCGCGAGGTGGATGAGGCCCTGGGCGGCGAGCCGCCCCGTGAGCCTGCCGGATGGCAGCCGCCCCTGCTGGATGCGGTTATCAAGGAGAGCCTGAGGCTGTATCCGCCCATCCACACCGGCAACCGCATGGTGGCGGAGGAGATCACCTTCGAGGGCTGCACCCTCCCGGCAGGGGAGCGCATGTTCTACTCGATCTATCTCACCCACCGCGACCCGCAAATCTGGGAGGAGGCCGCGGCCTTCCGCCCGCAGCGGTTCATTGGAGGCCGCAAGACTCCGCCTTTTGCGTATGTTCCATTCGGAGGGGGTCCGCGTGCCTGCCTCGGCGCAGCCTTCGGGCAGGCTGAAGCCCGCATCGTCATTGCCCGCCTGCTCCAGGGCTGGCGCTTTGAGCTGCTGAATACCCGCGTCCATGCGCACATGGGGGCCACCCTGGAGCCGCGCCCGGGTGTGAAAATGCGGGTCTGGAGGCGCTGACAGCATGACCTATTTCGGTTTCCTTCTTCGCTTCCTCGTCCTCCCCATCCTGCTGCTCTCGGTCCCGCTCTGGACCCGCAAAGGCCGCGCGACCCTGGGTCACATCCCGGCGGCTGTCGGGCTTCACATCCTGCTGGCCCTGGCCTATACCACGCCCTGGGATAATTATCTGGTGGCCACGGGCGTCTGGTATTACAACCCGGCGCTGGTATCGGGCCTCCTGCTCGGCTGGGTGCCCCTGGAGGAGTACATCTTCTTTGTCCTTGAGACCGTCCTGGTGGGGTTGTGGTGGTGGCGGCTTTCCCCCCTCCTGCGCCCGACCGGGAGGTTCAACCCCTCCAGGGCACTGCGTGCAGGGGCGGTCCTGCTGGCAGGCATGATCTGGCTGATCTCTGCAGGGGTCTTCTTCAGCGGGTGGAAACCCGGCACGTACCTGTCCATCACATTGTTCTGGGCGCTGCCTCCCATCCTTATCCAGCTGGCCTTTGGCGCGGATATCCTCTGGCATTTCCGCCGCCTGCTTGCGGCGGTGATCCTGCCCACCGGGCTGTATCTCGCCTGGGCAGACTCGCTGGCCATCACGGCCACCACCTGGGAGATCGACCCGGCGCAGTCCCTGGGCCTCTTCGTGGGCCGGCTTCCGGTGGAGGAGGGGCTGTTTTTCTTCATCACGGTGATCCTGTTGAGCTTCGGGCTGACACTCCTGTTGGCGCCTCAAAGCCGGGAGCGCCTGGATGTGCTGCGTAAACGATTGCGTTCGCAGTATGGACGTGATCTGCCGGGCTTGAACTGATCCGCCGGCTTTCATTCAAGTGGGAGAAAGGCTCTTTGCTTTGAGCCTGCCCTGTGGTAAAAGGATTTCTTATGGACCGCCCGTTCGTCTTCATTAACATGGCCGTCACGGCCGATGGCAAGACCGACACCTTTGAGCGGCGCGGTGCGGCCATTTCCTCGCCTCGCGACAGGGAGCGCGTGGACGCGCTGCGCGCCGGGGCGGATGCCATCATGGTGGGCGGGCGCACCCTCCTGGAGGAGGACCCCTCCCTGACGGTCAAGTCTGCGGCCTTGCGCTCGGCGCGTGAGAGCCGCGGCTTGCCCGCCAACCCCATGAAGGTGGGGATCGTGACCCGCCCGGATATCTCCCTGGAAGGCCGATTCATGATCGCCGGCCCGGCCCGGGTTGTAATATTCACCACCCAGCAGGCGTCAATGGGAGGGATGGAGGCCCTGCGTTCCCACGGGGCCGAAGTCCATATCCTGGGCGATTCACGTGTGGATCTGGCCCGGGCGCTGGAAACCCTGTACGGTCTGGGGGTTCACCGGCTGATGGTGGAGGGCGGTGGCACACTGAACTTCGAGCTTCTACGGCTGGAACTGGTGGATGAGCTGACCCTCTATCTCGCGCCGATGATTCTCGGCGGGGCTTCCGCGCCCACGCCTGCGGCCGGGCACGGTCTCAGGCGTGAAGATGCGCTCCTGCTGGATCTGGTGGAATTGGAACGTTGGGAGGATGGCGGCGTACTGCTGCACTATCGCCCGAAACCCGCCGAATGATCACCCGCCCCGGGGAAAATCCGGGCAGGCGGATGTGGACGTATTCATTATATTGAAGATGAGGTGAGACGAGATGACAACAACGATGCACGAACAATTCCAGGTGCTGCTGGAACGGGATGGGGAGCACGAATGTGAAGGGCTGGGGCGCGACAAGGTCTGTGTGCGTGTGGCGGCGATGGCCGAGCTGCCCTCCCGTTTTGGTGATTTTCACATTGTGGCGTTTGAGAACAACCGGGATGGCAAGGACCATGTGGCCATCACGAAGGGCGATGTGATCGGGGCGCAGGATGTGCCGGTGCGCCTGCATTCCGAGTGCCTGACGGGTGATGCACTCGGCTCCCTGCGCTGCGACTGCCGCGACCAGCTGGAGACGGCCCTGAGGGCCATCGGTCAGATGGAAAAGGGCATGGTGCTCTACCTGCGACAGGAGGGCCGCGGCATCGGCCTGACGAACAAGATCCGCGCCTACAGCCTTCAGGATGAGGGCCTGGACACCGTGCAGGCCAACCATGCGCTGGGCTTCCGGGACGATGAGCGCGATTACGCCGTGGCGGCCCACATGCTCATGTCGCTCAAGATCCGGTCCGTGCGCCTGATGACCAACAATCCCAAGAAGATCCAGCAGCTCACCCAGTATGGCATCCAGGTGAACGGGCGCATCCCGCACATCATGCAGCCCAATGAATATAACCGCTTCTACCTGGAGACGAAGGCGGCCAAGTCCGGCCACCTGATCGATTTTCAGGGGCACGAGCATCTGGCCGAGCAGAGCGACCAGCCCATCGTAGAGGGTATGCAGCCTGCGCAGATCGAGGCGCTCAATGACTGACCGCGTGGTCATCATTACCGGCGCGGCCGGGGCCACCGGCAGGGCCGCGGCCCGGGCCTTTGCCGAGCGCGGCGACGCGCTGGTTCTGTACGGGCGGGAGGCCGCCGGTCTGGAAGAGCTCCGGGAGGAGCTGGATATCCCGGACCAGTGCATCCTGACCCAGGCCGTGGACCTGACCGACCTCGAAGCTCTAAAAGCCTCCGCACAGGAGGTGGAGCGCAAGTTTGGGAATGCCCAGGTTTTGATTCACCTGGTGGGCGGTTGGACCGGGGGGAAGACCCTCGCGGAGACCGCCCCCGCAGACCTGGACTCCATGCTTCAGCAGCATGTTCAAACCACCTTCAACCTGTTCCAGGCCTTTGCTCCCCAACTGGAAAAAGCCGGCTGGGGCCGCCTCATGACCATCTCCACCCCGGCGGCAATGAAGCCGGTGGCAAAGCGCGGCGTCTATGCAGCCGCCAAGGCGGCGGAGGAATCCATGTTCCTCACCCTGGGAGAGGAGCTGAAGGACAAGGGGGTTACTTCGAATGTCATCCTGGTCAACTCGATCGACGCGGCCGGGACGGGCAGGGGTACGCCCATCGAACAGATCGTGGCTGCCATGCTGTACCTCTCCTCGGAGGAGGCCTCCAGGGTGACGGGGACGCGCCTCCCCCTGCTGTGATTCACCTGTCTGATACAATCACCGCCAGTCAACAAGACTGGCGGTTTTCATTCCATGCCCCTACCGGCCATCCTGCTCCTGCTGATCGGCGCGACGCTGCATACCACCTGGAACCTCGTCATCAAACAGGCGCAGGAGAAATATATGGTCACCTGGTGGGTGGTGGTGATCGGAGGGGCTGCCTCCCTGGTTGCCCTGGCCTTCACGGGCCTGCCGCCTGCCTCCCTGTGGGGATATGCTCTGCTCAGCGTGGGGGTGGAGGCGGTCTACTTCCTGACCCTGTCCTACGCTTACGGCGATCATGATTTCTCGCTGGTCTACCCCATAGCGCGCGGGGCCGCGCCGGCCTTTCTGGCGCTGTGGGCTTTCCTGCTGCTGGGCGAGGTCCCGACCGCGGGAGGCCTCCTGGGGCTGGCTTTCATTATTGGCGGGCTCATTCTCATTGGCGCCAGCACGCTGGTCGGCGGCAGGACCGGGAGCGTGCATCTCAGGGGTGTGTTGATCGCGTTGGGGCTGGCGCTGCTGATCTCCACCTATACCGCCATTGATGGGGCCGCCGTCAAGCAGGGGCCTGTCATGTCCTATGCCTTCCTGATCTTTGCCCTGGTGCCGCTGCCTCTAACGCCCTTCGTCATGCGGCAGTACGGCTGGCCGCGGCTGAGAGCCGTCTGGGAGGAAAACCGCCTCCGGCTGGCGCTTGCCGGGTTGCTCGGCATCGCCGCCTATCTCTTTGCGCTGGCGGCCTACTCGATCGCGCCGCTCAATTATTCGGGGGCCATTCGCGAGGTCAGTGTGGTGATCGGGGCCTTTGCGGGCTGGAAGATCCTGGGGGAAAAGCTCGGACCGCTGAGGCTTGTGGGGGCCGTCATCATCTTCGCGGGCATTCTCATCATCGCCCGCCTGGGATAAGGGTCAGTCCGCCGCGGCCAGCGCCCCGAAGATCTCGAGAGGCGTACCCTTGGCCTCGTCCCGCACCAGGAGCAGGGCGTCATGCTCACATTTGCTCGTGCAGACGCCGCAGCCCATGCACTTGTCGTAATCTACTGTGTTGTGGTCGTCCACCACCTGCAGTGCCCCGAACTGGCAGAAGGGCACGCAGTCGCCGCAGCCCATGCAAAGGTCCGTGTCCACGCGGGTCACGTAGCCCGAGGAGCAGAGCATGGGTGTGCCGTTGCGCTGGGCCTGCATGGCCCCGCAGCAGCATTCGCAGCAGTTGCAGATGGCGTAAAAGCGCTCCAGCATGGCGTCTTTGAAAAAGGCATGATGGACATGCCCGCGCTCGTCCTCCGCCTGGAGGATGGCCGCCGCCTCGTCACGCGTGATCCAGCGCGAGCGCTCAGGCTGGTGCTCGCGCACGAAGCTGGCGAACGGTTCCCCCACGATCAGGCACACATCCAGCGGCAGGCAGGGGTTCTCGCGGGCCGACCGGCAGGGACAGTCCAGGGCTACGATATGGTCGGGGTTCTTCATGATGATGGAGCGGGCGCGCTTGTAGGGAATGACCTGCTCCAGGTCATGGATCTGGATCTCCTCATTGATCTGGACCAGCTTCTGGACGGCCTCGAGGGGCATGGCCTTGCCGTGGTAGGCGTCCGCGAAGCCCATGGGACTGGCCGTCTCCCCGTTCTTCCTCTTTGGGGCCAGCCTGCCATACCAGCCCGCCAGGAGGGCGAACCATTTGGAAAGCGGGTGCTCGCCGGTGCCGATCCCGATGTAGAGATAAGGCCAGCGCGCGTACACGTAGCCGTGCAGCCGGTCGAATAGTGAAAAGCCCTCGATCTTGCGCGCCTCGGTAAAGAACGCGCGCGTGGAGGGTTTGATGATCCGGTCTATAAATCCCATGGGGTATGCCTTCCGCAGAAAAGGTTACTTCATCGTACTGCAATCCCGGAGGTTTTATAAGCGCCATCCATCCGCAAAAGGGAGGATGATTCTCACCCGCGGCCGGAGGGATAACGGCCGGGGAGCCGGGTCGTTTAAGGATACAGGCGGTGCGGCTCTTTCCCGCCTGTGAGCATATGAAAGAAAGGAGTCGTCATGGCTCGTTACAGTAAAAAGTCTGGAGAAGAGGTCAAGAAAGCCGTCCGCGAGCAGAAGAAGGGGACCCTGAAAAGCGGGAAGTCCGGAAAGAAGGTCGCCAGCCGCAAACAGGCCGTTGCCATCGGCCTCTCGAAGGCGCGCAAAAAGGGAGCCAAAGTCCCTTCCAAAAAGAAATAACCTAGCAGGCTCTGCCGCCGGGACCGGCGGCAGAGCCGTTTGATCACACCTTTATCGCTTCAGGGAGCTTAGTTCGGCGGAGGCCCTCAGCGGCTCTCCTCCGCCTTTCCGAACAGGCGGCGCTGGTCAAACCAGGGCTTGAGGATCAGGTAGGCCCCGAGGATGATCAGCAGGAAGGCGCCTTCGAGAGCCTTCGCTCCCAGCAGCTCGGCGATCCCGCCCACAATGGAGAGGATCCCCAGGAAGGTGGTGAAGCCGCTCATCCGGATCCCGGTGAAGTAACGGGTGAGGTTCAGCCCCAGCATCAGGATGCCCACACCGATCGGCCAGATGCCTCGCGGGATGGTCTCATCGGGCACCAGGCTCCATCCGCCAAGCATGATCAGAAAGAGCCCCCAGAAGATCATCTCCAGGCGCTTGTTCTGCGCCGCCTTGTCTGCATTTTGAACCTGGACTTGTTCTGTGTTTGGATTGTCCATGCTTGTTCCTTTCTCTGAACCGGCATGCAACGCTTCATGGGGGAATGTTCTACTGCCCTGCGGAGGCAGCCTTCTTCGCCCTGCGCTCCGTGACCGGCTGGAAGACCATGAAGAATACAAAGCCTGCCATGGAGATCCAGCCCAGGATGTCTCCAAGGGAGGTATAGAGGGTGGGACCGTCGCCCGCGGTGACGTCCCCGACCAGGCTCAGCCGTGAGCCAGAGGGATCCGAATCCAACGCCACAAGGCTGCCATCCGGGTTGATGATGGCCGAGATGCCTGTCGTCCCGGTAAGGACCATTGCCGTCCGGTTCTCCACCGCCCGGAAGAGAACGTTCGTCCAGTACTGCTCGCCGAACGCGCCGAACTCATGGATCGGGGCGGCGATGATCTGGGCGCCGTTCGCGGCCAGCCTGCGGGTAACGTCGGTATAGTTGGCGTCGTGGCAGATCAGGGTGGCCAATCGTCCCAGGGGCGAGGAATACACCGGAAAGACGCCTCTCAGCGCGGAAGCAGGCTCTCCAAAGGCATGGTTTTTCCCATAGACCTGCTGGAACTGACCCTCCGGCGTGAGCAGTACGGCTTCATTGCGCCAGGGCTCCCCTTCCTTCGACACTGTATACGTGATGAAGATGTAGGCTTGGGTCTCCCTGGCCAGGGCCCGGAAATCCTCCGTGAACTCCTCCTGCGGATCGAAATTGAACATCATTTCGGGCGTGTACAGGATCCTTGCCCCCTGCGCTGCGGCCTCCCGCGCCATCCCTGCCACCGCATCGAAGCGGACCCGGGAGGTATTGATCTCATCCTGGAAGGCCGGCGCGGGGAAATTGGGTCTCAGCGCCGCCACCCTGACCTTCTGTCCGGACTCGCTGCCCCTCAGCAGGATCAGGCTGAGGACGATCCAGCCGGCCAGAAGTCCTCCTGCGAGCACCATCCAGTTGCGCGCCCTCTGTGCATCCACCCCCTCAATGCCGGCGGCTTTCCAGCGCCGGTCATACCAGGCGATGATCCCCAGCGCCAGGCTGTAGTTCACGAGCAGGATAAGCAGGTCCAGCCCGTACACGCTGAAGATTGAGACAGGCTGGATCAACCAGGCCTGTTTTGCCTGGGTATAGCCAATAAAGGCGCTGGTGGCCACCAGCGGGATCAGGGTGGCGCGGACCATCTCGAAGCCTACAAAGGAAACGGCCCCAAACAGCACCAGCCAGCGGTAGTGCGTGAGCTCCTGGAAGTGCCGGTCTTTCGAGGTCAGCAGGTTCAGGATGGCGATCCAGATGCCGAGGCCGGTGAAGAAGAAGCCAAGCTGCGTGCCGAACAGCCGGGCCAGGAACGGCCCCAGCCAGAACAGGTTCGCCAATGCCACTGCCAGGCTGCTCCATTTGTTTGGCAGCAGGCGGTACTGGGCAAGGATGTAGGGGACGAACCCCACCCAGGCCAGCGGCCAGAGACCGAAAGGCGGGAAGGACAGCAGCAGCAGTACCCCGCTCAGCGCCGAAAAGGCGGCTCCGAGGGCAAAGCGTACCGTCGTGCTTTCCGCGCGCAGGCCGGCGTGCGGGGCTGCATGCGAGACCGTGGTCATAGGGAACCTCCGTTTTGTTTCCACTTTACCCCTGGCGCGGCCCGCGTGCATCTACCGGATGGTAGATTTCGTCCTACACAAAAAAAGGCAGCCATCACCGGCTGCCTCCCGACCCTTTCACGCCAGCCTAGATCAACTGCAGTTCCCGGGCTTTCATGGCTGCCTCAGTGCGGTTGCGGACCCCCAGCTTCCCGCACACGTGGTGGATGTGTGTCTTGGCCGTGCCGGTGCTGATGACCAGCCGTTCCGCGATCTCCCGGTTCGACATCCCCGCTGCCACCAGCGCCAGCACCTCCAGCTCGCGCGCCGAGAGCGGCTCCTCCAGGTCTCCGGCCCGTCCTGCGATCCCCCCGGCGTCTGCACGCATCAGCGCGGCCAGTTTCCGGTTCGCCTCCTCCAACCGTTTCGCCATGCTTTCCGCCTGCTCCCGCGCCGCCCGGTCAATGAGCCGGTACTGGGAGACGATCCCTGTGAACAGGATCGCTGCCGTAATGATCATTGCATTCATCAGGATGACCTGCCAGGAAGGATGCTCCCGGATGATAGGGATCAGGCCTGCGGCCAGGACTCCCCCGTAGACCGGCCAGCGCCAGCGCGGGCGCAGGTTGTACATTGCCATCCCCGCCAGAGGCAGCCCCATAAACCAGTTGCCTCCCGGGCCGAGCATCCACCCGACGCCCAGCACCAGGGCGATCTGGACCGTGAAGAACACAGGACCTCTGAGGCGTGGCCCGAGAGGCCCAAGGATCTCCACTTCGAAAACGCCCAGGATCGCGTATACGGCTCCCATCACGATCCCCAGGATCAGCCCGGGAAGCTTGTATTGCACATGGCTGCCGGAGGCGATTGTGAAGGTGATGAAATAGCTCACCACCACCATGAACAGCAGGAGCGCTCTCGCCTGTTGTTCCGTGATTGGGGAAGGATCCGTTCCGTCTTGCATGTTGAGGTCCGGGGGTTCTGCCAGAATCATTGTAGCACCTTTGCCCCCACCATAAAACGGGTTTTTCCACTCCCTCCAACAAAAAAGGGACGGACCGCCAGGGTCCGTCCCTTTATGCTTTTGGAAATGCGTTATGACTTCGGGAACCGGCTGATCACTTTGGCAGGTGTTGCCGGGCGGTCCATTACGCCGCCCTGGTGGATCAGGATGGGCGTGCCCTCGGCGGTGTGGGGTGTGTACAGGTAGGCCTGTCCGGTCAGGAACCTTTCGGCGTCCACTGCACAGGATGTGACCCAGCCGATGCGCTCCCCGCTGGCGTTCACCACAGGATCGCCATTGTGAGCCATGCGCACGCGCGGCTCATCGAAGCGGAAGCGGATCACCACACCCTTGCGCACCTTCTCGCGGGCAATGCAGGCCTCGCGGCCGATGAACCAGGGCTTGTAAGGCTTGATGTAGGAGCCGAAGCCGCCCTCGGCAACGCCCAGGTCGCGCTCTCCGAACTTGCCTGAGCCGAGGCCCATCTCATGCCCGTAGAGCGGCAGGCCGGCCTCCGTGCGCAGTGAATCGCGCGCCCCCAGGCCGATGGGCTTGATGCCGAAAGGCTCGCCCGCTTGCAGCAGCGCATTCCAGAATTCCACCGCGCGGTCGGGATGCGGGAACAGTTCGAACGCCATCTTCTCGCCGGTATAACCCGTGCGCGAGACGATCAGGTCGAAGCCGCCCACCACCGCATCGCACAGCTCGGTGCGCTTCAGCTTCATGATGCGGGCGCGCGTCTCGCTGTCCGCGCCCAGCGCCAGCAGGATGTCGCGGGATTTGGGTCCCTGCAGGGCGATGTCGATGCGCATCTGGTCACCGGAGCTTGGGTCGCGCAGGTTGCAGATCTCGGCCTCATAGCCGTAGGTGCGCGCCCAGGGTCGCTGGTTGTCGATCTTCACCTTTCCATCGCGGACGGCTTCGAACCAGGTGCGGTCCTTGTCGTCATTGGAAGCATTGACCACCACCAGGAACTTGTCCCGGCCGCGGCGGTACACCAGCGTATCGTCGATCACGTCGGCATCCGGCGTAAGGAACTGCGAGTACAGGCTCTCGCCGGGCTGCAGGCCGCCCACGTCATTGGCGCAGATCGTGTCGAGGAAGGAGGCGGCATCCCGCCCGCGCACCTCATAGACGCCCATGTGCGACACGTCGAACAGGCCCGCTGCCTGGCGGGTGGCGAGATGCTCCTCCACCACCGAGGAGTACCAGACCGGCATGTCCCAGCCGGCGAAGGGCACCATCTTCGCGCCCATGCTGCGGTGGGTATCATGCAGGCGGGTGAAGCGCGCCTCCCCCTCGGCGGGCTCGATCCACTCGAAGGCCGGCAGCGCGCCCTTCCCGGCCTCCTCCGGCTGGATGCCGATATACCACGGCTTGGGCTGCGATTTGAGGACGGCGGCCTCCGCCTCCGGGGCCTTTTTCAGCCCGGTGACCAGCGTGGGACCGGGCAGCCGCGCCGGGTCGAAGTCCTTTGATCCGTGCAGCTTGAAGGAGGTGTAGGCATCCGAAAGGTCGCGCAGCCACGTCCCGACCAGCCCGGCCTTTCCCACGGGCACCTGCAGGATATAGCGATCGTTATCCGCGCAGGTCAGGCTGCACTTCACGGCGCCCTTGGGGGTGGCGAGACTGCCCTCGCCGGTCATGCCTTTCTTGAGGGCGGTCAGGTCGATCGAGACGGCATAGTCCAGCATCTGGCGGACGCGCGGTCCGGTCAGCTCGAAGGCGCCCGAGACGGACTTGTCATCGATGTAGTAGAAATGGGGATAGCCATGTTCCTTGTACTTGAAATCGATCCCGGCTTTGGCAGCCAGCTTGCGGACCTTGAGCTTGGCCTCGTTGAAGGTGTTGAAGTCGATCTTGGCGCGGCGCTGCCTGCCCTTGTGCGGGGTGTCCACGGAGTGCGGAGCGCAGGCCAGCAGGATGTCGGCCATGATATCGGCCAGCTCGCGGGTGGTCTTCTCGTTGAAGCCGCGCTGCGTGATCCAGGGGGTCCCCAGGCGCAGGCCGCTGGGGTCCTGCGAGTTCTTGTCGCCGGGGATGGTGTTGCGGTTGACAACAATCCCGGCCAGGTCGAGGATGCGGGCCGCCTGGTCGCCGGAGAGCGCCACGCCCTCACCGGATTTGACCGTGGTCACATCCACATTGACCAGGTGGGTGTCGGTCCCGCCGTAAGGGACGCGCAGCCCGCGCTTCTGAAGCTGGTCTGCCAGGGCGCGCGCGTTGAGCAGGGTCTGTGCCTGCAGTTTCTTGAACTGGGGTGTGCGCGCCAGCTTGAAAGTGAGCGCCAGCGCCGCGAAGACGTTCACGTGCGGGCCGCCCTGTTCGCCGGGGAAGACGGCCTTATCGAGCTTCTTCGCGATGGCGGCGTCGGTGGTGAGCAGCACCGCGCCGCGCGGGCCGTCCAGGCTCTTGTGCGTGGTGGACATCACCACGTGGGCGATGCCAACCGGCGAGGGGACCACGCCGGCTGCCACCATCCCGCCGATATGTGAAATGTCGGCCAGCAGGTAGGCCCCCACCTCGTCGGCGATCAGGCGGAACTTCTTCCAATCCGGCACCCAGGAATAGGAGGAATAGCCTGCAATGATAAGTTTGGGTTTGGTCTCCAGCGCCTTCTGGCGGATCTGGTCGTAGTCCAGCCGCTCTTTCTCGTCCACGGTGTAATGCACCGCGTTGAACCATTTGCCGGAGCGGTTCACCGAGGAGCCGTGCGAGAGATGCCCGCCGTGCAGCAGGTTCAGGCCCATGACCGTATCGCCCAGGTTGAGCAGTGCCTGGTACACGGCGTTGTTGGCGGGCGCGCCCGAAAGCGCCTGCACGTTGACGTAGATCTGGTCGGCAGTAAAGCCGTTGGCCGCGAAGGCCTCGGCGGCGCGGCGGCGGGCCAGTGCCTCCACCGCATCGGCGTATTCCACGCCCTTGTAGTAGCGCGGGTCGCCTGCCCGGCGGTAGTGGGCCAGCCGGCGTGGGTAATCCAGGATCTCCGCTTCGGACATCC
>CAZSPX010000005.1:31837-42565 GCA_964608885.1 uncultured Anaerolineaceae bacterium | reverse complement strand
GTAGCCTCCCCACTCCGGTTCGAAGGGGGTCACATTGACAATGATGCCGCAGCGCGCATATGTGGATTTCCCCAGGCAGACCGTCAGCACCTTGCGCGGGATGCGGAAATATTCCACTGTCCGCGCCAGGGCGAACGAGTTGGGCGGGACAATGCACACATCGCCGATGAAATCCACCATGGATTTCGGGTCGAACCCTTTTGGATCGACGGTGGCGCCGAACACATTCGTGAAGATCTTGAACTCATCGGCCACGCGCATATCGTACCCGTAGGATGACACCCCGTAAGAAATCACACCCTCGCGGACCTGTGCATCGACGAATGGATCGATCATGTGGTGCTCCAGCGCCATCTTGCGGATCCAGTGATCAGGTTTTAATCCCATGCTCTCTCCTCCATTGAATACAGGGCAGCTTGCCTGTTATCCGACCCCGCCGCGTTCCTTCATCACCTCGGCCAGTCTTTGCTCCGCGGCCGCAGCCCGGGCCTCCAGCCCTGCAAGCTCATCCAGCAGGGGTTTCCCGGAGCCGGGATCCACCAGGGAATTGATATTGATGCGCACGTTATAGGCCGCGGCAATGAGACCCGCGCGGGCCATCGTCAGGCCAGAGGCCGCATCACTGATGGCGTTGAGGTTTCCTGATTCAGCGCAGCGCAGGGCCAGCTCCATGATGCGCACCGCGCTTTTCACCGTATGCAGAGGGACATGCGCGGCGTTGAGCGTGGCAAGCTGGATGGCTGCGGTTCGCGCGGCCTGCTGTTCCCCGGTCTCCTTGGGAAGTTTGAAGGCTCCCATCACCGCCTCAAAGGCGGCTGCATCATCCTCCACGGCCTGGGTCATTTCCTGTCGTAATTGCTCCGCCTGTACCCGCACCGCCTGCATCTCGGCTTCCACTTCGGCGTATTTCTTCTTTCCGATCGTCAGCCCCGCCACCATCGCGGTGAGAGCCGCGCCCATCGCCGCCGAATAGGCCGCAGCCGAACCTCCGCCCGGGGCAGGCGTCGAGGACGCCAGCTCATCCAGAAATGTGGGGCCGGCTTCCGGTGAATCAGGGGCGGCCTGTGAATACAGCCGCGACTCAAGCACCTGCTCCCTGTCGAACTGGTCCAGCTGCAGGTACCAGACCGCGGCCTCGGTCAGCGCCTCCTGCGGGATGAGCCCCACGAGCTCGCTGTGATGGATGCCAACCCCGTAACGCACGGCCTCCCGGCGGATCATTTCCACCACCCGGGGGATGGGGGTTTCGCGAAAACTGGTCAGGTTCATGGAGACCTGCGCCCGCCCTTCCACGAGCATTCCCAGGCCCTTGACGTAGCGCAGCCCTCCGGAGGACTGGCGGACGGCCTTGGCGATCTTTTTGGCGATCTCCACATCTGCGGTGGTGAGGTACACATTGAAGGCAATTAACGGTTGGCGCGCTCCGATCACAGTGGCCCCGGCTTTGCCGACCTTCCTGGGGCCATAATCCGGGTCGCGCTCGGGCTTGACGCCCATCTCCAGCTTGAGGGCTTCATACTGCCCCCGGCGGATGTTCTCCAGGTTCGTTCGCTCCGGGCGCGTGGCTGCCGCCTCATAGAGATACACCGGGATGCCCAGTTCCCTGCCCACGCGCTCCCCCAGCCTCCGGGCCATGGATATACAGTCCTCCATCGTGACCCCTGAAAGCGGCACAAAGGGGACCACATCTGTCGCGCCCAGGCGCGGGTGCTCGCCCGTATGCTGATCGAGGTCGATCAGTTCGGAGGCCTTCTTGATGGCCTGGAAGGCTGCCTCCTCCACTGGCTGCGGCGGCCCGGCCAGCGTCAGGACCGTGCGGTTGTGGTCAAGGTCGGAGGAACGGTCCAGCAGCCTGACCCCGCTTACCGACTGGATGGCGGAGACGATCTGATCCACCACCTCGGGGCGGCGGGCCTCAGAGAAATTGGGGATGCATTCAACTAGTTGCGGCATGGGTTTCCATCTGTCAGGGGATGAATTGCTGGCACAATTATAGCGGCTTACGGGCTTGCGCGCGTCAAAAAACGCCTGCAAGCCTTCTGCTTGCAGGCGTTCACTTCAACAGTTCGTTTCCGTCTCAAATATATTCTTTTTCGCCGACATGGTACGGCACATCAATAATGACGATTCCCCGCTGCCGCTTCAGGAGGGAACGCAGGACCCCGGCGGTGTTCATATGCAGGGCGCCCGCAAGGCGGTTTTGGGATACAAACTCCGGCACTACGATGGTCAGCACCTCTCCCGGCTGCCGCTTTGCGATGATCTCGCGGATGTATTCCACAAGCGGCTCCAGGAGCACGCGGTAGGGCGAGTTCAGCATCACCATCCGCACCCCCTGGCCCCATACCTCCCACTTCTTTTGCACCTTCTCGGCTTCCTCATCATCCACATTGACATGTACGGCGGTAACATCGTTCGAGAGGCGGCGGGCAAAACGGAGGGCGGTCAGTGTCCCCTGGTGCACCCCGCTGACCGGCAGGATGACACGATGCCGGGTCCCCTGCTGTGCCATGTCCTGGTAGTTCTCCAGTGACAGTTTCTTCGCCAGCCACCGGTAATGCTGGTGGATCTTCCAGAAAATGGCGATCAGGGTGGGGATAAGGATCAGCACTACATACGCGCCGTCCCGGAATTTCGTCACCGCGAACACCAGCATCACCACCGCGGTGCACACCGCCCCGAAGCCATTAATGAACATTTTTAAGCGCCAATCCTTCACGAAGTGAAGGGTGGAACCGCGCTCCTGTTTTTCCTCCCCGGGCTTCAGCCCCCCGATCTTGCGCCAGCGCAGCGCCATGCCCGATTGCGAAAGGGTGAATGACAGGAACACCCCTATGGCATAAAGCGGGATCAGGCGGGTGACGCTAGCTTTGAAGATGACCAGGATGAGCGAGGCGATGAAAGCCAGGGTGATGATCCCGCTGGAAAACACCAGGCGGCTGCCTCTGTACGCCAGCCGCCGCGGCAGGAATCCATCCTTTGCCACCAGCGCGCTCAGCCGTGGAAAATCCGCAAAGGCAGTGTTGGCGGCCATGATCAGGATGACGGTGGTGGCGCCGATAAGCATCAGGTAAAGCGGGCCGCGCTGTGCAAAGACCGTGCGGGCAAGCTGCGAAATGACCGTTTCACTCTCCGAAGGCACGGCACCGATCTGCTTCGACAGGAACGAGATGCTCAGGAATAACGATCCCAAAATAAGCGACATGAAGATGAGGGTGATGCCCGCGTTGCGGCTGCGCGGCTCCTTGAAGGCAGTGATGCCATTGGAGATGGCCTCCACCCCGGTCAGCGCGGTGGTGCCGCTGGCAAAGGCATGCAGGATGAGAAAAGGCGTTATGACAGCCAGCGTGCCCAGGTTCTCCAGCGCCGGCGGGTCCAACACCGTGCCAAGCGAATGGGTCACCAGCAGACGGAATAGTCCCGTCCCTACGGCGGCAAACATCAGCGTTACAAAGAAGTAGGTGGGGATGGCGAACGCGATCCCGGATTCCTTGACCCCGCGCAGGTTCATCAGCATGACGAACAGGATGAACCCCACTGAGATCAGGACCCGGTAATCGTAAAGGACCGGGAAGGCCGAGGTGATCTGCGCCACGCCTGAAGCCACCGAGACCGAGACCGTGAGGACATAATCGGTGAGCAGGGCCGCGCCTGCCACAAGCGCAGGGAGCTCGCCCAGGTTGTCGCGTGCCACAATATAAGCCCCGCCGCCATCCGGGTAGGCGTGGATGGTCTGCTCATACGAGATGGTGACGATCGCCAGCAGGATGACAATGGCAATGGAGATGGGGAACACCAGTCCGAAGGCCATCGTCCCGGCGGTTGCCAGGATGACTAGGATCTCCTGGGTGGCATAAGCCGTGGAGGATAGCGCGTCCGAGGCAAAGACTGCCAGGCCCACGGCCTTGCCGATGGTTTGATGGGCTGCGTCCGCCGTGGAAAGGGGGTGCCCGATCAGCCAGGATTGCAGCGATCGAGGCGGTTTAAATTCAGATTCCCGCCTCAGGATCGAGGTGGAAGTAGGGGATTCATCATTCAACATCATATCTCTCAATCAGATCGATTTGGCCTTTACTCGAGCCACGCATTCCAGATGCAGATCAATACCACTTCGGCGGCCACTGAGAGCGACTCGAGGAGAACTGCGAGGCTTCCGCCGAGCAGATCGATCCTGGCCTGCAGAACAAAAAAGCCGGCCACGATCGCCAGGGTACCAATCCATGCCGCAGCCCGGACGAGCCAGCCCGGTTGTATGCCCTGTGAAACCTCTGTTCCGGAGAGGATCAGGATCGATGCATCAAGGTCCGCCTGGAGGCGGCGGCTCAGGGAGCGCTGAAGGAGTCCCTGGGATCGTCCATCCTGGAAGATGACCAGATCCTCAGTTCCAAGACTGGATCGGATCTGGTGGACCCAGTTGGCGCGGCCGTTGAGCATTTCCACCCGGGCCTTTACGCCGCCCGAGCGAAGCATGGCCGCCATCCTGATCAGCGTTCGGCGCAGTTCAGGTTCACGCGCCTTCTCCGCACACAGGCCTGCGAAACGCACCTCCGCCCCGCTGCGGCTGGCAAGTTCCCAGATGCGGTGCAGAACGCCGGGATCATCCGCGTCCGGTAATGCCACTGGCACGATAAAACATCGCCCGGGATTCTGTACACCGTCCGGTGCAGGGCTGATATCCAGGGAGGGAAGTTCCAATTCTTGTTCAAGCATGTGATGCCTCCGATGCCTTTATCCTATCCTGCGGGCATAAAACAGTGACAAAGATTCGGGGCAATCCCATTAAGGACAAATAAAAACACCCTTTTGCAAGGGTGCTGTAAGGTGATGGAAAGGCACAGGCTATTCGTCTGCGACGAAGCGATAACCGATGCCCGGCTCGGTAAGGATATACCTGGGGTTCTGAGGGTCGTCTTCCAGCTTCTTGCGGAGCTGGCGCATGTAGACCCGCAGGTATTCAGTATGGTCGGCGTCCGCCGGGCCCCACACGTTGGTAAGGATGCTCTGGTGGGTGAGCACCCGTCCGTGGTTGGCTGCCAGGTAGGCCAGCAGTTTGTACTCGATGCCTGTCAGGCGGACTTTCTCCTCACCCCGCTGTACCAGGTGCCAGGCCAGGTCGATCACCAACGAGCCCGCCCGCACCACCTTGCTCTGCTGTCCTTTCAGCTCGGCAGAGTGCCTCAGTGCAACCCGAACGCGCGCCAACAGCTCCTCGACGCCGAACGGCTTGGTCAGGTAATCGTCCGCGCCGCTGTCCAGGGCAGCAACCTTGTCACGCTCCCGGTCGCGCACGGAAAGAATGATGATGGGGATGCGGGTCCATTCCCGCAGGCGCCTGCAGACCTCCACACCGTCCATGTCCGGCAGGCCCAGGTCCAATATGACCAGATCCGGCTCGGTCGCAGCCGCTTGTGTGAGCCCCTCCTCACCCCGGCTGGCCGCGGTGACCCGAAATTGTTTTTCAAGCAGAATGGTGCGGATGGCCCGCAGGATCTGGGGCTCATCATCGATAACCAGGATGTGCGGAGCAGTGCTCATTCGAGCTCTCCATCCACTGGCAGCACGGGAGGCCCCGATCCTTCCAGCTCCAGCGGAAGCGTGAAATTGAACGCCAGGCCGTCGCTCAGGTTCTCTGCCCAGATGCGTCCTTCATGCGCCTCGATGATTCCCTTGCAGATGGAGAGCCCCAGGCCTGTGCCGGTCACCCGGTCCGCCGCGGTCACGCGATAGAACTTGTCGAAGATGCGCTCCAGGTCCTCTGCCTGCACCTGGGGTCCCTGGTTGCTCACCTGCACGTGAATATCCCCGCCCTGCTCGCGCGCATGGATGCGCACCCGTGTGCCAGGCGGTGCATATTTCAGGCTATTGCTGATCAGGTTCGTAAAGACTTGCTCCATCTGGATGTAATCCACCGGCACCAGCGGAAGTGTGTCCGGTACATCCACCTCCAGCCGGTGCTCGGCGGAGAGTCGCTTCATGCGCGCCAGCACGCTTTCGATGATCTCGGCCAGGATATTCCACTCGCGTTTGGGTTGTAAAGCCCCTGATTCGATGCGGGACATGTCCAGCAGATTTCCCACCAGCAGGTTGAGGTGGTCGGCCTCATCGTCAATGGCGGTGATTAGTTCCTCACTGGCCGGGGAATCCCAGCTCACCTCCCGGCTGCGCAGGCTTGAAGCCGCAGCCTTGATGGTGGAAAGCGGAGTTCGCAGCTCATGTGAGACGGACGACAGGATGGCAGTTTTCAGGCGGTCGCTCTCCTCCAAAACCCGGGCGCGTGCTTCGCCCTCAGCCAGCCAGGCACGCTCGAAAGCCAGGGCTCCCTGGCTGGCAAAAGTTTGAAACAGGCGCTTCTCGGCGGGTGAAAAAGGAGGCTCCTCCCTCCATAGGCGGATCTCCCCCAACCGTCCCCGGGCAGCCTCGATGGGAACGGTCAATTCCGGGGGACGGTCCGGTGACAGGGCCTCCGGCAGCCGCAGGTGGAAGTCACGCCCGCCCGTGATCTTCAACTCCAGCTGCCCGCCGCTGGAAACCTCCTGCACTTGTCTTGCCAGGATGCGGGCAATCGCCTGATCGTTCGGCCCGTCCGCAAGAGCCATGCTCAGTTCATACAGCCGGGTGGCCTCCAGCTCGCGGGCCGTGGCAGCCGCCAACCCGGACTGGGCTCTCCCCACCAATTGGCTGATCGCCACCGCCACAATCAGGAAGATCACCAGGATGACCGTGTCGGCGGGACGATGCACCGCCAGGGTGTAATATGGCAGGATGAAAAAGTAGTTGAACGCAAAGAACGTGACCACCGCGCTGGCAATGCCCGGGATGAAACCCCACAACGCGGTGATCGTCCCCAGCGGGATAAGATACAGGAGGGCAATGATCGTGGTGTCCAGGTAAGGCCGCAGAACAAAGAGCAGCGCTGTCACGAGCGCGATCAGCAGCAGTGCAGAGAGATATTTCCAGACCTGTGAGGCAAGCTCTGAAGCACGCATAAATTCCTGCAGGTCATTATATCCCCCTGCGGAGCGTATTCCGCCCTGCCGCCCGCTCGCAGCCAATGGGTTCATGCAGGCTGATCCCCCGGGCTTCAATCAAAGTATACTTTGCATCCAGCCGGATACTCGATCCACCCCGGCCCGGGAGGTTTGTTTCGCATGGATCTGCAGGCCGCAATCCGTTTCGTCTCCAGCCACGGGGACCCCGCTGAACAGGCGCGGTTACGATTCCTCACACTCGGCGAGCCAGCCTCTCCGGAAATGCGCCGTGAGCTTTTTGCCGATCAGCGCCGGGATGGCGGCTGGGCTCCTTTCTGGGACCCCGAATACAGCTCGTTGGATGCCACCTGCTACCGCCTGTCTCAGGCGCGGCAGCTCGGACTGGGAGGCAGCGAGCCGGAGGTCGGTGCGGCTCTCCGCTTCATTACCGGCCGCCAGGCTTCGCACGGAAGCTGGGAAGAGGACGCAGCGGAGGCTGCAGTCGCCCCGCGCTGGGCTGCACCCGGTGAGCAGGATGCGCAGCTCTACCTGACTGCCAATTGTGGATTCTGGCTGGCGATCCTGGGAGCAGCCCCGCCGTCTGCAAAACTGGCTGCCGCCTTCCTTCTCCCTTACGTTGAGGCCTCCGGCCGGATGCCCACCTTCCTTCACGCGCACTGGCTCGCGGCAGCATTATGGAGGCGGCTGGGCCAGCAAGCCCCCGCGCAGAAGGTGCTTGCATATCTTTCCACACAGCTGTCCGGGCTTTCCGAGGCAGGCTGCGCCTGGCTCATCACTGCGCTTCGCGAGGCCGGCAGTCCGGTCGACCTCCCGGTCATTCAGGGGGCGCTTGAGCGGCTCTCCGCCGGCCAGCAGCCGGATGGACGCTGGTCAAGCGAGGACGGCTCTGCCCGCGATGTGCACGCCACACTGGAAGCCCTGTATGCGCTGCGGTTGTGTGGGAAAGCAAATCTCGGGGACTTCCTACTTTGAAACCCATCATCCTTATCGTCATCGCAATCCTTGTTTTCCTGGGAATCCTCTTCTTCTGGAAACAGTCAGGAGGCACCCTGCCTGAAATTTCCCGGCCCTCCCCAATGCCACCCGTCGTGCAGAAGAACATGGATGAGCTCCTTCACGAGTTCGAGACCGAAGTGATCCAAAACCAGCCCTCGGCCGCCGCCCTCCTGCGCCCCGGGATCAGCGAGGCCCGGCTCCAACAGGTTGAGACAGCCCTGGGAACTCCCCTTCATCCCGAGCTGCGGGCGCTCTATCGCTGGCATGACGGTATGGAGCGCAGCCAGTATCTGTTCCCGGGCTATGAATTCTATTCACTCGAGGAGGCCTTACAGCTTCGAGATGAGGCGAATTCGTATTTCAGGGAAAAAGGGCTCGAGCTTTTCATGGCTCACGAGGCCAACTGGCTGATCCTCTTCTCTGATCCGGCGGGGGACGGCTACCATTACGATTTCAGGAAGAGCTATGAGGACGGAGGCGTTTTCTTCGTTTTCCGGGAAAGCGCTTACCGCGTCGATTTCCCCTCCCTCAAGAATGTACTGGCGGGCCTGATCGAGTGCTACCGGCAGAGAGCCTATCAGGGGAGCCAGACGCTGGATTTCGGGCTTGAGCAGCAGATCATGGAATCCTTTGGAAGGGCGGAACACCAATAGCCGGGCCTGTGGCAGGCATATCCGTTGGGACTCCCCCGTGTATAATCCTCCGCATGCTGATCCCCGACCGCCTCATCTCGATCCTCGAGCTGCGCCGCAATACTGGCGAGCGCGGCACGCGCCTGTGGATCGCCCTGCAGGGCATCGTCTATGACGTGACGGACTGCCCAAAATGGCGTTCAGGCCTTCATGAAGGGCTGCATTTTGCCGGGCAGGACCTGACAGACGAATTCCCCGAGGCCCCGCATCAAACCGAGGTCTTCAAGCATGAATGTGCCCTCATTGTGGGTCGTCTGGAGCCGGCTTAGGCTGCCCACGGCGCCAGAGCTTGTAGAAATAGATCATGAGAAGCGGAAGGCTTGCGATCAGGAAGGTCCATTCCAACCAGACATCCGCTTCACCCTTCAGGATATCGTGTAGTGCCGCCCAATCCATACCCAGCACCAGCAGCACCAAAAATCCGCCCAGGATCTTTCTCGCCATGAATCCCTCCAGCCTGATTCTAGCAAGTTTTCGTGCCGGGTCAATGACGAGCCGGTGAATCAGGGGAACATATAGAAAGCAAAGGCATAAACAGATGAGCTCCCAGGCAAAATGGTGGCAAACCGCCGTCTTCTACCAGATCTATCCCCGCTCCTTCGCCGATGGGAACGGGGATGGGATCGGGGATTTCAAGGGGATCATTTCCAGGCTCGGGTATCTTCAATCCCTGGGGGTGGATGCCATCTGGCTCTCACCGCACTTTCCCTCCCCCAACTGGGACTGGGGATATGACATCAGCGATTACGAGGCGGTCGCGCCTGAATACGGTACGATGGAGGAGTTCAAGTTCTTCCTGGAGGAATGTCATTCCCGCGGGATGCGCGTGATCCTGGACCTGGTGCTCAACCACACCTCCGACCAGCACCCCTGGTTCATCGAGTCAGCCTCCAGCCGGGATAACCTCAAAGCGGACTGGTATGTCTGGCACGATCCTGTCCCGGGGACAGGACCAGGAAGCCCTGAGAGCATGCCCAACAACTGGCAGTCCTGCTTCGACGGTCCCGCCTGGACCTGGGTGCCGGCGCGCGGCCAGTTCTATTACCACTATTTTATGAAACAGCAGCCGGACCTCAACTGGATGAATCCCGAGGTGCGCCAGGCCATGTGGCAGACAGTGCGATTCTGGCTGGATATGGGGGTGGATGGTTTCCGGTTGGATGCCCTGGGTACCATTTTTGAAGACCCCGATCTCACACCGCATACCGTGCCCCTGAACCTCGCCGGGCTGCGCCGCTTCTCGGAGATCGCCGTTACACCGGATGAGACCAGGTTGAGGGACCAGTACTGGAACGACATGTTCAAAAACCAGTGGGGCGGGCCGGGCCTGCATGAACTGATGAAGGAACTGCGCTCCATCCTTGATGAGTATGAAGGCGACCGCCTGCTCGTGGGCGAGGACGAGAACATCGCCTACATGGGAAACGGCAATGACGAGCTCCATCTCGTGTTCAATTTCCCGCTGGCAAATCTCGAACACTTGACGCCGGACGGCATCCGCAAGAACCAGGAGGAACGGCTGTCGCAGTTGAAAAGCCTGCCCGTGGAAGGCTGGCCCTGTAACACGCTGGGGAACCATGACCGCTCGCGCCTCCTCACCCGCTTCGGCGACAAGGTTCACAACTCGGACCTGGCGCGTTTGAACGCCGCCCTGATGCTCACGCTGAAGGGTACTCCCTTCCTCTATAACGGCGAGGAGATCGGGATGAGTGACCTGGTCATCACCGATCCTTCCCTGCTCCGCGATACGATGGCGACCTGGTACTATGAGCAATTGGTCGGAGAGCTCAAGGTCGAGCCTGCGGAAGCTGCCCTGCGGGCCGGCGAGATGAGCCGCGATAAGAACCGCACCCCCATGCAATGGTCGGGCGCGCCTAATGCCGGGTTCTCCCCTGCAGGGGTCAACACCTGGCTGCCGGTCAATCCCAATTATGCGGGCGGGATCAATGTGAGAGACCAGGATGACAACCCGGTTTCGCTCCTCAATTATTACCGCAGGCTGCTCACCGTTCGCAGGAATTCCCCGGCCTTGCAGTGGGGAGAATATTCCC
>CAZSPX010000005.1:10312-31737 GCA_964608885.1 uncultured Anaerolineaceae bacterium | reverse complement strand
AGGCTGCTCACCGTTCGCAGGAATTCCCCGGCCTTGCAGTGGGGAGAATATTCCCTGATCGTCCCCGGTCCTGAGGAGGTTATGGCATTCCTGCGTCGTACTTCAGAACAAACAGTACTTGTCATTCTGAACTATTCTTCTAAACCGCAGACCATACAGTTATCCAATGATGACTATACGAATATTCATATTCTCTTCTCCTCCGCGACACGCAGCCGCTCAAACCAGTCCCCCACCCGGCTTACCGCGGCTCCGTTCGAAGTCCTGATTGCAGAGCTGAGGCCGTGAAACCTCCCTCCAACCGCTTCATCACCCTGTGCGGGCGCATCTTTCGCGACACCGATCAGAACTACTTTCCAAACGCCGGGTGGCGCGGCCGCACTCTCTACTTTTGCACCCAGGTTTGCCTTGATGCCTT
This sequence comes from uncultured Anaerolineaceae bacterium, assembly GCA_964608885.1. Taxonomy (GTDB): domain Bacteria; phylum Chloroflexota; class Anaerolineae; order Anaerolineales; family Villigracilaceae; genus JACPVF01. Next base: position 31,319 of record CAZSPX010000005.1, on the reverse strand, counting down.
TCTTGCGGACCCAGAGGCCTTTTACCGGTCGCACCGCAACTCCGAAAAAATGAAGGGACCCATCAAACCGGATGAGCATCGCACAATGGAATGAAGGCGACGCAGTCCTCCTGCGCGGGATGTATGCGGGGCGCCCTACTTACGTGCAATCCACTCGTCTCGTCAAAGATACTCCACAGGAAGTTGCCCTGGCCATCTGGCCGGGCGCAGAATGTGCTGCTCCCCATGGCTATTTGCACAAGAAGCACCAGGACGGTTCCACCTGGGACCGCTGGACAGAGACGCTCGCGGATGACCTCCGGCTTGAGAAATATACCTGGCATACCAACCGTTTCCTGATCCTGCTGGAGCCTGAAAAATATTTTTCCACCATCTACATGTGGGAGGCGGCCTCGGACGAATTCTTCTGTTACTATATCAACTTCCAGCTTCCGTTTGTCCGCTCACGCCTCGGCTTCGAGACACTGGACCTCGACCTGGATATCGTGATCGAGCCATCCTACGAATGGCATTGGAAGGATGTGGAAGACTACCAACGGGCCATCGAACTTGGAGGCATCCAGCCGGAATGGGTCAGCCGCGTGGAGCAGGCTCGCGCTGAGGTGGCTGCCCGCCTGAAGGAACGCCGCTACCCTCTGGACGGGTCCTGGCGGCGATGGAGACCCGACCCGGCTTGGTCTCCGCCCTGCCTGCCGCCCGACTGGGATTCGAAATCCTGAACCTCCTGTCGAAAAACATTCACTACTTCTGGAAAGCCTCTCATGATCACACTTGTCCCCATCACACAGCCCGATTATGACACCTTCATCGCGCAGAGCATCCGCGATTATGCGGATGACAAGGTCAGGAGCGGAAACTGGCAGCCCGGGGAAGCCCTGGCGCGGTCCAAAAAGGAGCATGATGACCTGCTCCCTGATGGGCCCCGGAGCAAGGGCCAGTTCATCTATTCCATCTACCAACCAGAGACCGGACGGAACCTGGGGATCCTCTGGGTGAACGTAAAAATGGATGCCCCCCGGCGGGAGGCTTTCATCTATAACTTCGTGATCGACGAGGAACACCGGGGCAAAGGCTATGGGAGGCAGGCCCTTGCGGCGCTCGATGAGAAGCTGATGGCGATGGATGTCGATAGCGTTGGCCTGCATGTATTTGGATTCAACACCGCCGCCCTCGAGCTATACAAGAAGGCCGGTTATGAGATCACCAATATCATCATGAATAAAACGTATCCTCAGATAAGGTAAAATCACCCGGTGCGCAAATCCATTTCTGCCCTCTTTCTGCTGGCTATGTTCCTCTCCGCCTGCGCGCGGAGCACGGCTACACCTTCGCCCTTCCCCACTTACGACCCCTTCGTCCAGGCGGGTGGACAGGAAATGCCGCTCCAGTTCTCCGATTCGGCCTCCCAGTCGACGCGCACGCCCGGCCCCACGCCGACGCGCGTTCGCCTCTCGGTCACCCTCCCGCCTACCCGCGATCTCAACCAGCCGCTCCGCACCCCCACACCGGATACGCCTCGCAATCTCCCCACTCCCCGCCAGGGGAATGAGCAATACGTGGTGCAGGCCGGCGACACGCTGGGAAGCATCGCCGCGCGCTACGGCATCAGCCTGCAGCAGTTGATGGATGCCAACGGCATGAGCGATCCCAACCTCCTTTCCGTGGGTCAAACGCTGGTCATCCCCGCGCCTGAGCCCGGCTCCACGGGTCCCTCCTTCAAGATCATCCCGGATTCCGAGCTGGTATATGGGCCGGCCAGCGCCATCTTCGACATGGAGGGCTTCATCAACAGCCAGGGCGGATATCTCTCCAGCTACGCCCAGGAAGTGGACGGCGAGCTGCTCACCCCGGCACAGATCATCACACGCGTCGCGCAGGATTATTCGGTCAATCCCCGGCTGCTCCTGGCCCTGCTGGAATACCGCAGCGGGTGGGTCACCCGCCCGGATTCTTATAACGGTGATTTTCCCCTCGGCTGGGTGGATGATTTCCATGCCGGGCTGTACCGCCAGCTAACCTGGGCCTCCAACGAGCTGAACCGCGGCTTCTACCTCTGGCGCGCGAATGCAGTCTCCACCTGGGTGCTTGCGGATGGGACCGTCGTACCCATTAACCCCACCATCAACGCCGGAACCGCGGCGGTCCAGCACTTCTTCTCCAAACTGGACGGCCTGGATGCCTGGGAGAAGGATGTGGAAGCCTTCGGGCTCTTCCAGACCTATTACCTGATGTACCTGCAAAGTCCCTTTGATTATGCCATTGAGCCTCTGCGGCCTGCCAGCCTCCAGCAGCCGCGCATGATCCTGCCGTTCGAGCGCGGCGACACCTGGTCGTTCACCGGCGGCCCGCACGGCGGCTGGGACAACGGCTCGGCCTGGGCGGCTGTGGACTTTGCCCCTCCCAGCGACCAGCTTGGCTGCACACCCAGCGACATCTGGGTCACAGCCGTAGCCGATGGCCTGATCACCCGGGCCAAAAACGGGGCGGTGATCCAGGATCTGGATAACGACGGATTCGAACAGACCGGCTGGGTGATCCTCTACATGCACATCGAGAGCCGCGACCGGGTCGAGGCAGGCACCTATGTGTCGGCGGGAGATCGTATCGGCCATCCTTCCTGTGAGGGGGGCATCTCCAATGGGACGCACCTGCACCTCGCTCGCCGCTACAACGGGGAATGGATCTCCGCGGATGGGACACTGCCCTTCAACCTGGAGGGCTGGCTCTCCAGCGGAGACGGCATCGAGTATGACGGATACTTCGATCGCGGCAGCCAGCGCATTGAAGCCTGGGAAGGCGTGGAAGAGATCAACCAGATCTCCCGTTGAGCCTGACAGGCGTCACAAGGTATAATCCTGCCAGTGAAACGCATCGTCACTGCCCTCCTGATCCTGGCTCTTTTCCAGCTAAGCTGCGGCATCACTCCCTCTCTCTGGGGCACAGCCTACACTCCCACCCCTCCGCTGCCATTTACTCCTCCAACAGGTCTGCCGGTCATTCCGATCAGTTCTCCCACCCCCGGCCCGACACTTCCACCCACCCTGACCCCTACTGCCATCACCTCCTTCGTGACGCCGACCCGGGCTGGATCGGGTTTTACCGAACCTACCCGGCCTTTCCAGACCGCCACAGAGGGGGCTGCACCGATCCTCTATTATTCCAAGAGCGGTGACACGCTTGGCGGCATCTCGAAGCGATTCAATGTGGCCCCCTCCGAGATCACCTCTCAATCCCCGATCCCCGAAAAGACCCTGATCGATATCGGTACGGTGCTTTTCATCCCCAACCGCATCTCCCAGGCCATGAGCCCGGATATCGAGATCATGCCCGACAGCGAGGTGATCTTCAGCCGTTCGGCGGTCGGGTTCGATATCCGGGGTTACATCGAAGATGCCAATGGGTTCCTGGCCAGGTCTTACAGCGAATACCTCGGCTCGACCGGCTGGATCCGCGGACCGGAGGCCATCAAGCGGCTGGCCTTTGAAAATTCGATCAACCCCCGCCTGCTGCTTGCGATCCTGGAATACGAGGGCCGCTGGGTGCGCGGCCAGCCTGTGGATGCACTTCATACCCAGTACCCGATGGGCTACCAGAACTTCCGTTATAAGGGGATGTTCAGCCAGATGGTCTGGGCGGTGAACCAGCTGTCCATTGCCTATTACGGCTGGCGCCAGGGGACCGTCACGGACCTGCAGTTCACGGACGGCACCCGCCTGCGCATCGACCCGCGCCTGAACGCCGGCACGGTCGCGATCCAGTACCTTTTCTCCAAGCTTCACAGCCAGTCACAGTGGGCGCAGATCATGGACCCGAATTCCGGCTTCCCGGCGATGTACACCGAAATGTTCGGTGATCCCTGGGCCAGGGATGCCGAGGTAAAGGCGGTCTTTCCCAACGGCATGGTACAGCCTGAACTGGAGCTGCCTTTTAATTCGAACGTGGAATGGAGCTACACCGGGGGCCCGCACGGCGCCTGGGAACATGATGGTGCCATGGCTGCCATCGACTTTGCCCCGGCCACCGACCACGGCGGCTGCTCGCAGACGAATACCTGGGTCCTCGCCTCCGCATCCGGACTGGTGACACGTTCAGGGCAGGGCGTGGTGGTGATCGACCTGGACGGTGACGGCTTTGAACAAACCGGATGGAGTCTCCTCTACCTGCATATAGCCACCCGGGATCGCGTCCCTGAAGGGACCTGGGTCGATGTGAACGACCAGATCGGGCACGCCTCCTGTGAAGGCGGCGTGGCCACAGGCACCCACCTTCATTTTGCGCGCAAGTTCAACGGCGAGTGGGTTGCCGCCGATGGGCCATTCCCCTTTACGCTGGGCGGCTGGACCGTGGTGGCGGGCGCCGCACCCTATCAGGGCCTGCTGGTCAAAGATGATAGAACCATTGTTGCAGATCCGGTCGGCCAGGCCTGGTCTGTGATCTTCCGCGAATCGAATGTACCCCCCACTGCTGTCGGACCCTGACGTTCCCCCGTCAACTTTGCTCCTCCGGACCCTCACCGCCTTCATACTGGTTATCGTTCTGGGCCTGAGCGGCTGCGCGCCTGCTCCTGCCAGCCAGCCGTTGGAGCCCGCGCTCGCCCAACCCACCGCCGCCCCCACCCCCTCCCTGCCCCTGCCGGCCCCTCTCGCCACCCGCCCCAATTACGCCCCAGGCGAACTGGTGGATTACATTGCCCAGGATGGGGACACCGTCCCTGCCCTGGCAGCCCGTTTCAACACCTCCGTCCCGGAGATCATGGCGGCCAATCCCATCATCCCGCGCGATGCCACAACGATGCCCCCCGGCTTCCCGATGAAGATCCCCATCTATTACCGCGCGTTGTGGGGCACCCCGTTCAGGAGCCTTCCTGATAATGCCTTCGTGGACGGCCCCACGCTGGTGGGGTTCAATACCACGGCCTTCGTGTTGGATTCCGAGGGCTGGCTGAAGAATTTTCGCACCTACGCGGGAGGGGATTGGCGTGACGGACCCAATATGGTGGACTACGTCGCCAAGAATTTCAGCATCAGCCCGCGTTTGCTGCTCGCCATCCTGGAATACCAGACCGGCGCGCTGACTCAGCCGGATCCGCCTGCCGGGCGTTACATCCTCGGGCACCGCCAGATCTACTACGAGAGCCTGTACCTCCAGTTGGTGTGGGCGGCCAATACGCTGAACAATGGCTACTACAGTTGGCGCGCCGGGAAACTTTTGGAGTTCGACCTCCCCGATCACACCCTTATGCGGCCCGATCCCTGGCAGAACGCCGCCTCGGTCGCCCTCCAGTATTACTTTTCCAGGATCTTCTCGGGGGATAAATTCAATGAAGCCGTCGGGGCCGCGGGACTCCTCAACACCTACACCACCCTGTTCGGGGATCCCTGGGCGGTGCAGTCCACACTGATCCCCGGCTCACTTCGCCAGCCCACGCTGAGCCTGCCCTTCCCCGTGGGACGTATCTGGTCCTACACGGGCGGACCTCATACCGGCTGGGGGACGGGCGCGCCTCTGGTGGCAGTGGATTTTGCCCCGCCTTCCCAATTCTCCGGTTGTTTCAAGGTGGATGAGGTGCAGTACTCGACGGCCATGGCCGATGGCCTGGTGGTGCGCTCGGAGATCGATGGAGTGGCCCTGGACCTGGATAAGGACGGGGACGAGCGTACGGGCTGGGTCATCTACTACCTGCACCTGGGTACAGAGGGGCGCGTCCCCGCAGGCAGCGAGCTTCACGTCGGCGACCCGGTCGGTTATCCCTCCTGTGAAGGCGGGCGTGTCACCGGCACTCACGTCCATGTGGCCCGTAAATATAACGGGGAATGGATCCTGGCAGATGGCCCCCTGGCCTTCGTCATGGACGGTTGGACGACCTATAACGGCGCGGCAGCCTATAGGGGCACCCTGGAACGGGGCGGTCGCGTGGTGATCGCCTGCGAGTGCTCAGATGCGGCCAGCACCTTGCGCGCCGGGCCTCCCTAGGCAGCCATCCCCGAGAGCTCAGGCTCGAGCATCCCTTCCCTGAGCAATCCCCCCGATTCATCCAGGATGCGGTAACGCAGCTCAACCGGAAACACCTTCGAGAGCATGGCGTGTACCGGGCAGTACTTCTCCGCCGAAAGCTGGATGGCGCGCATCACTGCAGATTCCTCCACAGCGCGGCCGCCCACCTCGTATTCGATCACGGCGTTGGTAAACACTTTTGGATGGGCTTCCGCGCGCTCAAGGTGTAACCGCACATCGAAGTGGGTGACATCCTGCCGTTTTTTTCGCAGGATGGAGATCACGTCCATGCCCGTGCAGCCGCCCATCGCCAGGGCGACCAGCTCCATGGGCCGGGCTGCGCTGTCCTCGCCGCCGCTCTCCAGTCCCGTATCCAACAGAACTTCATGTCCACTGTCCGAAATCCCCCGGAAGGCCATATTCTCAAGCAGGGTTACTTTTGCATCCATGTTCTACTCCGCGATGATGGGTGTGACGTATTGTTCGAGGGTATCTTCGGCGATCTCCCCCACCCAGCGCAGGCGCACCACGCCTTTCCGGTCGATCACAAAAGAACTGGGGAGGTTGGGAGCATTGAAGGCGCGCTCGGTTGCCGAGTATGCCGGGTCCAGCCATACCGGAAAACTCAGCCGGTAGTCCTTCACGAACTGGACCACGTCCTTCGTAGGATCGCCGTCGTTGATCGCCACCACGACGAATCCCTGCTCCTTGTGATCATTGAAATAGGCCTCCAGGGTGGGCATCTCGGCCTTGCAGGGCGGGCACCAGGTGGCCCACAGGTTGACCAGGACCACCTGCCCGCGCAGCCCCGCCAGTGAGACTGAGGCTCCCTGCATATCCTGGAGTTCCAGGGCAGGCGCCGGATAATTGACTTCCGCCGGGAGGACGGTCAACTGATCTTTCACGCTGGCGCTGGCCTTACCGCTGGATAACAGGAGGATTCCAGCGACACCGAGCAGGATCAGTCCGAGACCGATCATAATGAGGAATGGCGTTGATGTTTTTCGATGCATGCTTGTTCCTGATCGATGCGTTGGCGGCCCTTTTTGGCTGCCAATGACAGATTTCCCTTCCCGTTCGCAATCCTGAATGCCCTCACGGAGCACCTGGCTCTTTATCAGGTGCAGCCAGCCCCTTCCGCGCTCACAAAACCGCACTCCGGGCATTCGAGCTGTAGGAGGCCGTTATAGTCCAGCCGGCCCTCTCCGCACTCGGGACATTCCGCGCCCAGGCGCAGCGGCTCTCCGCTTTCCTTGAGCAGTATCATCCCCAGCAGGAGCATTTCCAGGGAGGACAGGTGTGTTCCGTTGTCATCTGTCATGTCTCACCAGACTCTTGCTCACCGGGGCGCGAAAAGGTCCTCCAGGTCCAGGCGCTTGAACAGACGCCGTTTGACCTCTTCAGAGATCGCTTCCGGGTGATCCTCCCGGTAGAGCTCGATGGTCTTACGCAGGGTATCCACAACCGCCTGGCAATCCTCGCACCCGGTCATATGATCTTCCAGGAGGCGGCACAGCTCATTTTGAAGAGTGCCATCCACGTAGTCCGAGATGGAGCCCAGCCATTCCTGGCATTCTTCCCTGCGAAGATGTTTCATCCGGTCTCCTCTCTGAGCCGTTCACCAAAATAGGCCGATAATTGCTCGCGCAGCTGCAGCCGCGCCCGCAGCAGCCGGGTCTTGACCGCTGTCTCTGTGAGGGTCAGCGCCTCACTGGTCTCGCGTATGGAGAGCCCCTCGATATCCCGCAGCAGGAACACCACTCGCAATTTCTCTGGCAGGTCCGCAATGGCGCGTTCGAGTGCCTGCTTCGCTTCAGCCGAGAGGAAATCCGCCTCGGGCAGGCAGCACCAATCCTTCAACTGCACCGGGAGCGGGAGGTCTTCAGCTTCCTCACCAGGCTCCTCGGCGATCTGCACCTCAGGCTTCCGGCTGCGGGCCAGCATCAGGGCTTCATTGACGGCGATCCGGTACAGCCAGGTGGTCAGGCTGGAGCGGCCTTCAAACCGCGGCAGGGATTGCAGGGCTTTCAGGAAGGTGTTCTGCAGCACATCCTCGGCATCCAGTTCGTTCCCAAGCATTCTCAGGGCGAGGCGATGAATACCACCCGCGGAGTGATCGACCAGCCGGGCAAATTCGTTACGATCGCCCTGCCTCAGCTTATCAATGGAAAACTCCGCGGGCAGGTTGGTTACATTCATTGGATGCAGGATCCTGTATAAAGTGACATCTTTGGAGAGTATAACCGCGAAAAAAGACATCATATACAAGGCGGGATAAATGTCCAGACATTCATGATGTTTGATACTATTCCCTTCCGAAGGGGCAGGGATAAGATTAGTCAATGCTCAGCACGCTGAACGGGATTTCGCTCTTTGAGGGGCTGAGCCCCCTGCAGATCGAACTCCTGCGCCCCCTGTTCGATTTTTACAGCTGCCCCCCCGACACAGTCATCTTCAACCAGGGGGACCGGGCGGACTCCCTGTATTTAATTACCGGGGGTAATGCGCTGATCCAGTACAAACCCTATGACGGGCCGCCCATCACCCTGGCGCGCCTGAAACCCGGCGACGCTTTTGGATGGTCGGCAGTGATAGGGAACCCTTTTTACAGCTCGGGGATCGTCAGTTCTACTTCGCTGGAGGCGATCCGGATCCGCGGGACGGTCCTGGCGCGCCTGTGCCGCGAGCATCCAACCACAGGGACTATCATCCTCAACCGGTTGGCGCGCGGCGTGTCGGGCCGCTGGAAGGATGCCCAGGTCCAGGTGCAGGCCCTCTTAAAGGACGGGCTGCATCATTCGTCCACATTCTCAGAAGGAGGATAGAAGAATGGCCACCCAGGCACCGGATCTTGAACAGCAGCTCCGTTCGCTGATCGACAAGCTCAGCGCCTACGTGGAGCAGTTCCACGGTGGGAGCGTTACATTCGTCTCCTTTGAGGACCACACTCTCACGGTGCGTCTGGGCGGGGCATGCATGGGCTGTCCCCTGTCCCCGGCCACCCTGCATGGCTGGGTGGCTGGCACAGTTCACCAGTTCTTCCCGGATATCGAGGTCGTCTCTGGATGAGAAATCGGGCACTTAATTTCCTCCCCTGAGGACATCAGGATCACCCCTTCCTCCATAGATAGAAGCGGCCGGCTCTTCATGCGAGCCGGCCGCTTTCATCAGATCATCACAAGACCGCCCCGGGCGGCCTCCTGGCTCATCGCTTCGTGAAGTAACGCAGGATCAGGAATCCGCCGCCCAGGATCAGAGCCGCCGCCCAGATGTAATTGGCGAGGTTCGTCAATGAGGCGGAGGCCAGGACACCCAGTACACCCAGCGCAGCGGCGGGATAGTAGGCCCACTGCATCCCTGTCGCCAGGGCCACCAGGAGGAAAGTCAGCGCCAGCCCGAGGAAGAACACCCCGCCGGTTCCGAAAGCGCCTACCTTCTCAGGCAGGACGGTCACTGCGGCGAGCGTGGTGAGCACCCCTGCCGGGATGAGCGCCCACCAGTTGGGGCGGTCCATCAAATAGACCAGCCAGAAGGCGATCGCAATGGCGCCCAGGAAAACCATCCCTGAGAAATCGCCCAGCCGGTCGCCCAGGAGGATGATGGTGCCTAACCCCAGCAGGGTCATGCCCGGGAAGGCTGGCCACCACTGCCCTCCGAACAACAGTGAGAGGAACACAGCCCCCACCAGCAGGAATGTGCCGCCCCAGAAGAGGTCGGTGGCACTCTTCAGGTACCCAAGGGTCTGCAGGAGCAGGAGGCCTCCCCCCGCCAGCAAGAGCAATCCCAGGACGATCTGTGTGTTGAAGCGTCTCATGGTTTTCTCCTTGTTTACTGGATCTTTATCTCGGCCGCGCCCGCCTCGATCCTGATCTCGGCGGCATCCTGCGCGGTCTCATAATCGGGAGACTGGTAGTACTCGCCGTTGCGCGGGAAGCGGGACTGGTCCACCTTTACATCCGAGACGCCGTGGGTGGCATGGATCCGCGCCGCGACCCCCTGCGGGACATGGATGGTAAGTGAGGCCGCTCCCAGGTTGAATTTCGCCCGCATCCGCCCGCGGGCTGGCAGGGTGATGTCTGCCTGGCTCGCGCCGGTCTCCACCTTCAGGTCGGTCACGTGCAGATTGCTCAGGTCTACGCTAGCCTTGTTCGCACCCATCTGCAGGGTCAGCGTCATTGGGATCTCGGAGTTCAAGCGCAAGTCCCAGTCATAACGCTCCATGTGAGGCAGGAACATGAAAGGAGGTCCGGGAGGGCTCAGGTGTACATCCAGACTGTTCCCTGTCATGCGGCTGGACTGGTCCAGACCACCATTGAATGTCCCGCTTGCCAGCAGACCCGGTCCCGCGCCGCCAGCGATCTGAAGCTCTCCAGCGCCGTGATTGATCTTCACATCGGCCTCGGTCGCCCCCTGAAGATCCACCGAGGCCTGTTCAGCGCTCATGCCCATTCTGCCTCGCATCGTCACACCCAGGATCAACCAGCCCCCCAGAAGGATCAGCGCCAGCGGCCAGAAGAAGCTCAGCGGGCGGATGGCTCCCAGACGAAATCCGGCTGCATCGGCAAACATGAGAAGACCCAGCAGGAGCAGGGCCACCCCCCAGATCAATGAAGACCTACGCATGGTCATCCTCCTCCGGCCGGCTGGCCGGTGTCTGGAAGAATTTATTATGCCTCCAGGTCTGGAAAAGGCCGTTGCCCAGCACCCACAGCCCGAGCAGGATGATCAGGATCGCCGGACCATAACTGCCCAGCCGGTCCCAGCCTCCCAATACCGAGGAGAAGACCAGGAACAGCACCGCACTGACCACCATCAAGTTGAGTCCCCGGCGAATGTTATGACGGGTGTTTTCACCCAGCAGGCCCGCCAGCACGGAGCCGATGCCCACAAAACCGGGGACAAGCAGCCACATATACCAATCGGTCCAGTTCCCGATCTTCGTAAAATAATAGAAGAGGCCGCCAATTCCGGCCACGACCGCGGCGGGCACCGACATGCCGGGCGCGCCCAGAAGCAGGCCCAGCAGGAATAATCCCGCCCCAATGGTGACCAGGCTGAACGGCCACTGCATATAGCGGGTAACCAGGTCATGGAACGCGGGCAGGCTGCGGTCCGCCAGAAACCAGCCTCCCAGCAGGATCAGCAGGATGCCCAGAACCAACTGCGTACGACCATGTCGACTCATCATACACTCTCCTTTGCGTTCATCCGGGATGATGACCTCCCGCGAAGGGCGGCTCACCTTATTTATCTACGCTCATGGCTCCTGCAGGTTGCAGCGGGTTCAGGCGGTCAGCTCCTTCAGGGCGAACCAGTCACCGGTCCTGTCCTCGCGGGTCAGCCCGCCGGCAATCACCCCCTTTTCCACCAACCGGGACAGGGTCCGGCCGGCCAGTTGTGCCGGCCAGCCGAATAATTTCATCACATCGCGGGTTTGCGCGGCGCCCACAGATCGGAAATACAGCTCCAGCAGCCTCTGCCGGGCCTCGGCCTCTCCGATCGGCCTCGCCTGCTCGGAAAGGTCGGGGTAATGCCGCGAGGTGAGCTCATAGATGAAGGAATATTTCCATGCACCGGCCTTTGCCACTCCCACCGGCAGGATCTTGAAATCCGCCTGCAGGGACTCGATCGCTTTGTTGAACTCGGATTCCTTGGCATTTTCCAGCCGGGCCGCCTTGCGGAGATCGATGGTATGCATGGCGCCCAGTTCGAGGAGCGCCTCATAAACCTGCTTCGCGGCCTGGGTCAGGCGGCCCTCCTCATAGGCCAGCAGATAATCCTCCTCCGGGGACCCGTAGTTTTCCGAGAGGGCATAGAAATACGGGGCTGTCTCCAGCGAGATCATGGTGGCCTTTCGACGCAGCACTTTGCCGTAGTACCAGACCTGTTTCCCTAGTGCGCGGTCCTTCCACCCCCAGGTGATATGTCCGGGATCATCGTGCGCATCGGCCACCGGCCGGTTGCCTGCCACCGCCGTCCACAGGCTGGGCATGTCAATGCCCTGGATGGGCCAGAAGAAAATGAACCCACGGCGGTTGACGAACGCCTGGGCGGCCTGGAAAGAGGCTACGCGGGGCGCGGGGGGAAGCCCAAAACTGCGCGCCCGGTGGGTTTTTAATTTCTTTATATTCAGGGAAGGCATAAGAGGATTCTATTCCATTTTGGATTTTATGCTACACTTTTAACGCACAAGCGTCAGCGCAAAATCTTAGAGGAACATTGTATGCCGGCAGACTCCGATCCAGTTGAAACCCTCAGCAATTCGCTCCTCAACGAACTGACCAAGGCCCTGGCCCTGCCTGCGGAGCGTTGGGCGCGCGGTCTGATCCGCTTGCTCTTCGGGAGAGCCGCACACCGGTTCGCTGAGCTGGGAGCCAGCCTGGACCGCATCGTCGCGGAGCAAGGCATAGCAGCCGGAGCACGCTGGGTGCTCCCACGTTTCGCGCGCGGGGTTGCGGTGCGGGGGAAGGAGCACATCCCCTCCCACGGTCCACTGGTGATCGCTTCGAACCACCCGGGATCGTTCGATTCGGTCGTCATTTCATCACAGGTCACACGCCCCGATTACAAGGTGATCATCGGCGATATCCCCTTTTTTGAGAAGCTCCCCCATATCAGCGAGTATGCCATCTATGCTCCCGCCAAACAGGATACCTATGGGCGGATGCAGGTCATCCGGCAATCCATCCGCCATCTCGCGGCGGGTGGAGCTCTGCTGATCTTCGCCCGCGGAGGAATCGAACCCGATCCGGCCTTCATGCCAGCCCCGGATGCCGAGTTCGACCTCTGGTCCCGCAGCCTGCAGATCTTCCTGGAGCGCGTCCCGCAGACCCGCATCCTCGTGACCGTGGTCAGCGGCGTGGTGGCCCGCGCTTCCATGAGCCACCCCATCACCTGGCTGCGGCAGCGCCGCCCCGACCGCCAGCGCCTGGCTTTTATGCTGCAAATGGCGCGGCAGGTGCTCAGCGGGAGGGAGAGATTCGGGCTGGTGCCGCATGTTTCTTTCGGCGATCTGGTCGGTATCCCTGAGGCCGGCAGCGCCTCGGATGCGCTCCTGCGCGTCACCCGTTCAGCGCGCGAACTCCTTCGGTCTCACCTCATATGGCAGCAGGAACCCGGATATGCGCATTTTCAATGACCATTCCCGTCTCAGCCAGGCCGCCTCGAGGGTGTTCATCCGGACCGCGGCACAGGCCATTTCGGAACGCGGCCGCTTTCTTGCCGCCCTGAGCGGAGGGACAACCCCCATCGCCCTGTTCCGGCTCCTGGCACGCGCGGATCTCGACTGGGCCAGGATCCACCTTTTCTGGGGGGATGAGCGCTGTGTCCCGGTCGAGGACCCTGCCAATAATTATGCACAGGCCCGCCAGGCGCTGCTGGACGAGATCTCCATCCCGGAGCAAAACGTCCATCGCATCCGGTCAGAGCTTCCGCCTGCCGAGGCCGCACAGGAGTATGCTGCACAGCTCAGGGAATTTGCAGAGCCGCCCCTTGGATGGCCGCGGCTCGATCTTGTCCTGCTGGGGTTGGGCGAGGACGGCCACACCGCCTCCCTTTTCCCGGGGTCGCAGGTCGAGGCGTCCGCCCCGGTGATCGCGGTGACCGGCGAGTATCAGGGACGCCCCACCGACCGCGTCACGCTCACTCCACTGGTCTTCAATTCAGCCCGCCTGGTCATTTTCCTGGTCAGCGGTGTGGGTAAGTCCGGCATCCTTGCCAGCGTCTTCAAAGGAGGCCGGCATCCCGACCAGTGGCCTGCCCAGCGCATTCGCCCCTCCGATGGACGCATTACCTGGATGGTGGATGCCCAGGCCGCCAGTAGACTCTAGTACCCGCAGACTCTGCATCACAATTCATTTTTGTTGCTCCTTATCAGGGATATAAATATGGCAGATCATGGCTTGTTGACGACCATCGTCATCTTCGGCGCCTCCGGCGACCTCACCAAGCGCAAGCTTATCCCCTCCCTCTTCAACCTGTGCCGCAAGGACCGCATTCCCCACCCGTACAAGATCGTCGGTTCCGGCGGAACGGAATATACCGACGAGCAGTTCCGCCAGCACCTGCTGGAAGCGGTCAAAGAGTTCGCAGACTATGAATTCACCGAGGCCGAGTGGGCCGCCTTTTCCCAGAACCTCTTTTACAAGCACGCCGATTACACCGACCTGGATGAGTTCATTGCGCTGGAAAAACACCTGGCCGGTATTGAGGGCGGGCCGGCCAACCGGTTGTATTACATGGCCATCCCTCCAAAGCTTTTCCCGGTGGTGATCGATAACCTGGCGAAGACCGGGCAGCTCAAGGAGAGCGGCGGCTGGCGGCGCGTGGTGCTGGAAAAACCCTTTGGCACCGACCTGGCTTCGGCCATCGAGCTAAACGAGCAGGTGCATCGCTCCCTCCAGGAGAACCAGATCTACCGCATCGACCATTACCTCGGCAAGGAAACAGTCCAGAACATTCTCTTTACCCGCTTTGCCAACACCATCTTCGAACCGGTATGGAACCGCAACTATGTGGACCATGTCGAGATCACCGTGGCTGAGAAGGTCGGCCTCGAGCACCGTGCCGGGTTTTATGACAGCGTCGGTGTGCTCCGGGATGTGTTTCAGAACCACCTCCTTCAGCTCCTGACCCTGGTCGCCATGGAGCCGCCGGCCTCCTTCAGCGCCACCCATTTGCGGAATGAGAAGGTCAAGGTACTGAGCGCCATCGATCCCATGACTCCCGAGCAGGTGACCGCCAACACGGTGCGCGCCCAGTACAAGGGCTATCGTCAGGAACCAGAGGTGAAACCCAACTCCAACACGGCCACCTTTGCAGCCCTGCGGCTGTACATTAACAATTGGCGCTGGAAGGGCGTGCCTTTCTATCTCCGCTCCGGGAAGCGCCTGGCCGAAAAACAATCCCAGATCATCATCCAGTTCAAGGAACCACCGCTGGCCATGTTCCCAATGCAGACCATGAAGCCGAACATGCTGGTTCTTTACCTTCAGCCGGATGAGGGCATCCACCTGCGTTTTGAAGCCAAAGCGCCGGATACCGTCTCCGAGACCCGCTCCGTGGACATGGAATTTCACTATGACCAGGCCTTCGGTCAGACCGCGATCCCCGAGGCCTACGAACGTCTCCTGCTGGACGCCCTCCAGGGAGATGCCTCCCTCTTCACCCGCGCCGATGAGGTGGAGACTGCCTGGGGCCTGATCGACCCCATTCTCCAGACTTGGGAGAAGCACCAATCGCCACCTCTTGCGCTTTATCGCCCCGGAGGCTGGGGGCCGCGGGAGGCTGATACCCTGCTTGCGCGCGACGGCCGTCACTGGCTGCAGGAAGAGACCCATATGCTGCTGGATGAATAGCTGCCATGGGTTTGATCCCATCAAGCCCGCCTATCGAAAGGCGGGCTTTTCTTTTTCCATGCAACTCGCGACCTGCAGCGGCGTATATCTCTTGGAGACATCGTCAGAATCCAGGAGGAACCCCCATGAACGCCCGGAAATTCATCATCACGATCGTGCTGACAGGCCTGATCCTTTCCGCCTGCGGCACGACACCTTCAGCCGCGCCGACTCCCACGGTCATCCCAACCGTTCTCGCTGATTCCGCCATCATCACCGAAGGATTTATTGAACCGGTCCGTTATGCCGAAATCGCCTTGAACGCCAGCGGACTCATCAGTGAAGTGCTGGTCTCACAGGGAGAAAAGGTGGAAGCCGGGCAGGTGATCGCCCGGCTGGAGAGCAGCGAAGCCAAGACCCTCGAGGCAGCCCGGTCGGACGCGTCCAGGGAGCTTACCGCGGCCTACCAGGGCGTGCGGGACGCCCAGTTCAAGCTGGATAACTTTGATATCCCCACGGAATTTTCCGGAATGACCCCGGCCCAGGCCGTCTCCACAACCCTGGAAAAATTGAATGCCGCCCGGAATGCCTATGAGCCCTACAAGTATCTCGGCGCGAACAATAACACGGGACGTGAATACAAGAAGCGCCTGGACAGCGCCTGGGCTAAATACCGGCGCGCCATCCAATGGATGGAGCTCCAGTCCAGCGCAGATACTGCCCGCGCCCGCCTCGACCAGTCTCAAAAGGATTATGACATCCTGCAGGATGTCTCCTTCACTGAGGATACCGCTGGCGCCCGCGCAGCCCTCGCGAATGCTGAAGTGCGCGCTCCCTTCGCCGGGCTCGTGACCAATCTCTCTCTCAAGGTCGGTGAATTCGCCTCTGCCGGGCAGCCGGTCGTGACCATTGCCGACACCTCCCGTTGGGTAGTCAAGACCACGGACCTGACCGAGATCGATGTGGTGGAGCTTGAGGAAGGCCAGCCGGTAACGGTCACCCTCGATGCGATTCCTGGCGTTTCCCTCAAAGGCAATATCGAGTCCATTGCCCAGAATTTCTCCAGGAATCAGGGTGACGTGGTCTACGAAGTAACCGTCTTGCTCACCGAATCCAAGCCCTCCATGCGCTGGGGGATGACCGCCGCCGTCAAATTCGAGAATTGATCTGCCCCTCCGCCGGGTGAAAGCCGAGGCTTGCATGTCCACCTTCAGTCAATCCACCCCCGGGGCCGTGGACGGCCCGATCATTGATCTGCGGGATGTCAACAAATATTACAAGACCGCGGTCGGGGATTTCCATGCCCTGAACAGCGTGGAGCTCCACATCAACACCGGTGAATTTGTAAGTGTCATCGGCAAGTCCGGGAGTGGAAAGAGCACCCTGCTCAATATGATCACAGGGATCGACCGCCCCACCACGGGAGAGGTGTTTGTCAACGGCACACCCGTGCACCAGCTCAACGAGAACCGCATGGCGCGCTGGCGCGGGAAGAACCTGGGCATAGTGTTCCAGTTCTTTCAGCTCCTTCCCACCATCTCTGTCATCGAGAACATCATGCTCCCCATGGACTTCTGCCGCACCTATCCCATGCGCCAGCGCGAAAAGCGAGCCCTGGAGCTGCTGGAGCTCGTGGAACTCGCCGATCACGCCTACAAGCTCCCTACAGCGCTCTCAGGGGGCCAACAGCAGCGCGTCGCGATCGCCCGCGCCCTTGCAAACGACCCGCCTATTGTGATCGCGGATGAGCCGACCGGCAATCTGGATTCCAAGACCGCCGAGTCGGTCTTTTCTCTTTTCAACAACCTGGTCTCCCAGGGCAAGACCATCATCATTGTCACCCACGACAGCGGACTTGCCCGCCGGACCCACCGCACTGCCCTCATCACGGATGGCGAGATCGTCAATGAGTATGTTGCCAAAGCCATGCCCACCCTCACCCAGGACCAACTACTGGAGGCCACGCACTTCGCCGAGGCGCAGCGCTTTGAGCCCGGAGCGATGATCCTTTCAGAGGGCGCAAATGCGGAAAACTTCTTCATTATTTCCAGGGGGCACGTCGAGATCTTCCTTCCCAGGCCCGGGCAATCGGATGTCATCGCTCTCCAACTGGGACCGGGGAAATACTTCGGCGAGATGGAATTTTTCCACGAGCGCAAGCACCGCGCTTCCATCCGCGCCTCCGAATCCGGGCCCGTGGAGGTCCTGGCCATTGATTACGCCGAGCTGAACCAGCTCCTGGGCAAATCTGAGATCACCCGCGACGCCTTGCATCATGCAGCCGATCTGCATGAAGACGAAAACCAGGCCCGCCGGGGAGAGACCTCATGAGCAGCCGCTGGAAGAAGGTGTGGGCCGACCTGTGGGGCAGCAAATCACGGACCATCCTCACCATCCTTACGATCCTGGTCGGCACGTTCGCGGTAGGTTTTAACAGTAATCTGGCGCTCTACATGCTCGACAGCATGGATGGGGATTACCTCTCGGCCAACCCCTCTGAAGCCTCGGTCTCAGCCTTCCCGCTCACCGATCAAATGGTCGAGATCGCCCGCGCCATGCCGGGCGTGGATGCGGCCGAAGGCCTCAGCATTACCAGCGCGCAGGTGCTGCATCCCGGGCTGGAGCCGATCACGATCCAGATCACGATGCTGAACGATCCTCGTGAGCGGACCTTGAACACGCTCAAACCGGCCCGCGGAGAAGATTCGATCCCCTCCCTCGGTGAACGTGAGGTCCTTCTGGATGCCTCCGCCGCAACCCTGGGGTACAGGCCGGGAGACAAGATCACCATCCAACTCAGCGATGGAAAGATCCGCCAACTTGTTTTTGCCGGCTACATGCACGATGTGACCGGTATTCCCTACAACCTGACGCAATTGCTCGGGGCCTATGTGACCCCCAAGACCATCGAATGGCTGGGCGGGACCCGGGAATACAATGTGATGGCAATCAGTGTGTCGGAAAGACAGACCGACCAGCAGCATGTAACCCAGGTCGCCCAGTCTGTGGCCGACCGACTTGAGCGGGCCGGGGCAACCGTCTATTTTGTCAGCGCATTCCGGCCCGGGCACCACTTCGCGTACAGCATCGTCCAGAGCGTATTTCTTGTCCTGGGTCTCCTCAGCTATCTGACCGTGTTGTTAAGTGCCGTATTGATCATCAATACGATAACCGCCCTGATGACCCAGCAGACCCGCCACATCGGCATCATGAAAGCGGTTGGTGGGGGAAATCTCCAGATCTTCTTCATGTACGCGATCCTCGTCCTCTGCTTTGGACTGATGGCCCTCCTGCTTGCGGTCCCCCTTTCCAATTCCGCTGCGCAGACCATCGGCAGAGGAATGGCCGAGTACCTGAACTTCTATACCCGTCCATTCAGGCCCTATACCATCACGCTGGTTCAGCAGGGACTGATCGCTCTGGTGGTGCCTCTGCTGGCCGCCCTGTGGCCGATCTACCGGAGCGTGCGCGTTACGGTCCGTGAAGCCATCAGTGATTACGGGATCGGCGGCAGCGTCAAGCCAAAAGACAGCTCGGTCAGCCGGGCAGTTCTCCTGCTCCCGCGGCCGATGCGTCTCTCTCTCCGAAATGCATTCCGCCGCCGCGCCCGGCTTCTCCTCACGCTTTTCGCGCTGGTGTTGGCAGGCGGCATTTTCATTGGTGTATTCAATCTATGGGAGACGTTCAACAAATCCATGACCGATGTCCAGGGATACTTCCTTGCGGATATTAATCTCAGCTTTGGCCGCTACTATCGCCTTGAAGAGGTGGCCTCCCTTGCGCAGAACGTCCCCGGTGTGGTCAGCGTGGAGGGTTGGACCGAGATCCCTGCCACGTTGATCCGCTCGGAGAACACGACCGGCACACAGGTGGTCTTCATGGCACCTCCTTCCGATTCAACCCTGATCAAGCCGGTGATCGCCTCGGGGCGCTGGCTGAAACCCGGCGATGAAAATGCGGTGGTGATCGGCAACTACCTGCTGTCCATGTTCCCGGATCTCAAGGTGGGTGATTGGCTGACCTTGAAAATTGACGAAAAGGAGACCCGCTGGCACGTCGTAGGTGTGTACACCATTACCGGGAATACGGGTGTACCGTTGATGTACGTCAATTATGAGTACCTCAGCCGCTTGATCGGTCTGCCCGGCCAGGTTTATTCCCTCCGCATCTTGACAACGCAGCATGATGCCATTTCCCAGAAGAGCATCAGCGATCAGATCGTTTCCATCTACAAGGCCCGTGGGATCCAATACTCATCCACCCAGCTCGGGGCAGACTGGTTGAAGAGCCAGACCTCCCAGACAGATATCCTGATTTATTTCCTCCTGGTCATGTCAACATTGATCGCGGTGGTCGGTGGCCTGGGCATGATGGGGACCATGAGCATTAACGTCATGGAGCGGACGCGCGAGATCGGCGTGATGCGCGCCATCGGTGCCTCCAACGGCGATATCCAATCCATTGTGATCGTCGAGGGTATCGTGGTCGGCCTGATCAGCTGGGCCATCAGCATCCTGCTCTCCATCCCGATCACGGGCGTGCTCGCATATGGCGTGGGGATGGCCATCCTCACCGCCCCGATGACCCCCGTCTTTGGGATCCGCGGCATTCTGGCCTGGATGGTCTTCACGCTGGTCATTGCCGTGGTGGCCAGCGCCATGCCCGCTCACCGTGCATCCACGCTGACAGTCCGCGATACACTGGCATATGAGTAGGTAACAGACTCTTTCACTCAGCGATCCGATCCCGGCAGCTCGTCTGCCGGGTTTGGGTTAAGATAGGGTCTTGGAAATATTCCATCCATGAGAAAAAAGACTTTTAATATTGACTTCGCCCTGGACCAGATCGAGACCGCCGTCCAGCCCTTCAAGAAGGCGGCCATGTTCGAGCTGGCCGAAGCAGGCTATGCCTCTCCCTTCGAGCAGTTGGTAGCCTGCATCATCTCCATCCGCACCTTTGATGAAGTGACCATCCCCACCGCGCACCGGTTCTTTGCTGCGGCGCGCACCCCGGCAGAAACGGTCCGCCTTACGGCGGCCCGCATCGACGCCCTCATCCATGCCTCCACCTTCCACGAACGCAAGGCCGCCCAGATCCGCGAGATCGCCCGCCGCATCCTGGAAGATCACGCGGGCGAGCTTCCCTGCGACCCCGAGGTCTTGCAGTCCTTCCCGGGTGTCGGCCCCAAGTGCGCCAATCTGGTCCTGGGGGTTGCCTGTCATCAGCCATTTATCAGCGTGGATATCCATGTCCACCGCGTCACCAATCGCTGGGGCTATGTGGCAGCTTCCACGCCGGAAAAGACCATGCAGACCCTTACCGAAACACTGCCCCGCAAATACTGGATTGACATCAACCGCCTGCTGGTCCCCTTTGGCAAGCACATCTGCACCGGGCAGCGCCCGCACTGCTCCACCTGTCCTCTGCTGGACATGTGTCAGCAGGTGGGGATTACGGATTCGCGCTAAAGCGTGTGTGCTGCTTTGGATTTTGCGGAAGTCGGGAAAAGCGTGAGATAGGCCAGCCAGAGGACGAACTTCGTCGCCCGGTTGAGGACATAGGTGAGGTCGTGATTGAGAGCTAAGGGGATAAGGCGAGGCAGATAGGATTCCCCTGTGATCTGTGGAAATCCCACCAGCAGCCAGAATACCCACAGCAGCACGAAGGCTCCCAGCCAT
>CAZSPX010000005.1:0-10212 GCA_964608885.1 uncultured Anaerolineaceae bacterium | reverse complement strand
GATCTCGTACAGGATCACCGCTCCGAAAAAACCTCCGCACAGGAGGCTCAGGGGACGCTTTGCGAGCTTCGCGAGCCTTGCAAGCTTCGCCGGAGTTGAGGATAAGTCATCCATCTTGATCCTATAAAGAGACGCTTGGCCTCCGGGAATATTACATCTTAAAAAAAAGGCCGCCCGGGCCCCCGGGCCTGGGCGGCTGCACCGAATGTTGACCTAGCTCCGGCTCAGCATCTCATCGGTCACCTGGTCGAGCCGCAGGCTTATCACCTGGCTGGCTGAATCGCGCCCCATCGTGATTCCGTAGATCACGTCCGCGGCCTGCACGGTGTTGCGGTTGTGGGTGATGATGATGAACTGCGTATCCTTGCTCAGGTCCACCAGCAGGTCGCGGAAGCGGCCCACGTTGGCCTCGTCCAGCATGGCGTCCACTTCATCCATGACGCAGACCGGCGTGGGCGAGACCTTGAGCAGCGCAAAGACCAGCGCGATGGCTGTCAGGCTGCGCTCTCCGCCAGAGAGCAGGGCCAATCCCTGCTCGCGCCTTCCTGGCAGCCGCGCCTCGATCTCAATTCCCGTCTCCACCAGGTTTTCGGGGTCGGTCAATGCCAGGCGGGCCGAACCGCCCCCAAAGAGCCGCACAAAGGTCTCGCGGAAGCGCTTGTCCACCGCATCGAAGGTGCGTGAGAACTCCCGCTTGGTAAGCTCATCCAGCTCGGCGATCACCTGTTTGAGGTCCTGTTCGGCCTTGCGCAGGTCCTCCACCTGGACCTTCATGAACTCGTAACGCTGCGACTCGGAGTCGTACTCCGTTTTGGCCTCCGGGTTGATCGGACCCATGCGTCGCAATTGCGAGCGCTGCCGGCTGAGATGCTCCTCCATGTCCAGCGGCAGTTCCGTGACCACGGGAAGCTGCTCCACCATCCCATCCAGGGGGAGCGGCACCGGCCCGGAGACATCCGCGGCATATTCGAACATCACCAGCCCGAAGTCATCCATGATCCTTTCGCGCAGGTTGCTCAAGCCCTCCTGCTTGCGGGTCTGGTCGAGCTGGATCTGCCCGAAGGCCCGTTCCATGTTCGAGAGGGTCTTCTGCGCTTCGTCTTCCAGGGACTGGAGGCGCGTTTCTTCCACCTCCGCCTTCTCCAATTCCATTTCCGCCGGCTCGATCTCCACGCGCATCGCCTCGATCTGCTGCTTAAGGGCGGCTTCTTTCTCGTGCAGGGTCGTTGTCCCGGATTCCAGATCTCGCAGCGCGGTCTGTGTTTCCTCAACCCGGGCGCGGGTCTGATCCTGGCGGGAGGCGAACCGTTCGGTCTCGCTCAGTCTTTCCTGCAGGCGCTGGCCAGCACTGTTGGCGGCCTGTTCCGCGACCGCTGCCCGTGTGGTCCAATAAGCGGACTGCTGCTGGACCTCATCCAGCTGGATGGCGCCCAGCCTGGACCGCATCTCATGGAGAGTGCCGGTGGCTTCCGCGGCCTTCTGCTCCACCTCCTGCTGTGAGTCAACGAGCGCCTGCTGGTCGGAGAAAGCCGCGCGCAACTCCTGCTCAAGCTGGTCCTGCTGCGCTTGCTGCCACACCAATCCCCGCCGCGCGGATTCATGCTCCAGCCCGGCCTCCTGCTCCACGGCCTGCAGTTGATCGACCCGCTTTCGGGTTTCCTGCAGGCGGGCCTCTGCCTCGGTCGTTTGGCGCTGCGCCGCGGCCAGCTCATTGGAGAGCTGCTCGACCTCACGGTTCGAGGCCTCCAATTGCGCCTTCAGCTCTTCCAGCGTGCTGTCGAATTCCCGCTTCTGCCGCGCCCGGCTCAGGGTGGTGCTGCGACCGGAACTCCCCGCCAGGATGCGCCCATCCGCATGGAAAACCTCCCCGCGCAGGGTCACGATCCGCCCCGGCGCCTCCAACAGCTCCACCAGCCGCCGGGCTGCGTGACGGTTCCTGACCACCCAGGTTTGACCCAGGAGAGCACTGACAGCCGGGCGCAGTTCATCAGGCGCGCGCACCAGGTCCGCAGCCATGCCCAGGCAATCGGGATCCTCCGGCAGGACGGCCTGTCTTCCCGCCCGGCGCGGGTTGACCGGCAGCAGCGCTGCCCGGCCGGATTCCTCGGCCTCCAGGAGGCTCAACGCCTGCTCGGTCTCATCGTTCTCTAAAAGGACCGCATCCAGCGATTCTCCCAGAGCGGCAGCGATCGCGGTCTCCAACTCGGCAGGGACATCCAGCGAGGCGCTCAACGCGCCGCGCGCCCCTCTCAACCGGGAATCGCGCACGGCTTCCAGCAGGTAGCGGGCCCCTTCCGCATAGCCCGCCAGCGACTGTTCGGCCTGTTCCAATACCTCGCGCTGGGCAAGCAGGCGCGAGTGCCGCGCCTCGTGCCCGGCGCGCCTGTCCAGGGCGGCCCGGCGCCGGGACTCGATCTCCCCGGCTCTCTGCCGTTCCGTTTGAAGCGATGCCTCGGCCTGCGCCAGGCCGGCGCCCGCCTCTTCCCGCTGGCGGCGGGCGAACTGCAGCCTTTCGGCCGCGGTCTGCAGGGCCGCCTCGGATGCCGTGATCGCCTCACGAAGACCGGACTGCCTTTCCTGGCGCGCCTGGATGCGGCCGGACAATTCATCCATGCGGGCCTGGTTCTCAGTACGCAGCAGGTTGAGCGCCTCGACCTGCCCGTTGATCCGGTCCAGTGACTCTTCCAGCCGGGCGCGCTCGGCCTGCCGGTTCTGAAGCGTTTCTCCTGCCCCGTTCAACTGGCCCACAGCTTCGTCGTACTCCTGCCGGGCGGAGAGGGATTCCTTGTGCGCCTCGGCGGCCAGATCACGCGCCTGGCGCAGCTCGTCTGCGGCGCGGTCCTGATCTGCGATCAACGCCGCCAGGCTGGATGTCAATGCCCGGCGCCGTTCTTCGAGCACCGCCAGTTCCCGGCTGGCAGCCTCCCACTGGCCGTGAAGCTCGGCGCTCTGCCGGTGCCAGCTGTTCAGCCGCGCCCGCAATCCGCTCAGCCTCTCACGGAATGCGCTGTATGCGTTCTGGGCCTTCTCATGCAGGCCGCGCGAATCCTGAACCCGCAGCTCCTGCCGCCGCGCAGCCTGGCGGATATCCGCCAGGTCTTTCTGCGCCCGATGCCAGTGATACCCGTACCACTCGCGCAGCGTGACCTTCAGGGCAGCCTGGGCCTGCGAAAACTCGATGGCCCGCCGCGCCTGGCGCTCCAGGCTTCGCAGGCGGGGTTCCAGCTCGGCCATAATATCCAGCACGCGCTCCAGGTTGCGGGCGGTGTTATCCAGGCGCTTGAGCGCTTCTTCGCGCCGCGTGCGGTACAACCCCACCCCGGCTGCCTCCTCGAACAGGCGCCGGCGGTCTTCCGCTTTGAGGGCCAGGGAGGCATCCACCAGCCCCTGCCCCAGGATGGTGTAGGTGCGCTCGCTCAGGCCAGCCTGCGCCAGAAGCTCGTTGATCTCTCGCAGGCGCACGTGCTGCCCATTGAGCAGATAATCATTGCGCCCGTCCCGGTATGCCCGCCGCTCCAGAGCCACCTCCGAGAAATCCACCGGCAGCCACTGCTCGGTATTATCGAAGGTGATGGTCGCCTGGGCCATGCCGGCGCGCGGCCGGTGCTCCGAGCCTGCGAAGATCATGTCCTCGGTCTTTTTGCCGCGCAGCAGGCTGTAGGACTGCTCCCCCAGCACCCAGCGAAGTGAGTCGGCGATGTTCGACTTCCCCGATCCGTTCGGGCCGACAATGGCTGTGATCCCACTGGCGAACTCGAACACCGCGCGCGAGGCGAATGTCTTGTAACCCTGCAGTTCAAGTGATTTTAAGCGTAGAGGCATTTATTTTCCCGGCGCCCTGTCCTGATTTTGCATTATTTGATCCCCATCCGGCTCAACGCATCCGCGGCCGCCGCCCGTTCCGCGGCCTGCTTGCTGGGGCCGCTCCCGTGTCCGCGCACCGTTTCCCCGACCAGCACATCCATCTCGAACATCTTGGCATGGTCAGGTCCACTGGTCCCCGACACGCGATAGACCGGCGTTCCGATCTTCTCCGACTGCGTCCATTCCTGGAACTGGCTCTTGGGATCCTGGATCTCCAGCAGCACCGTCTGCCGGGCGCTTTCCAGGACCGGGTTCATCCAGGCCTCGACTGCTGCCAGCCCCGCATCCAGGTACAACGCGCCGATCACGGCCTCGAAGGTGGAACCCAGCAGCCCCTCGCGGTTGCGCCCTCCCGAGCCCATTTCGCCCCGGCCCAGGCGCAGGGCGCGCCCCAGGTCGAACTGGCGGGCAAAGCCAGCCAGCCGCTCGTTGCGCACCAGCGCCGAGCGCACCTTGGTCAGGTCGCCTTCTGCCATCTCCGGGAAACGGTTGAACACCCACGCCCCCACAATGAAATCCAGCACCGCGTCCCCCAGGAATTCCAGGCGCTCGTTGTCCTCATTCACTTCGGGATGCTCATTGACATAGGAGCGGTGCGTCAGCGCCCGGGTCAGGAGCGATGGACGGTTGAATTTCAAACCCAGCCTGAGAGCCAGGTCCGAGGCGGGCTCGGCCTCCCGCGTGTCAGATTGAGATGTCACGGGAACCTCCCCGGAACTCAGGGAGCGCAAGCCATGCACCCCGGTGCATCGCTGGCGTTCCATCAGTTCCGCACGGATCGAAGATAACCTGCATTGTAACCCGGAATGCAATCGCCGCAGGAAATGCCCGGATATTTTAAGATAAAATCAACCCATTGCTCCTGGAGCGTCAATGGACGACATCGCCTTCGAAACCCGGTTTTTACACGCCATTGAGATGGGCCTGGGGGTCTGGCAGTGGGGGGACCGGGTCTTCTGGCAGTACGGCCGCACCCACTCCGAGGAGGATGTGCGCCAGGCATTCGATGTTTCCATTGCCGAGGGCATCCGTTTTATGGATACGGCGGAGGTGTACGGCTCCGGCAGTTCCGAGCGGCTTCTGGGACGTTTCATCCAGGAGACCGGGCAGCCGGCGGTGATCGCCACCAAGTTCTTCCCCTTCCCCTGGAGACTGACAAAACAGTCGCTGCCGCGTGCACTCCAGCGCAGCCTGGAGCGCCTCGGAGCCGAATCCGTGGACCTCTACCAGATCCACTGGCCCACGCCGTTCATGACCATCGAGCGGATGATGGAAGGCCTGGCCATGTGCGTGGAAAAGGGCTGGACACGCACGGTGGGTGTCTCCAATTTTGATCCCACCCAGACGCTCAGCGCCTACTCCGCCCTGGCACGCCTGAAGATCCCCCTGGCCTCCAACCAGGTGCATTACAGCCTCCTGGAACGCAGTGTGGAGAAGAACGGCCTGCTGGCCCGCTGCCGCGAGCTGGGCATCCGTGTGATCGCTTACTCTCCCCTTGAAAAGGGACTGCTGACCGGGAAATACTCGCCCCAGCAGAGGCCGCCGGGCCCGCGCGGCCAGCAGTATACCTGGCTGCTTCCCAGGCTGGCCCCGCTGCTTAAGATCATGACAGCCATCGGGCAGGATCACGGAGGCAAGTCCAATGCCCAGGTTGCCCTGAACTGGGTCATTTGCAAGGGCGCCCTTCCCATCCCCGGCGCAAAGAACGCCGGGCAGGCTCAGCAGAATGCCGGTGCCCTGGGCTGGCGTCTGACCGAAGAAGAAGTTGCCCGGCTTGATGAAGCCAGCGATCAGATTTATGATTGATCTCGCATTTTAACTAAATGAGTATGTTGGGTGTGCAGGTGAACACGGATGGGTCATAACCGGTCAGGATCGGCCGAATCCTTATGAGCGATATTGAACAGATCCGCCAGGCAATGATCGCGCTTGAGGCGCAGCGCTCCATGCTGGGGGATGCAGTGGTGGATGCCTCCATGAACGCCCTGAAAAAGCAGCTCGCTGAGCTGGAAGCCGACCAGTCCCGGGAGCAGCGTAAACTGGTGACGCTCCTGTTTGCCGACCTGGTCGGGTTCACCTCCATGTCAGACAAAATGGATCCCGAGGATGTGCATGCCATCCAACAGGCGTACTTCTCGGCGGTCACGGCCCCCATCCGGGAACAGGGCGGGTTCATCGAAAAGTACATCGGGGATGCAGTGGTAGCGGTCTTTGGCCTCCCCAAAGCGGATGAAAATGACCCCGACAGAGCCGTCATGGCTGGCCTCAAAATGCAGCAGGCGCTTGCCGACTTGAACTCGCGCCCGGAGGAAACGCGCAGGCTGCGCCTTCCCGGTCCTCTCCAGATGCGTGTCGGCATCAACACAGGCCTGGCCGTGGTGAGCATGAAAAGCGGGGGTGACTTTGAAATGGTCGGGGATTCGGTCAACCTGGCTTCCCGCATACAGAGCGCTGCGCCTCCCGGAGGCGTCCTCATCTCGAATGATACCTACCGTCATGTGCGCGGCGTCTTCGATATGCAGGCGCTCGAGCCGATCACGGTCAAGGGCAAATCAGAGCCGCTGCAGGTCTATCTCGTCACGGCCGCCAAGAAGCGCTCCTTTCGCACCAGGAAGCGGGGCGTGGAAGGAATTGAGACTCCCATGGTCGGGCGCGAGCTGGAGCTGGGGACTCTTCAACAGGCCTTTTCAGGCTCGTTGGAGGATCGCGATGTCCGGGCGGTTACGATCGTTGCCGAGCCTGGCATGGGGAAAAGCCGGCTGATCTATGAGTTTGAGAACTGGGTGGACCTGCGGCCCGAGCGCATCAGTGTCCTGCGAGGCCGGGCGCGCATGGAGATCGAGCACCTCCCGTATGGTCTGCTGCGTGACCTGTTCGCATTTCGGTTTGGGATCCAGGACGATGATCCCCTGCCAGAGGTCTGGAAAAAGTTCGAGCAGGGTATTCAGGAATTCGAAGGATCAAGGGCCAGACAGGAGGGATCCGAACCCAGCCTGCACTCCGGAGACCTTGAGATGCGCGCCCATTTCATCGGGCAGTTGGTCGGGTATGACTTCAGCGCCAGTCCCCACCTGCAGGCCGCAGCGGAGGACCCGGTGCTCCTTCAGGAACGGGCCGAGACTTTCCTGACCGAGGCCTTTCGTTCATTTGCAGACTTCCAACCGATCCTTATCCTCCTGGAAGATCTGCACTGGGGCGATGACGCCTCCCTGGACCTGATCAGCCGTCTGGCTGCCAGCCTGGACGGAAAGCCTGTGTTGTTCATCGGGACCGCCCGGCCCATGTTGTATGTACGCCGCCCGCATTGGATGGAGGGACAGCGCTTTCACCGGCGTCTGGACCTTTTACCTCTCTCCAGGGGCGACAGCCGTCGCCTGGTGGAGGAAGTCCTGCAAAAGGTCCAGGATATCCCTGAAGAGCTTCGAGATCTGGTGGTCACCAACGCGGAAGGGAATCCCTTCTATGTCGAGGAGCTCATCAAGATGCTCATCGAGGAAGGGGTGATCGTCAAGAGCGAAACAAACTGGCAGGTGCTTCCACGCAGATTGACCCAGATCCATATCCCGCCCACGCTGACCGGGGTTCTCCAGGCGCGCCTGGATGCCCTTCCGGAGCAGGAACGGGTGCTCATGCAGCAAGCCTCTGTGGTGGGACGCGTGTTCTGGGATCAGGCGATCACACAATTGAACGGCAGAGAGGTCCGCGGTCTGCAGCATGAGGCTGTTTCCAGCGGGCTGGAGGACCTGCGGCTGAAAGAAATGGTATACCGCCGCGAGATCTCCGTCTTTGCCGGCGCCGAGGAGCTGATCTTCAAGCACGCCATGCTGCGAGAGGTCACCTATGCCAGCGTGGTCCGAAGGCTCCGGCGTCTGTATCACCGCTTGACAGCCGATTGGCTTTTGGAGGTGACGGAGGCCAGCGGGCGGATCGAAGAATACAGCGGGTTAATCGCCGAGCATTATTTGCAGGCAGAAGAAGTGCTGCCTGCGGTCGATTGGCTCACCCGGGCCGGCAACCGCGCCCTGCGGCAGGGTGCCGTCACCGAGGCGGAACGCTTCCTGAGCCGCGCCCAGGAGATCCTGCCTGCAGAGGAGGGACTGCGGCGCTGGAAACTGCTGGAAGGGCTGGGGGAGATCCTCATGATCCGGGCCCAGGATCAACCCTTGAAGGCCCATCTGGATGAGCTCATGGAACTCGCCCGGACCCTGCACAATGATGTCAATCTTGCCGAAGCGCAGGTTCGCATGGCCATGTATTTTGGGAACCGGGGGGAGAACCGGCGTGCCATCCCGATATTTGAGGATGCGCTGGCCTCCGCAAGGCGCGCCGGAGACCGTCAGATCGAGGCAAGAGCCCTGGCTTCAATGTCCATCAGCTACTCCCGTCTCAGTGAGCGCGAGGCGGCCCAATCCGCAGCCGAGGGCGCCCTCGAAGCCGCTTTCGAAACCGGTGATGTGAGAGTTCTGGCCAAGGTGCATAACAATGCCGCAGTGGCATTCTCCGAGCTGGGGGATACGGCCAGGGCAATCCAATACCTGAGCCGGGCGATCGAATTCCAGCAGCAGACCAGCGATACCCCTTCCATGGGGAACTCGCTCGGAAATCTGGGGTACCAGTATCTGCAGCTGGGCCTTACAGGGCAGGCGATGAGCGCCATGGAGCGCGCCAGGAGCATCAACATCGCGATGGGCGCCAGGCGTGAACAAGCCTACGGAGGTCTGAACATCGCACTTGCCAGGATACGCGCCGGGGATGCCGTTGCAGCCTTCCCCATCCTCGAGGAAGCCATCCAGGCGCTGGCCGAACAGGGGGATGAGTTTGGCCACGCAGCCGGGCTCACCTATCTGGGTCTGGCGCATGAAGCCTGCGGGAAGGCGGATGCCGCCGCGGACAGTTTCCGCCAGGCAATGAAGATCCATCTGCGCATCGGGATCATCGGGTATTCCATCGATGCCAGGAGCGGCCTGGCCCGCTGCGCCCTCGCAGGGGGATCGGTGCAGGAAGCCGGAGAGCTTGCCGGGGAAATCTGGAACCATTTATCTGAGCATGGTGCCGCGGGGCTTGAGTTTCCGATCCTCGCTTACCTGACCTGCGTGCAGGTCAATCAGGTCCTCGGAGGGTCCGGGATTGCGGAAGCAGCCCTGTCAGCCGGATACCGTGAACTGATGGACCGCGTCGCGAAGATCAGCGAACCGGAATGGCGCATCTCCTTCATGGAGAATGTTCCCGAGCACCGCCAGATCATCGACTTGTGGAACGCCGCCCACCCGGGCGGATCAGGTTAGCCTCCGCGGGCAGTCCTTTTTCCCGGCTTGAGCCTCCAGGGGGAGCATGATCGCCAGGCCAGCTCTCTTCAGTTGTAGAGCAACAGTAAGGTGTGCAGCCTCTCAGGATGCTTATAATCGCTCGAAGGAGCGGTTATTTCGGTTTTCCTATACGAAACGATACACAATGGTTTTTACTTCCTTATTTGCCTCATTTGCAGCTTTCACGCTGGATGGAAATCTTGAGACTCTGATAATCAGGTGGGTTGCCAACGGCCTGGTAATCCTTGGCGCGGCGATCCTCCTCGGCTCACTTTCTCCGGTTCGGAAACTCCTCCTGCAGCTCCCTCAAGGCTCCGCGCGAGGCTGGTGGTTCGTCATGGGGGCGATGGTGGTGGTCTTTATTATTGGTTATCTGGGCTATGTCTGGATTTATTGGCGCCATCCCAGGAATGTTACTGAACTCATCGTCCCGGGCCTTTTCTATATGGGAGCCTGCTTCGTATGGCTGAGCTGCACACTTACCTTGCGCACGGTGCAGGATTCCCGCAGGCTGGCGCGCCTCGAGCAGGAGAGCATCACGGATCCCCTCAGCGGAGTGTATAACCGCCGCTACCTCGACCGCCGGCTTGAGGAGGAGTTTGCCCGGGCGGTCCGCTATGAGACCCCGCTCTCGCTCCTGCTCATGGATATTGATCACTTTAAACTGATCAACGACACCTACGGTCACCCGGCCGGCGACCAGATCCTGGGCGGGCTGGGCAGGCTGGCACAGGGAGCTATTCGCGTTTCGGATATCCTGGCGCGCTATGGCGGGGATGAGTTTGTGATCGTCGCACCCAATACCTCCGTCGAAACCGCGCGCCTTTTGGCTGAGCGACTTCGCCGCCGCACCGAAAAGAATCCATTATTCCTGACCGTAGACCTCCACCCTCCGCAGGAGGTTCGCTTGCGCGTGTCCATCGGTGTCAGTGTGGCCGAGCCGGGCATGAGCGTCCAGGACCTCATCAAGTACGCTGACCAGGCCCTGTATTGCGCCAAGATGGAAGGCCGGGACCGCGTGGTGGTCTACCCCGGAGGTTGC
>CAZSPX010000004.1:22585-43850 GCA_964608885.1 uncultured Anaerolineaceae bacterium | reverse complement strand
TGCGATGATCTCTATTGGGAGACAGCCCTCAAAAAAATGCCCGGCACGGACTCCTCTGCGGATGGAGTCTTCAAAGGAGCGCAATTCAATGCGTTCCGCCTGCCGCAGGGCTTCCACGAAGGCGTAATATTCCTGCTTGTTCAGAGGGCAATTGATGTAATCGCCCTCTTCATCCGAGCCCGTGCCATAACGCGAGGCGCGGAAAGCGATCTCCATATTCACAGACCCCGCGGAAACAAGCGGGGCGATCGCATCAAAGAAATAGAGATGGTCCTCGCTGGTCAGCCCGGCGATCGCCGAAGAAAGCGCCGGGGAGGTGAGAGGGCCACTGGCGATGATGGTCGGAGAGTCGGGAATCTCTGTCAACTCTGCATGAATCAGTTCGATGAGAGGGTGGGCTGAGATGCGTGTAGTCACATAGGTTGAGAAGGCCTCACGATCAACGGCGAGAGCGCCCCCGGCGGGGATGGCAGCTTGTTCCGCGGCCTCCAGCAGCAGGGAGTTCAGCATGCGCAGTTCTTGTTTGAGGAGCCCCGAGGCGCGGTCAGGCAGGTTGGAGCCGAGGGAGTTTGAGCAGACCAGCTCGGCCAGGGAGCCGGTTTGATGGGCCCCAGTCATCCGGGCGGGCCGCATTTCGTAAAGATGAACCTCGATCCCGCGTTGGGCAGCCTGCCAGGCGGCTTCACTGCCTGCCAGCCCGCCCCCGATGATGGTCAGGTGAGACATGGGCTGTATTGTACCATCCGGTCTATTGTATAATTTATCCTGAATATGGCCTCATCAGCGAAGCTGAACGCACCGCTCAAGGAAGCCCTGCAGCTCACCTCGGCCGGCTGGGTGGCCCTGGTAGACCGAGAGGGGGGCAAATGGTCTCTGGTCGCCTCCCAGGGGCTGCAAAAGGCCAGGCAAACCTCGCTGCTCGCCCTGCTGGGGGAAAGCGCCGTGGATACCTGGCTGTGCAGCGCGATGAACGGAGGGGTTTCCCGATCCGCCCCGCTTCCCGCGGAAAGCGTCCTGGAGAGCGCGCGCCTGTGCGCTTACCCGATCCCCAAGAGCACCCGGCTGCTCGTGGTCGGCGTGGACCAACTGGTACAAAAGGAACAACGGGTATGGCGCATGCTGGCAAGCCTGCTGCCGGAAGGGGTGAAATCAGAGGAAGAGGCTCCCATGCCGGACCTGCTGGCAGGGCTGCCTTACGATCTGGCCGGCTCGCTGGACCGGGTCCTTAAAGCCTTTGTGGAACTGGCTCCCTGCCAGAGCGCCTGGCTGGGGATCCGCAGGGGGGAAGCGCTCGAAGTGCTGGCCGAATGGAATGATCCGAAAGTCAAAGGGATGTCCTTTCAGATCGAAGCCAACGAACTTCTGAGGCGTGTCAACCGGACCCTTGCAGAAGTGGCTGCCGAGCAAGGGCAGCCTGAGTGGGAGTACATCCCGAGCTGGGGAAAGAAGCGCGGGGCGAGCGTCTGGGTGATGATCCCGCTGGTCATCGGGCAGAGGCAGATCGGGGGAGTGGCGATGTGGCGCACCGGCAGGCTGAGCAATGAACAGTGGAAGAGCCTGCGGAGGCTCGCGGCAACCATCGCCCCGCCGGTGGAAGTCGCGGCGATCTTCTCAGAAATGAGCACTCACCTGGGACGGCTGGGGATGCTTAACGATTTTGCGTTGACGGTTTCCTCGGCGCAAAACCTGGAACAGATCGCACGGCGGGTATTCGACCTGCTCTCGAGGGCGTTCAGCACCGAGATGGTCTCGCTCGCGCTGCTTTCAAGTGACAGCCGGACGGTCAGGATCTTCCAGGGTCGCGATCGGAAAGGGGGACCGCAGACCGCGGCGCTGGCAGATCACCCGATCGCAGGGTTCCTGCGCAAACCGCGCCCCACGCGTGTGGATGATGCGGCCGCAAGCGGATTTGCCTTCCTGAACAAGGAGGCCTGCTCGGCCCTGCTTGTCCCTCTGAAATACCGCAGTGAGGTCATCGGTGTTCTGGCCATTGAGAACCCCCGGGCGGAGGCGTTCAACCAGTATGACGAGCACTTGATGGTGGTCATCGCCAGCCACCTGGCAGGGCTGGTGGAATATGGGCGGCTCCGTGAGGAGGCGGAGGGGAGAGCGCGGAGCCTGGGCTTGATCCATGAAGTGGTACAGCAGGTGATTGGCCTGACCGACAAACAGGAAATGGCACAAATCACAGCGGACCTGCTGGCGGATTACTTCGGTTATGAGCTCGCGGCGGTCCTGTTCCAGGATGATCAGCAGAGGCTGGTGGCGCGCGGTTTCGGAGGACGCCACGGAGCCGCAGTCGAAAAATTCTCAGGGGCCTATGACCTGACGGCGCCTGCGGGTATCACCGGAGAAGTATTCCTTAAGGGCGAAAGCATTCTTGTGAACGATACGAGCCAGGACAAACGTTACCAACCCCAGGAACACTGGAAGGCAGCCTCGACGATCTGTGTGCCCTTGAAGGAAGGCGACCGAGTTTTTGGGATCATCAATGTCGAAAGCTCCCAGCCCAACGCCTTCACTGCCAATGACCTGATCGCGATCGAATCCCTTTCAGGTATTCTCAGTGCGGTAGTCGCCAGCGCAGACCAATATAGGAACCTGCAGAACACCATCCGACAACTGCGGCAGACACAGACTGAGCTTAAGGCCCGGATGGACGCGCAGAAGGCTGCGGAAAACCGGCTGCTGCAGACCGCCAAACTCGCGGCCGTAGGAGAAATGGCCGCAGGGATCGCTCACGAACTGAACAATCCATTAACCACTGTTTCAGGCTTCACCGAACTGGTCCTTGAAGAGGTTCCGAAAGATGTCAGTTTCAGGCAGGAGCTGGAACTGGTGCAGAAGGAGGCGAAACGGGCCACGGATGTTGTGCGGCGCCTCCTGGATTTCTCGCGGCCAGGCACCCAGAGCCGTTCGAAGGCGGACCTGAACCAGATCGTGGAGGATGTACTGGCATTGACCCAGCACTTGATTCATATCAGCGGAGTCCGGCTCACTGCAAGCCTGGGGAGCGAGCTTCCATGGGTATCCGTGGACCGGGGGCAGATCCAGCAGGTGCTCCTGAACCTGGTACACAATGCCCTGCAGTCCATGCCGGATGGCGGCAGCCTGTATCTGGGAACCGAGACCCGTGAGGTTGATGGGCGATCCTGGGCCACCGTCTGTGTGCGCGACAGCGGAGGCGGGATCGCCCCTGAGGACCAGGAGCGGATCTTCGAGCCATTCTTCACCACCCGCAGCGGAAGAGGCGGAACAGGACTTGGCCTTTCGATCACCTACAACATTGTCAATGACCACGGGGGGATGATCGATGTTGAAAGCGAGGTTGGAAAAGGCTCGAGTTTTACCGTCCGGCTACCCCTATAGGCCATGAATCCCATCTCTGTGCTGGTCGTCGATGATGAAGCCGGGATCGCATTGCTGTGCAACCGGCTGTTGACCCGCGCGGGGTTCTCGGTCACCTCCATGACCGATCCCCGTGAGGCAGTGGGCTACCTTGAAAGTCACCCCGTGGACCTGCTCCTGGTGGATATCCGGATGCCAGAGGTGGACGGATTCCAGGTGATCGCACATGCACACCGCTGCCAGCCCCAGATCGCTGTTCTGGTCATGACCGGGTTTGGAACCGTGGAAACGGCGATCCGAGCCCTGCGCGAAGGAGTGGATGGTCTGCTTCTGAAACCGTTCGAGCAGGGCGGCGAGCTGATCGAAGCAGTGCAGCAGGCCCTGAGCTTCAATCAGCAGAAAAGCGATGCGGCCCGCACCCAGGCACTCCGGCCGCTATTCACGATCACAGAGTCGCTGCTCTCGGAAACACAACGGGACCGGCTGCTGGATCTGATCACGAGCGCGGTTTGTGGGTATTTGCGCTGCTCCCATTCAGGACTGTACCTGGATGAGAATGAAAGCGGGCTCAGGATCCAATCCGAACGCGGCCGATCCCTCCCTGGAACATTCCTGGAGGTTCTTTCCCATGCGGACACCGGGGGGATCCCGCTGCTGCTGGTTGCAAACGGTCCGCGCGAGACGGAATTCAGGGAGGTCCTGGCCGGGGCGGGCTTTGAATCAGCCATGTTCGTACCGGTTTCGCGGCCAAAATTCCGCTGCGTCTTATATGCGCTGCGGGAGGCAGGCGAACCGGCCTTCCAGGAATCGGATTTTGAGATGTTCCAGATCCTGGCACGCCAGGCGGCCGCGGCACTGGAAAATTCGCGCTTGTATGCCGAACAGCTTGAATACGTAAGGAAAATCGAGGAATCGCAGAGGGGATTACTGCAGGTGGAGAAGATGGCAACTGCAGGACGGCTCAGCGTCTCCATCGCGCACGAGGTCAACAATCCCCTCCAGGCGGTGCAGAACTGCCTGCATCTGGCCGGGCGCGAGGATCTGCCCCCAGAGAAACGCAAGGAATACTTTGACCTGGCCCGCGTGGAGTTGGAGCGTTTAATGATCACGGTCAAAAGAATGCTTGATCTTTACAGGCCGGGGAGCCAATCCACCCAGGAGGTAGACCTGGGGATGAGCTTGGAGCATGTCGCGCATCTCCTGGCAAAGCAATTCACCGAGAGAAGGATCCTTGTCCAGATCGAACTGCCAGAGAACCTGCCGCGCGTGGATGCAGTGGACAACCAGATCCAGCAGGTCTTCATCAACCTGATGCTAAACGCCTACGATGCCATGCCGGAAGGAGGCGAGCTGCAGATCAGCGGGCAGCAGGCCGGGGAGGGTGTGGAGCTTTTCTTCCAGGACACCGGCAGTGGAGTGCCGGTGGAGCAGCAAGGAACCATCTTTGAGCCCTTCTTCAGCCTCAAGGAGGGCGGCACAGGCCTGGGGTTGACGGTAAGTTACAATATCATGACCGCACATGGAGGCATGCTGGAGCTGCTGACCGACCGCGGCCCGGGCGCATGTTTCAGGGTATTTCTACCAATCA
Organism: uncultured Anaerolineaceae bacterium; assembly: GCA_964608885.1. Lineage (GTDB taxonomy): Bacteria > Chloroflexota > Anaerolineae > Anaerolineales > Villigracilaceae > JACPVF01. Next base: position 38,914 of record CAZSPX010000004.1, on the reverse strand, counting down.
GGAGCCAGTCATGAAATCCACAGTCCTGGTCGTTGATGATGAACCGGTCGCGCGGCAGTCGATGTCGGACATCCTGAAACTGGAGGGCTACAATGTCGCTGCCGCCCCCAACGGGCATGCTGCCGTGGAATACGTGCGCATGCACCCGGTGGACCTAGTGATCGTGGATCTACGGATGCCGGGGATGGACGGGCTGGAGGTGGTGCAGGTGGTCAACCAGGTGTCGCCGGAGACCGAGGTGATAATTCTCACGGCGTACGGATCCACAGAAACAGCCATCCAGGCGTTACGGCTTCGAATCCACGATTATCTGCAAAAACCGGCCGCGCCCACGCAGGTCCTTGCCAGCGTTCGCAAGGGGCTGATGAGAAGGGCGGCGCGCCTGCGGGCAAAAAGCAGCGGCATGGGCGAAGGAGATTCGGATGAGACGCCGCTCCAGTTCACACTCAAGGACGGGACCGTGGTGGATCTCTCGCGGCGGCAGATCCGATTCAAGGCGAGGATCGAGCACCTGACGCCTGCCGAAGGGAGGCTGCTCCGAATCTTGATGGAGAATTCGGGCAGGGTGTTTTCCCATCGTGAGCTGGTCCTCCTGGTGCAGGGATACGACGCTTCCCAACGCGAAGCGCCCGAGATCCTCCGGCCACTGGTCAGCCGGCTGCGGCACAAACTGGAGAGCTTCCCCCTGCTTAACAATCGGGTGACGAGCGTCAGGGGAACGGGTTATGTGTACGAAGGGGAAACCTGATCCCTACTGGTAGGGAGGCCAAACATCCCTGGGGGGCTCGGGGGCACGAATCCAGGAAAGCCAACCAGATGGACCGTGCTTTTCCGTGGGCGCTTTTTCATAACGGACCAGTAGAAGGCTCATGGCCAGGGCGATCGCGCCGAACCATTGCAGCACGGAAAGCCTTTCGTGCAGCCAGTAATGCCCCAGGAATATGGTCACGAGCAGCTCTGCCAGGCCAAGCAGCGCTGTTTGCATGCCCCCGATATGCTTTACACCCAGGAACAGGGAGAGCCGGGAGATGAAAGTGGCAAGAGTCAGGCCGATGACTGGCCACCAGGGCACATTGGCCTCCGGCCAGGCGCGGTCGAATAACAGATAGGCGGGTACCACCACGGCGCTCATGGCCAGCAAAGTGTACAGGGTAACCGTGGGCGCAGGAACCTCATACAGTACACGCTGATTGATGGGCAGGTGCATGGCATACAGGATGGCCGCGACCAGCATCATCAACACTCCGAGGGGGTCCGCCTGGCTGCCGGGGACGTTCGTCAGAAGAAGCACTGCAGCGGTGGCGATGGTGACTCGGATCATGGTGAGCCGGCTGGGAGGCTGGTGGTCCAGGATCAACCAGATGGCAACAAAAAACGGGTAGAGGGAATAGAGAAGCTGGCCGAGACTGGCAGAGAGCCGCTGCAAGGCCATATAATAAAAAACAGAACCCAGGCCATTGATCGCGCCAGCCAGGAAACATCCCGCCAACCCGACGGGGAAGATATACAAAAAGGGGCGTTTGAAGATGGCGACGATCAGGAAGAGAAGAAGCGCTGCAAAACTTGTGCGAAGGGCCACCACTGCAAGCGGGCTGAGCCCAAGCGTGATAGCCAGCTTCCCCAGGACCGGTGAAACTCCCAGAAAAAAGGCTGAACCCAGGGCGGCTGAAATTCCAGCGATCTGCTTCTCATGCAAGTATGCCTGCTTCAGCCGGGTTATGAGGTACATTCGTTATTTGATCAGGGCGCGGACTTCTTCGAGAAATTCATCATTAAGGAAATCGCCCTTTTGCATCAGGGATTGAATCTGTCCTTTCAGGAGGCTTTTTTCCTGCTGGGTCAGTTCCTTTGCAGTGGAAACGATCACCGGAATGCTGGCGGTCTCGGAATGTGCCCGGAGATCATCCAGCACGGCGAACCCGTCCATCTCAGGCATCATTAAATCGAGGACGACCAGATCGGGACGCTCGCGGCGGATGAGATCCAGGCCTTCGCGTCCATTGGCGGCCTCGAAGATGGTGTAGTTGCCCTGGGATTGCAGGATCCGGCGGATCAAACGGCGGACCTCTTCCGCATCGTCCACGACGGCCACACGGGGGAAGCGGTCGGGGGCCACATTATTCAAGGCGGCCAGAAGGCCTTCGCGGGGCGCTTCTTCCCTGGCAGGAAGGACCACATTTTTTGCCCAATCATCGCCCAGAACAAACTGCTCGGCGGGCATGGTGTGACCGGTGCAATTGATCACGACGGTGTCAGCCGGCTTGATCACGCCTGCCCGGATCAATTTGAACAGTCCGGCAAAAGCCACGGCGGCAGCCGGCTCGGCAGAAATCCCTTCCATTTTTGCCAGCACGTGCATAGCCCGGAAGGCTTCCTCGTCACTGACGCTCTCGAAGGCGCCGCGGGTATCACGGACATGCCGGGCAAGGATGTTGTAGGCGCGTCCGGGGTCACCTGTGGCAAGGGTCTCGATGTGGGTATTGGGGACAAGGACAGGCTCTGCATTATCGAGATCCTGCCTCCAGGCAGTCACCATGGGGGCGCATCCTTCCGCCTGGATGGGTGCAATGGCGGGAAGCCCACCGGTGATGCCCATCAACTGGAGCTCGCGGAAGCCCTTGTACACCCCAATGGGACCCATCCCACCGCTGATCGCTTGAATGTACCAATCCGGGGTTCGCCAGGCTGAGGCGGGGGAGCCATTGGAGGGAGGCGGGGGACCCATCAATGATGTGAGCTGTTCGGTGATCTCAAAGGCAATCGTTTTCATCGCCTCGATGGATGTTACCGTACGGGCACCCATATCCAGGTACAAATTGCGCTGGCGGGCGAACTCGGCGGCCATCTGCTTGACCTGGTCGTAAGAGCCGGTCACTTTGATGACCTGGCTGCCATACAGGGCGATCTCACGCATCTTCACAGCCGGGACCAGGCTGGTGACGAAAGCCCAGAGCTTGATGCTGGCGCGTGAGGCATACGCCGAGTAAGAAATGGCGACATTGCCGGTAGAGGCGGCCACCATTTCAGTGATCCCGGCTTCCTTAAGAGCGGCAATGGTCACCGCAGCCTGGCGGTCCTTGAATGAACCAGTAGGGCCCTGGCGCTCATCTTTGATAAAGAGATTGGGACAACCCAGCATCATCCCCAGATTAACGGCGGGGATAAGAGGCGTACCCCCCTCGCCCAGCTTCAGATTCAGATTGGGATTGCGGATCGGCAGGAGCTCGCGGTAGCGCCAAAGGTCGAATTCCCGCCCGGACAGCTGCTGGATAAAATCCCCGGCAACGGCAGGGTAATCATAAACAGCCTCCCGCCACTGGCTGTTGCAGCGCGGGCAATTGATGGAAGCGGGGTAGTATTCCGCGGCATGGCCGCAGTCCCGGCATTTGATGGCAAATGTCACAGCGTGTCAGTCTCCCTACCTGGACTTCAGGCGGGTCAGAGCTTTTTCGATGGAAGCGATCAGCTCCTTCTCGGTCAATGTGCTCTTATTCACCAGCTCGCGTCCAAATTCGCTGAGCTGCTGTTTCTGCCCGGGGGTTAAATCGGCGCCGCTAACCACGATCACGGGGATGTCACGCAGATCCTTGCGGGCATGCATCCTTTGAAGGATGCCGAACCCATCCATCTCGGGCATGAACAGATCCAGAACGACGGCCTGTGGAGGATGGTTCAGGAGGATCTCCCAGCCGCGCGGACCGCCTTGCGCCAGGATGGGCTTGTAGCTGCCCTGATCATTTAACATCCTGCCCATCAGGTTCAAGTCATTGGGGTCATCGTCTATGACCAGGACCTCGTAGATCGAGCCGTCCGCATTCAGACGGTCGAGGGCCCGGATCAGCTCCTCTTCCAGGATGGGCTTGACCAGATAGTCGGCAGCGCCCAGGCTGAAGCCGCGCTCCTGCTCTTCGATGATGCTGCAGATCATCACGGGGATGTCGCGGGTCTCGGGATTCGATTTAAGAGAACTGAGGACCTGCCAGCCATCGATACCCGGCATCATGATGTCGAGCGTGATGGCAAAAGGCTTCAGCTCGGCCACGCGCTCGACAGCTTTGGAGGGATCGGTCAGCGGGATGACCTGGTATCCCTCTTCCTTCAAATAACGTTCATACAAGCTGATGACCTGAGGGTCGTCATCAATGGCAAGGATCACTTTGCCGGTCGGGATTTCTGTTTCCGGCTCGGAATGGACGGGCAGGGTGAAGAAGAAGGTGCTGCCCTGGCCCAACTGGCTGTGCAGACCGATCTCGCCGCCATGCATGTGCACGAGGCGCTGGCTGATGGAGAGGCCCAGGCCGGAACCGCCCGTCTTTCGGGTGGGAGAATCGTCCACCTGTGAGAAAGCCTGGAAGAGCTTACCCTGGTCCTTTTCGTCAATGCCGGGTCCGCTGTCGGTCACACCGATGCGCACCATGGGCTGGCCGGTGAGACCCTTTTCGACCGCAGCCTCCACAGTGATCTCGCCTTCATCTGTGAATTTGGCGGCATTCGAGAACAGGTTTATCAGGACCTGGCGAACACGGATCGGGTCGGCATTGACGTGAGGGATATCCTCGGGGACCTTCTTAACCAGCCGGATCGGCTTGTCCTTGACCAGACCAGTGGCGGTGGACATTACGCTGGTGATCACATCCGAGACATTGACCTCCTCGAAGGCAAGATCCATCTTGCCGGCTTCGATCTTGGAGAGGTCGAGGATGTCATTGATCAGACCGAGCAGGTGCTGGCCGGAGTTGTAGATGGCAGTGAGATCGTTCTGCTGGAGCTCGGTAATCGGCCCATCGATGCCTTTCAGGATCACGCGGGAGAAACCGATGATGGAGTTGAGCGGGGTGCGCAGTTCGTGGCTCATATTTGCCAGGAACTGGGTCTTCAACCGATCCACCTCACGCATTTCCTTGACCGCCTGGACGGAAATCTCATAGGAACGGGCGTTCTCGATGGAGACTGCCACCTGGTCGGCAAGGGTCTGGAGGACCGCAATATCGTCTTCGCTGAAGGCACCTTCCTGGGCGGCCTGGATGTCGAGGGCGCCAATGGTGCGGCCGCCGGCTCGCAACGGGATAGCTGCTTCGGCACGTGTCTCGGGCAGGAGAGGATTGAAGCGGTGAAGATCGCTTTGCACCACGTCGTTCACCACCACCACTGAACCTGACCGGGTGACTTCGCCCACGATCGAATTGGAGCCGACCGGCAGTTTGTGCCTGCGTTCCTTCATGGTCGCGCCAGCAGTGCCGGTGGCCTCTTCGAGGGCGGCAAAAGCGCGCCCCTCATCGACCAGGAAGATCGCCGCATGATAGTACCCGAAGCGTTCGGCCACAAGGTTCACAGTACGGGTGAAGATGGTGGGCAGATCCAGTGTGGAGGTAATGAGGCGGCCGATATCCGCAGAGGCTGAAAGGTACGTGGCGCGGCGCTGCAGAGCCTCTTCGGCTTTCCTGGCTTCCGTAATGTCATGGTGGATCGACAGGAAACCCTGAACCACGCCGTTCTCATCCGTGATGGGGGTGTTGGTCCCGGAAATCGGGATCAAGCTTCCGTCGCGGGTCCGGTAGGTGATCTCGCCTGAGACGGTCTGTCCGGAAAGCATTGCATCCCAGAACCCCCTGTCTTGTTCCTGAGCCAGCGGTCCGGATTCGAGGATGCGGGGAGTTTTACCGATCGCCTCCTCGGGTGTATAGCCATAGATTTTTTCAAAAGCCGAGTTCACATAGGTGATGGTCCCGTCGGTGGCGGTCATGAAGACAGCGTCCACGGATTTTTCAATGCCCATCTTGAACTTGGCAATCTCCTGCTCGGCATGCTTGCGGCTGGTGATATCACGGGCGACCCAGAACACAGTCCCTGCATCCATCTTCGAGAGGTTGGCCAGGAACCAGAAGGGTTTGCCATCGATGGGAAGCTCGTACTCCACCTGCACCGTCTCGCCGGTATCGAGAGTCCGGGCAAGCGCCTCCTTGAATCGTGCGGCAGTTTCCGCCGGGACGAATTCTTCCATCAGATGGCCCAACAGCTCATCGGGCGGACGCACCAGGCGGGAGGGGTTGGTGGGGGCAATTCGAAGGTACCGGGCGTCGCGGTCCACCACCAGCACCACATCTTCCATGGAGGTAAAGAGGGCACGGAGTTCCGACTCGGATTTGGACAGCGCGGCGCGAGCCTGCAAGCGCTCGATGGCGGCGGAGACCTGATTCCCCAGGAGCGAGAAGACCTCCTTCTCTTTATCGGTCAGGCGGGTCTGAAAGTCATAGGTCTGGATCGACATGACCCCATAGACCGCAGAGGAGGTGCGCAGCGGCACTCCGAGCCAGTCCACGACCTGCCGGACGGTCTCTGCGACCTTTCCTTTGCGTTCCAGTTCTGCATAGACTTCCGGGGTTGCAAGGAGGGCCTTGCCGGTCTGCAAGACATAAGCCGTCAGATCCCGGCCGGGGTGCTGTTCAGGGATCCAGGAGGTATGCTCATCGGTGAAATACGGGAAGCTAAGAAGATCCTGCTCGCGGTCATACAGAGCGACCTGGAAATTCCGGGCAGGGAGCACGCGTTTCACTGCCTCGTGGATGGCTGCAAGAAGCTCCGGAACGCCGGCAGCATTCAGGGCTGCATCTGTGATCTGGGCGATCACCTCCTGCTGGGTGACACGGTCCTGGACATCCTGCAGCAGCCGGGCGTTTTCAACTACTGTGGATACCTGGGAAGTTACGGTCACCGCCAGGGTCAGCTCTTCCTGCGTAAAGGAGCGCGAGGGGTCTTTCAGATGAAGTCCAATCAGGCCGATGGGCTGGTTCTTGGAGAGCATGGGCACAATGGCAAGAGTGCGCGTGCCGATATCCTCCAGGAATGACTTCATGCCAGGCGAAAGAGGCTTATCAGGAACCTCGGGGATCACAAAGGGCTTTCCGCTTTCGAGGATGGCCTGCAGAACGGGATTTTCGGCAAGGGGGTGCAAGGAGCCAACCCCCTGGGTGGTTGAAAAGAGACTGAAATTTGCAACCACCTCCATGGCATCGCGAGCAGCCGTGAGCAGGGAGATCGTTACCGCATCCGCTGAGAATGCCGAATTGATCTCCTGGGCGATATCCGTGAGGCTCCTGCGCACCTCCAGGGTGGCGGAAGCCCGGGTGACAATGCGGTTGATCAGGGCGAGCTGTTCGGCGCGTTTTTGGGTTTCCTGGAAGAGACGGGCATTCTCAAGGGCCAGGGAAAGCTGGTCGGTCACCTGCTTGACGAGCATCTGCTCGTCCGTGCTCCAACTCCGGGGATTGGAATCATCTGTTGCCCGGAGAGTGGCCCAGCTGGACTGGTCCATCTGGAAGGCCAGGGAAAGGCTGGCCGGGATGTCCTCATTCCCCTGTTCCAGATACAGGGACTGGGTGCGAACCGCGGCGGCCGGGGGAACGCTTGAGCGTGCCTCGGTCTTTACCGGGGTGCGGGCAGACCTGGGAGGCCGAGGCGGTTCGACGGCAGGAGGGACGCTCCGGGGTTTGACCGGCGCTTCGTCGGGCTTGATCCCCTCGAACAGGTCGTCAAGACGCTTGTCGAGCTGTGGTTTCTTCTTTGGCATATTCCACCAGTTCCTGCGCAAGCACTCTATACTGGAGCGCGCCGCGGGTGTTGGGTTTGTACTGGGTGATGGGCAGACCGGCAATGGGGCTTTCCCGGAGCTTGGTGTCCACCTCGATGACCGTATTGAAGACACCTTCGCCGAAGGTGCCGCGCAATTGATCGGCGATATTACGATGGGTGCGGTTCCGCCGATCGAACATGGTGATTAAAATACGGTAAGCCAGTTCAGCATTTACCTCGTGGCGGACGCGGCGGATCATATTCATCATATTGCGCAGGGCGTACGCGGAGAAATATTCGGCCTGACTGGGGATGACCAAAAGGTTCGCGGCGCTGAGGGCATTGAGGGTGATGGCGCCCAGGGCTGGCGGACAATCCATAAGGATGTATTCGTAGCTGAGTGAACCGGCGCTCTGGATGGCGCGCCGCAGAGTCGAAACGTACCCGGTGCGCATCGGAAGGTACTGCTCCGCCGCCTCCACTTTTGAATTGCAGGGGACCAGGTCTATGCCCTCGACGTTGGTGGCGCGGGCGGCGCTTAACAGCGGTGCAGATTCAATGAGAATATTGCTGGCGGTGACCTCGTTCTCAGCGAGCTCCACACCCAGCGCGAGGGTCAGATTGGCCTGGGGGTCCAGATCGATCAGCAGCACGGGGCAGCCCAGCTCGGCCAGGGCAGCGCCCAGAGAGAGGGTGGTGGTTGTCTTGGCAACCCCGCCTTTTTCATTGGAAACGGCAATAATATTGGTCATCATCATTCCATCCTGTCAATCTTCGGCCCGAGCCGAGGAGGCGACCTTCTGAGGAACCACTTCCACCCGGGAGACGCCGAGGGCGGTCTTCAATTCCTGCGCAGCCAACCGGAGCATCTCGTTGGGGTCATTACTGGATCGGATCCGGGAAGTTATCTCGGAGACCATGCGCTCGCGCTCGGCACGGCGGCTGGTCTCCTCGAAGAGGCGGGCGTTCTCAGCAGAAAGCGCCACACGGTCGGCCACTGCCTTGATCAAATCGAGCTCGTCCTGGGTCCATTTCTTTCCGGCTGGCGTCTGTACGACGAGGTCACCGATCAGAGCGCCGCGCAGTTCGATCGGGACCGAAATGGAGCCGGAGGTTTCTCCAGGAGCCGGTCGTTCCGTTTTCAATGGGACCTCGACAAAGCTGGCCAGGGGTGCTGCCCCGGTCTTATCGTAGCGGTAACCCACCATCTGGCTTTCCGAGGCGAGGCGTCTCCAGCCTTCATGGAGATACTGGCGGCTGAATTCCTTAGCTTCCGCGAGAGAACGCTGGGTCTCATCGAACAGGCGGGCGTTCTCAATGGCGAGGCTGACCTGGTCGGCGAGGATGGTCAGCAATTCGGTGTCTTCCTTACTGAAGGCATTGGGTTCTGTGCTCTGTACGTCGAGCACACCGACCACCGCATCATCCTTCTTGAGGGGGAGGGCCATTTCTGAATGCGTGTCAGGGAGGTCGGGGTTATTGAAGAAGACGGCATCCTCGCCTACATCGAGGGCGATGCGGGGCTCTCCCCGGGCGGAGACAAAGCCCACAATCCCCTCCTCGCCCACACGCAGTTGATGCTGCCGGCCGAGCATTCGCTGGCCTCCAGGGCTGTTCGCAGCGCTGAGGACGGCATACTCATGGGCATCGTCAAGGAGGAATATGCCGACATGATAAAAATTAAAATGGCGGCTGATCACGGAGGTGACGGCCGGAAGCAGACTTTGAAGATCGTGCATGGAGGCGATGGACCGGCTCACCTGGGAGATGGCTGCGAACTGGTAGGCGCGTTTCTCCAGATTCAGATTGGCCCTTGCAAGATCATCCGACCGGCCTGCAAGCTCGCGGGCGCTGGCTTCTAGCTCTGCCGTCCGCTCATTCACCCGGGATTCCAGCCCGGACTTCATGGATTCCAATTCGCGATTGATGACCCGTAAATCCTGTAGGCGGGTATTTTCGAGGTTCTCGCGGTAAAGGGTGATGGAATAGAGAATGGCGGCGATGGAAAGCATGATCCCCCCGAGGCGGAGGTGCTCATCGCCTACGGGGAGACGGGAATACAGCGGCGCAAGAAAGGTGAGCAGAACCACCAGCACGCCCAGCAATACAAAGTTCCTGCGAGAGAGTATGGAGCTGGCCAGGATGAGCGCAAGGGGGATATAGGTATTAATGGTACTATCAAAGGTCTGGCCAAACCCAAAGAAGAGGGCAAGGTAAGCGTACAGGACAAGGCCAAATGAAAACAGGATCGCCCCCAGGTTGAACCTTGTGGACCGGCTCAGCCCGTAGGAGACCCCTGCAATCGCAAGCAGGGCAAGGAACGCCATCACCGAAGCCGGGCGGAACAACAGGGCTGCCAGCACAGCGACGACGAAGACCAGTGAGATGGCTGCCAGAAGCAAGGCCCGGCCGCGTCCACCCGGATCGGTAAGGGAGGCATGAGGAGCCAACAGCAGACGGTATAGAGAATCCCTGACAGCTGCGGCCCGATTCACGGGAGGGGCAGAGGGGTTTGTGCTGTTCATTGTTTCATCCTGTTCTGCCCGTCTCCGGCGCGGTCAGGCTGGAACTGGATGACCACCTCGGAGCCTGGAAGGGCGCGTCCCAGTTCCTCCACGGCCGTTTGCAGCATGTTGCGCATGTTGATTGAGGCTCCGATCCGGGTTGTCAACTGGCTGATCTTCTGTTCCTTGGCGGCCCGGCGAAGGGAATCCTGAAGCAGCCGGGCATTTTCTAGCGCAAGAGCCAGGCGATCGGCAACGGATTGGACCAGGTTCAGCTCGTCGGCGTTCCAAACACGCCCTTGCTGCGGAGAGGAGATGTTCAACACGCCGATGGTTTCGCCGCGCAGCTTCACCGGTAGGATGATCTCGGGTTGGACCACATCCGGCTGCGCGTCGAGTACCTGGATCTCCCCCTTCTGCAGGGCTTTCTCAATGCGTTCGTTCAGGACACGCTGTTCCAGAAGGCGACCGCCTGCAAGGGTATGCTGGTAGCCGACCTTTTCCTGCTGCTCAGAAAATGCCTGCCATTCCTGCCGCAGGTACTGGCCGTAAAGGGAGCGAACCTCCTCGAGCGCCTGCTCCGTGCGACCAAACAGGCTGGCGTTCTCGATGGCGACGGCGATCTGGTCTGCAAGGATGGACAGTGTGCTGACATCATCTTCGGTGAAGGCACCGGATTCCCGGCTTTGCACATCCAGGGCGCCGATGATTTCGCCGCGGATGATGAGCGGCAGTGCCATCTCGGAGCGGGTCTCAGGGAGGTCAGGATTGTTGAAGAACACGGCATCCGCTCCCACATCCAGGGCGATACGGGGCTTGCCTGATGCGGTCACATAACCCACGATGCCCGTCTGGCCAACCTGAAGGCGATGGCCCCGGTCGAGCATGCGCCTACCGCCTTCGCTGTTGGCGGCCCGAAGCACCGCATACATGCGGGTCGGGTCCACCAGGAAAATACCGGTGTGATAAAAACCGAACTTTTCACTGACCAGGCCTGTGATGAGGGGCAGCAAGGATTCGAGGTTCTGCTCGGAGGAGATGGCGCGCGCCACATCGCTGATGATCTGCAGCCGCTGGGCACGACCTTCACTTTGCTGGCGGGATTTTTCGAGATCGGCTGTACGTTCCTGCACCCTCTTCTCCAGCCCGGTAAGGGCCTGGCGCAATTGGAAAGTCATATTATTGAATGTCGCAGCCAGGATGCCGATCTCATCCCGGGTGGAAGTCTGTGCGCGTGCCGTCAGATTTCCGCGGGTGATGCGTTCTGCGACCTGGGTAAGAGCCTTGACCGGCTCCATCAGTATACGGGAGGCCAGAAGGGAGGCCAATGCCACAACCGCCAATAGAATGAGCGAGATCAAGATCAAGCCGCGCGTCTGGGCCTGGATGGGAGCGAACAGCGAACTCTCAGAGCGATTGACGAGGACCAGCCAGTTGACATTCTGAAGGGCGGTGGCGGTGGTCACTGTCTGTTCCCCCAAATCCGCGGAGTACGAGCTGAAATAGGGGGAAAGGGTTATGTTGGCCAGGCCGGAGATAATATCCTCGGAAGGAGCCAGAGCGTCTCTGGAGGTGCCGGGAGCAAGCAAGGCTTCTTTCTGGAGGAGCTGCAAATTCTGGTCTGAGATGGGCCTCAGTGATTTATGGAGCTCATAGTTCCTACCGGAATAAGCCATGCGGACATAGTTGGCCTGGTCCAGGAGGGAGAGGAGGTAACCCGGCTGGGTGACCAGGGGTTTGACCAGGGATTGGAGGATAAAACCGTTATATTCAACCCGGATGACCCCAATGATCTTCCCGGATTCATTGCGGACCGGGGCGCTAAAGTAAATGTGAGGAGTTCGATCCCGGAAATTCAAATCCGATACGTACGCCTGGCCGGAACGAAGCACTCTCCAAAAATACTCGAAAGTCACCTCCTGCCTTCCGATATATCTTGGCTCGGTATCCAGGGCGTTCACGCCTTCGAGATCGAGGAGACCCATGGATTCGATGTAGATGGGGTCGGCCTGCTCAAAACCATTGAGGATCGCCAGGGCGTCGTTTCTGGCCTCTCCAGCCCGGAGGTTGGCCGGGTACAGAGCCAGGTAGTGGATCAACTGCGGCTGGCTGGCAGCAACGCGCACCGCATCGATCTGGTTGGCGACAAAGCTGTCCAACTGCGCAGCGGTCAGGTTGGCAAGGTTCTCGAGCTCTCGATTGCCCTGCTCGCGAAGATTCCGTCGGATGACAGCATTGTTATACACGCCAAGGATGGCCAGTGGAACAATGGTGACGAGAAGGAAGGCCACCAGGATCTTTATTCGAAGCGGGTATAAGGAAAACCGGCGCAGGATGAAATAGACATAGGCGGCCGATAATCCAAGGGACAGGGGTACCGCAGCGATCGAGGACGAACGGATCCCAAACGTGGCAGGAAGGAAAAGGTCAAGGATAATGACCCCAAGGCTCACCACCAGACTCACTGCGCCTACTCTCACCGGCCATGGCGAGGGGAGAGTGACTGCCGCCATGACAGTGATGATCAGCAGGCTGGCGATCGCCGGAGCAGCGACCTGGCCCGCAGCCAGGTATGGCAGCGCCAGTGTCAGCACCAGGAGGACACCCATGAAGAGGCCGCTCCCAATGGATACCCTTCCAAAACCCCCAAGGAGCGCCGTGGCGAGGGCAATCACGGATAACCCGCCTGCAATGTAGGTGCCCAGGTAGCTGGGAGTGTCACTCTGGGAAGAGATCCGGTAACTGATAAAAGCAGCAATCACCAGGGCGATGAAAGCCAGGATGCTGATCCAGAGCAGGTTTGTCCGGCGCTCCGAAACCTGATCGTCGATTTCGTGCGGGGGTTGAGTGAGGGGGTTATCCAGCATCGGATTTCGCTTTCGTCTGTTGATCGGGAGGGGTCATGCCGTGGTCCCTCCTTTGTGCCCATTCCCGGAGGCATTCGGCTGCGTGGGCTGGATCTGAACAAGCACCTCGGACCCGCCCAAAGCCCGGCTGAGCTCCTCGGCAGCAGTCTTGATGATGGATTCGTAGAGGGTCGAGGAACCGATACGGGTGGAAATATCGGAGGTGAGGCGCTCCACCTCAGCCCTGTGGGTGGTTTCCTCAAGCAGGCGGGCATTATCCAGGGCCAGTGCGACCTGGGCGGCAACCTCGGTGGCAAGCTCGCGTTCGCGGCTGCCCCACGGCGGCGCGGAGGGTTTACGGTGCAGGTGGATGACCCCGATCTCCCGGCCGCGGAGGGTGAGGGGAATCCGGAGGGTACCGGAATCCGGGATGGGCTGCGAGCCGTCGTAGGGCCGGAGGCCGGTGGGCTTGTACTGGAATGCGTGCCGGCGGCCTCTCAGGAAACGCCCCCACAACTGAGGAGTCAGGAGGGAGTTTACAGATTCAAACTGCGCAACGGCTGCCTGAGATTCGGAGATGAGGCGCACATTCTCAATGGCAGTGGCCAACTGTCCAGCAAGGGCCTGCATTACCTCCAGATCGCCTTCTGAAAAGGCTTGAGGAAGCTCGGATTGGATATCCAGTGCGCCAATAACGCGCTCGCGGGCGATCAGAGGGACCGTCATCTCGGAGCGGGTGAGGGGCAGAAGCGGATTTTTCAGGAAAAATTCGTCCGAGCCAACATCCAATGCGATACGAGGCTGACCTTTGCCCGTGACGAAGCCCACAATGCCCTTGCCTCCCACCTTCAAACGATGACCGGCTTCAAGCATTTTTGCGCCTCCTTCGGAGGAGGCGGCCTGCAGAACGGCGTTCCGGGAGCCCTCATCCAGCATGAAGATCCCAACGTGATAGAACCTGAACTGTTCGGCTACTGTATGAACAATATCGTTCAATAATTCCTGCAGATCGCGAATGTCCGCGATCTTGCGGGCAACATAAGCGGAGGCTTCAAGCCGGGCTGTTTTTTGAAGCGATTCCCGGGTGCGCGTTTCCACCCGCTGCTCGAGGAGCCGGCGTTCAGCTTCCAGTTCCTTGAGAGAGTGGGAGGCACGATCCTGGGCGTTCACAAATTCCTTCATCAGCAGATCGATGCCGAGAATGAAAATGGCATCCAGCATCACGATCAAGGCCCCGCCGCGGATCCAGGTGGTGATATCGCCCGGCCACATGCCCGGGGTGGTGATCTGCATACGTCCGCTCAGGATCAGCCAGCCTCCGACAGCTGCAGTAAGGAGGGTAAAGATGGCCGTCCAAATGCTGGCGCGGGGTGAAATGAGCATGTTTGTGATCAGTGCGGTGGCGACAAAAAACACACGTGCATTGGCCCAGATGCCGGTCTCGTACAGACCGCCCAGGCTTAATGCATAGAACAGGCTTATAAAAGTCCAGGCACGAAAGGTGTAAGAGAGCTTCGCGAAGGTGGCGATCAGCAAGGCAAGATAAACGCCCCCGTAAAGCACCAGCATGATGGGGTTGCGATTGGCCAGGAGGGATGGGACCAGGGCCACCGGCCCAAAGATCACAGCGCCTCGCATGATCACATACAAAAATTGTTCGCGCCAGGCCTGGAAGGAGAAACCCTCAGCCGGTTTTGCATTCAGTTCGCGGTAGATCATTTCTCCTCCACCTTCAGCTCGATGGTCACTTCGTCCGTCTCCAGCGCGCGCCCCAGTTCGCGGGCAGCGGTCTGGAGGATGGCATCCGTGGTGGCTGAGGTCCAGATCTTGCTGGTGATCTCAGACACAACATGCTCCCGGCGAGCAGAGGACTGGCTCTCTTCCACGAGGCGGGCATTCTCCAGAGCCAGTGCAGCCTGGGCGGCGATGGCTTCGATCATGCTTTTTTCCTCCGCAGTCCAATCCCGGGCGCCCGAGACCTGGATCCCGCCGATGGGCTGGTCGCGCAGAATAAGAGGGATCTCCATCTCGGAGAGCGTTTCTCCTGGCTCGGCCTCTCCAATGGCATAGTCCAGAGAGCCCTTCTCCGCAGTAAAGCCCTCCCAGGAGTCCAGCAGGTACTGGCGCTGGATCGCCTGCATATCCTGGAGGGCGCGCTGGGCGCTCTGGAAGGAACGGGCATTGTCCAGCGCCACAGCAACCTGGTTGGCCATGGTTTTCAGGGTCTCGATCACCTCGGGGGTGAATTCACCCTCGCGGGTTGATTGGGCGTCCAACGCACCGTAGACCCGATCTCCCACCACCAGGGGCAGGGCGATCTCGGAGCGGGTGTATGGAAGCAGGGGATTTTCAAACCGGGCCGGGCCTTCGGAAGTGTTCATGGCAACCACCGGCTCACGAGTCTGGATGGCGCGCCCGACCATGTTGCGGCTCCCGATCTCCAACCGGTGATGGTTGGCCTTCAGAACACGCCCGGCATCACCAGTGGCGGCGCGCAGCTCAGCCCAGTTGCCGGATGGATCAGTCAGGAAGAGGGCCGCATAATAGTAATTGAACTCCTCGGTGATCACGTTCACAACGCGCTCGATCAATTCGTCGCTATCCAGGATGGCGGTAATGGCGTTGCCGACCTGGACGGTGGCGCGAAGCTGTGAAGTCCGTTCATGGACCTGGCTTTCCAGGGACTGCTGGAGCACGGACAGCCGCTCGATCATGTGATTGAAGTAGATGGCCAGCTCGCCCACCTCATCGGTGTTCACAGCGGTCAGGCGCTGGGAAAGATCGCCGGTCTCCACCAATCTGAAGGCGGCGATCATACTGCGGATAGGCAGGATGATGGAGCGAACAATAAGATAGGCTATGAAAAGGCCAAGCGCGATGATCACAACGGTGGCCAATATGGATTGGATCTGGAAGCTCTGCAGGGTGGAGGCGCCTGCGCCACTGGCCGCCTGCAGGGTGTGCCGGAACCCAATCGGCGCGATCAGGAACACGCTCAAGAGGATCAGGGCTGCAGCAATGCCCAAAAGTTTGTAGGTCAGGCGAAACTGGGTGGCGCCTTTCAACTGCGCATCGAAGGCCTGAGGCGTGAGCACGCGGCGGGCAGGTTTGAGAATCTGCTCCAGAATGAGGACTGACAGGGACGTGCTGCCGATGGCTGCTGCCACGGTGCCCAGCAGGATATAGATGACCTGGTTCCCGGTAATATGGAAGACAATATACAGGTACAGGGTCACCGGGACAATCTGGCCGACCAGAAAGAGAAAACCAACGATCGGAATGAACCGCAGTGTGAGAGAGTTGATCTCCTGCCAGGCACGCGCCTCGCGCACAAGGTCGAGAGAGAGTCTTTTGTTGCGATGCCACTCGTCCAGCCGCATTCGCGCGATGGGATTTCCAAAGTAAGCCCA
>CAZSPX010000004.1:0-22485 GCA_964608885.1 uncultured Anaerolineaceae bacterium | reverse complement strand
TGCGATGCCACTCGTCCAGCCGCATTCGCGCGATGGGATTTCCAAAGTAAGCCCAGGCAGCGCCGGTGATGACCCCGATCAGCGTCATAAGGAGCGAAATGAGCAACCCGCGGGTGAACTGCGCGGGGGGCAGCTGGGCGTTGCTTTGGGAGATCAGGAAGGCAGGGCCTACCAGGGCTGCCAGGACCTGAACCAGGCCTACCGAGGCAGGCAGAAACCAGCCGCCCAGGCGGTCCAGAGTTTTTTCAGCAAGGGCATCCAGGTTGAAATTGTTCATGGCTGCCTGCCCTGGCCTTCATTGGCCTCCGCCTTTTCCTCCACCCGGGCAAGGGCCGGCTCGACGCGGATGCGGGTGCGGCGGGCTCCAAGGACCTTGATCAGCTCGCTTGCGGTGGTGGAAAGGATGGTGTCCATATCGGTGGAGCGGCGGATCTTGCTGGTGATCTCGAACAGGAGGCGCTCGCGTTCCGCCTGCCCGCGGATCTGTTCCAGCAGGCGGGCATTGGCGATGACCGCGGCCAGGCTGCCGCCGAGGGTGCCGAGCATTTCCTCATCATTGTCGGAATATGCATTGAGCTGTTCACTTTCCACATTGAGGACACCCAGCAGCTCATTGCGGTAGATCAGCGGCAAGGCCAGCTCGGACCGCGTGTTGGGACTGAGCTGGATGTAGCGGGGATCCTCCACCGCGTCACCTATACGGAGGGGGCGGCGGTGAGAAGCCACCCAACCCGTGATCCCGGTCCCGACCGGAATGCGGATGCGGCTGGCATCCTCGGAGTATCCCACCCAGGCCTGGATATGCAGTTCGCCCCGTTCCCGGTCGAGCAGGAGGATGGAGACACGATCTCCACCCAGGGTGACCTGTAAGCCATTTACCGCGCTGGTAAGGGCCTCCTCCAGGGTTGTCCCGGAGGCTGCCGTGGTGGTAATGTGGTGGAGGAGGCGGTGCTGCGAGAGATGCTCCTGGGTCTCGGAGAAGAGCTCGCTGTTGACGACTGCGATGGCAAGCTGGTCCGCCAGAATGGCAAGGGTTCGCAGGTTGTCATCATTGAAGGCGTAGGGCTGGGTACTCTGCACGTCGAGCACCCCCAGGATACGGTCACCGACCTTCAATGGCGTGGCTGCTTCGCCTCTTGTCTCGGGGAGCAGGGGATTGGCGTAATACGTGGGATCCTTGCTGGTGTCATTGATGATGAGCGGCTCGCCGCGTCCGGCAACATATCCCACGATGGATTTGGAGCCAATGCCCAGCTTGTGACCGGCGCGCTTCAGTTGGGCGCCAGCATCACCGGTCGCCTCGCGGATCACAGCGAAGTCACCGGTGTGATCGATGAGGAAGACAGCGGCGTGATAAAAATTGAACCGTTCGCGGATAAAATTCACAGCCCTGGAGAGGAGCTCGTCCAGATCCAGAGAGCTGCTGATATCGCGGGCGATCTCGGCAGCCGTCTCAAGCTGGATGGCGCGCACCCGGCTGTCTTCAAGCAAGCGCTGGTTGTAGAATAATCCGGCCAGTTGTGAGGCAAGGGCAGAGAGGAACCTGAGATGCTCCTCGGAAAATGCATGCTCGTGCTCGGAGTCCTGGACCACAAGGGCGCCCATGGCTTGGCCGTTCAGGATCATGGGAGCTCCGATCCAGGATTGCGCCGGACGCCCGGCGAGCCTGGCGCCCATGGCCATGGTCCTTCTCTCTGCATCTTCCACAAGGAGGATGGGCTCCTGGCCGCGCACCAGGACCGACAGCAAGCTGTCGCCAGCGGGGTAGGCTCCATACTGGGATACCTTTCCATCTGCATAGCTGTAAGGTATCCGGAGGCTCTCCGAAGCTGGATCGTAAAGGGCAATGGAAAAGTCAAAATCCCCGATCACGGTCTGGACCTGGCGGTGAACAGAGGCATAAAGCTCTTCCGAATCAGTTGCGGCCGAAACGGTCTGCCCAATCGAAACCAGGGCATTAAGCTCGTTTAATTTCTGCTGGGCTGCCTGGGCGTTGAGGATCTTCTCGATACTGATAGAGGTGAGATCTGCCAGGCTGGCATAAGGCTGGAGGATGGAGCGGGTGATCCGCTCGGCCCGGGAGGCAATCATGATCAGGCCGCGCAGTTGCTGCTCATGCATGATCGGAAGGTAGGCGGCAGATTGGCATCCCAGAGCCTGGGGGATCCGCGAGAAGACCGGAGGAACAGTGGGAGAGGAAAGATCATAAATGGTCCCCCCGGAGATCTGCTGTGCTGCCTCGAAGGGTGAAATGCGCAGCTCCCTGGGGGCTTGTCCTGTCCCGGCCTGGTTCTGCGGATCATTTAGTGAATCCAACTTCAGAGAGCCGGGAACGGCGGAAAAGATGGCGGTCACGTAAGGGGAGGCGCGAAGCGCACTGGAGACCACCGCCAGCGCTTCTGGGATGCTTAAGGATTGGGCGATCTGGCGGCTGGACCGGTACAGCCTCTCCAGTTCCTGGAAATTGACCTGGGCGGATTCGACCACGCCAGCATTTTGAAGCGCGGCCGCGATCTGATTGGCAAGGGTCTGAAGAACGATGACGGCTTCGGCATCAAAGGCATTCGACTCGATGCTCTGCACATCCAGCGCGCCGAAAACCAGCTCCCCGGATGAGATTGGAATACCCACTTCGGCGCGGGTGTCGGGAAGCAATGTGTTCCGGAAGTGGAAGGGATCTTCGCCAACATCCGAGGCGACACGAGGCTCATTTTTGGAGGTCACCCAACCCACAATCGAGTTCGAGCCCACTTCCAGGCTGTGACTGCGCTGAAGCATTTCACCGGCGGCGGGTCCATAGGCTGCACGGATGGTCGCCACCTTGCCGCTCCGGTCAAGCATAAAAATGCCGGCATGATAATAGCCAAAACGTTCCACGATCAGGCGGGTGGTCGTGTGCATCAGTTCATCGATGCTGGGGGAAGCGGTGATGCCCTGTGCCACCTCGGCAGCTGTGCGGATCTGGCGCGTGCGCTCCTCGACCTTTTGTTCCAGCGAGCGGTACAGACTGGACAGCTCATTGGCCATCTGGTTGAAGGAATGCGATAGAAGCCCGACTTCGTCACGGCTTTTTACCGCCGCGCGCTCGCTCAGATCTCCGTCCGCGAAGCGCTGGGTGATCTTGGTAAGTGCGAGCACCGGATTGATCAACCGGTTGATGGCTGCGCCGATCACCAGCCCCATGGCCAGCAGCGCGCTCAACACGACCAGAATGGTAAAGGGGATGAGAGTATTGATCTCTCCCAGTACGACTGCTTCCGGGAGCTGGAGCACCACACCGGTCTCCAATTCGGGAAGCCATTGGGCCTGGGCGATGACCGGCTGGCCGCTGCGGAGGGGAAAATTCAACGAGGCGGGGGAAGAGGCAGCCCCGGGCTGCATCATTGAGGCAAAAGCAGCCTCAATCTTCGAGACCTGGGTATCCGAGGCTGAAAGCGGGCCCAGGTCGTTGGTATAGGGATCGGTGCCAATCAGCAAGCCCGAGGGAGTGACGAAATAGGCGTCGGCCGAAGGGCTCAGGTTGACCAGCGGCTGAAGCAGGATCGCCAGACTTTGAGGCTCGGTAACGCCGACCAGCGAACCCAGGTATGAGCCACCTGAACTGAAGTAGGGCTGGATCGTGAAGGCAGCAAGCTTCTGGGGATAGAGCGGTTGGAGGTCGAAGAGGGTGACCGTAACAGGTTCGCGCGAGGACAATTTCCTGGCCAGAGGCGTATCCTTCAGCGTAAGGCCTTCCCAGGCCTCATTCGTGGAAACCAGGATATTTCCATTGGGGCGAATCACAAGGAATTGATTGAAGGTGGGGTTCTCTTCGTTTACAACCAGCGCGTTGTAATTCTCGAGCAGGCTGCCGCGAATGGCATTAAAGGTGAGGCTTTGCCGGTTACTGTGGAGAGCCTGCTCAACAATGGAGGTCAGATCGCTGCGGTTGGTTAGCCGCTCCAGGCGGATCGCCTTGGTCTTAAACAGCAGAACCACATCCTTCAGCTGGCTGCTGATCAGGGTCTGCATCTGCGAGACCGCCTGTTGGCGCAGGAGACTGCTGGAGCGCAGGTAGGCTGCAAGGCCCATTGCAATGAGGGGGATCAGGGTCAGCAGAACAAGCGTCTGGATCAGCGTCCGGCGCAGGCTCGCCCTGAATTTTATATTGCCCGCTGTAGACGAGGGAGAGTCGGATGAGGCGCTCATGGCTTAGGTGTATTCCCAAACGGGGTCGCCGCCGAGGATGCGGCGGATCTGATCAGGGAATCGATCCGGGTCGAGAGGCTTCCCAAGGAAGCCATCGAAGCCTGAAGCGCGGGCCTTGTTCATCTGCTCACGGCTGGCCTCGGCAGTGACGGCAACAATGGGGATCGCCTTTAATCGTTCGGAGGCGCGGATCTTGCGCAGGGCGCCATAGCCGTCCTCATAAGGCAGGCGGATATCCATAAGGATCAGATCGAGGCGGGGAAGGGTATCGGCATACTCAACCACCTCATAGCCCGAGGTCTTCCATTCGCAATGGATCCCCAGATATCCAAGCATGCGCGCGATCAGGACAAAATTGGAGACGTTGTCCTCCACCACCAGGACGGTCGTATCCTTTGGGATGGCGGGCTTGCGGATGGGCTGGGTATCGGAGACCAGCGGCGCCGTATTAGTCATGGGCGCTCCTTATGAATCGTTCGATCTGGCGGGACAGGTCATCTATGTCGATGGGCTTTTGAATGTAACCGTCACACCCGGCTTCCAGGGATTTTTCACGATCCCCCCGCATGACATTGGCTGTTACGGCCACGATCGGAACATGGGTATGGGCGGGCATGGCGCGGATCTGTGCGGTCAGCGCATATCCATCCATGTCAGGCATATTGATGTCCATGAGGATGACATCCGGATTGCCGTTCTCCAATGCGCCGAGGGCATCCGCAGCCGTGGGGGCTTCCAGAACCCTATAGCCTTCAGCCTCCAGCACCCGCCGGATCAGGCTGCGATTGTCAAGGTTGTCTTCTACATACAGGATCGTTTTCATGTTATGCATCCAAATCTCCGAGGAAGATTGTACTTGCGGCCGGATTTGGCTACATAACAGCAACCTTGCAAATCACCCAACAAAAAAGTCGAGGCTCAAAAGCCTCGACTTTGGAGAGCGGGTGATGGGACTCGAACCCACGATATCTTGCTTGGGAAGCAAGCGTTCTACCACTGAACTACACCCGCATGCAGAAGGGGATTATAGCCAGCCGCGAAGGTCATGTCAAGTGAGATGCAGGCCCACCCTGATCATTGGGTGAACGCGAAGGAATCAGCGGTCGCGATTCAGGAGCATTTGAAGCAAGGAGGATAAAGCCCGGGCAGCTTCTCCCTGAGGTTTGGCCTCCTCAAGGCTGCGGATGGCAGTGTCCATCCAGTAGCGAGACTGCTCATGCGCATAGTCATACGCGCCTTCATCCCTGAGAAGCCGGGCTAATTCCTGAACTTCTCCGGGGTGGACGGATCCCTGCTTCCAGCGCGCTGCGAAACGCCCATTCCTACCCAGCCCAAAAAGAACCGGCAGAGACTTCTTTCTCTCCAGCAGGTCACTGGCAGTGGATTTGCCAGTTGAGTCCTCATCTCCCCAAATGCCCAGGATATCGTCCTGAACCTGGAAAGCCATCCCAAGCCCATTACCAAAGGCTGCATAAGCACGCTGTGTCCCTTCCGTGGCCCCTCCCAAAAGCGAGCCGATCGAGCAGCAGGCCTGCAGCAAGGCGGCTGTTTTTCCTGCGATCATTTCCTGATACTGCTCCGTGAGCACGTCGTCGCGCTCCTCGAAACTCATGTCCAGGAATTGTCCCCGGGTAAGGGCGAGACAAGTCTCATGGAGGATCTTCGCTGCCTGAACAACCATGGAGGCAGGGTGATACCTGTCCAGATCAATGATGGCCTGGTCGGCAAGCACAAAAAGAGCGTCGCCGGCATTGATGGCCATAGGAATGCCCCACCGCTTCCAGAGCGTCGGGCGTCCACGGCGAGTGGGGGAGTTGTCCTCAATATCATCATGTGCAAGGCTGAAATTGTGAACAAGCTCGACTGCAGCGGCCGCGGGCAAGGCAGCTTCCAGCGGGGGGTTAGTCCCGGCGGCCAGATAGGCGAGGCACAGAAGCCGGGGGCGGATTCGCTTGCCGACCGCTTCGGGTCCGGCTCCTTCTCCTGTCCAGCCCATGTGATACGTCAGCATTTCATGGAAAATCGCGGTGGCAGGCTGATCGAGGCGGGATACCTGACGTTTCAGCTCGGCTTCAATGGAAGGTGCCAGATCCAACATCAGGCAGGCCTCTCAAAAATTCCCAGTCTTCCCAATTCCTGGGCCAACTGCGGCGGGCTTTGAAACTGGATGCAGGCGAAGCCCAAAGAGGAAGCCGCCGAAATGTTTGCTGGCGAGTCATCAATAAAGAGACACTCCGCGGGACTGCGTCGAAATTTCTCCATGGCAAGTCGGAAAATCAAGGGATCAGGTTTTGCAGACCCCACCTCCCCTGAGAGCATATATCCATCCAGAAGCTCAAAAAAATCGTATTTTGCGAGGGTAAGCGGAAAAGTCTCCGCGGACCAATTACTGAGCCCAAAAACGGAATAACCTGCCTGCTTGACCTCACGAAGGATATCCAGGCTGCCATCAATCGGGCTGCCCACCGATTCCTCCCAATGCTCATGATACGCACGAATCAGACCGGCGCGGTGGGGAAAGTGCGCGCTCAATTCCCGGACTCCATCCGCGAAGGGGCGGCCCCGATCCTGGTGAAGGTTCCAGGCCGGGAAATCGATCTCAGTGAGGAAGTCCTCCATCTCCGAAGCCGAGTCAAAGAATCGGCGATACAGGTGACGAGGATTCCAATCGATAAGAACCCCGCCAAAATCGAAAATAACAGTAGTTATCATCATCCTTTTCCCGGTGTCATCCATAGATCATGCCGATTGAGTGATGAGTTTTTCGCTGGTCAGGGCCTTAAGGTTTTGGGCCCCCGCGGCAAACATAGACACCCGGATCTGTTCGGCGATGAGCCGGCCGAATTCCACAATGTGTTCAGTCGATTCTGCGGCGGCTTTCAAGAAGTATCCAGCCATGCCTCCCAGGGAGGCGCCCAATGCAAGGGATTTTGCAATATCCAGCCCATCTTTGATCCCTCCGCTGGCAAAAATCAGCATCCCGGGAGCAGCCTGGCGTACATTGAGGATGGAATCAGAAGTAGGGATACCCCACCCCACAAACGTGGCGGCGAGTTGTCGGGTAAATTCATCCGGCGCGCGATGCATTTCAACCTGTGACCAGCTGGTGCCGCCCGCGCCAGCCACATCTATGGCGGATACGCCACATTCAGCCAACAAGTGAGCGGTTTGGGGCGAGATGCCCCAACCCACCTCTTTGGCGACCACCGGAACCTCCAATTCTTTGCAAATCTCCGTGATCTTTGCTGCAAGGCCAGCATAGTTGGTGTCCCCACCAGGCTGAACGGCCTCCTGGAGAGGATTGAGGTGCAGATACAGGGCATCCGCTTCGATCATCTCCACGGCCCGCCAGCACTCATCCACGCCATAGCCATTGTTCAGCTGGATGGCGCCCAGGTTGGCGAACAAGAGAATGTCCGGCGCAAAACGGCGGATCGCAAAGGTGGAAGTCTGGTCTGGATTCTCAAGGGCGGCCCGCTGGGAGCCGACGCCCATGGCGAAGCCCAGTTCCTGAGCTGCCTCGGCAAGCCGGCGGTTAATGGTTCCAGCCTGTGCCGTTCCGCCGGTCATGGAACTGATCAGGACGGGGGATTTAAGCCGTTTGTTGAAGATATCAAGCGAGAGATCCACGGCGCGGAGATCGATCTCGGGAAGGGCCTGGTGGATGAATTGATACCTCTCCAGGCCTGTAGAAAGGGAGGAGCGCACATCCTTTTCCAAATTAATGCGGATATGGTCCTCCTTCCTATCGGTAATCGGCGCAACTTTTGGCATGGGAGCGTGTTCCTGTGATTGATATTCCCTACCGGGAAAACGGCTGGCTTGACAGTCCAAATGAAAGGATTACAATAGGCCAGCCCATATTTTAGGACCCTAATTCAGGAGGATCAGATGGCTGATACATATGAAGAGGTCAAGAAGATCATTGTAGATCTGCTTGGCTCGGAAGAGGCGAAAATTACACCCGAAGCGCGATTCCGTGAGGAATTGGAGGCGGATTCGCTCGATCTGGTGGAGTTGATCATGGCATTTGAGGATAAATTTGGGGCGGAGATCTCGGATGAAGATGCCCAGAGCATTACCACCGTGGGAGAGGCCGTCAAATACATCGACTCACACAAGTAGACCGTCTGAAGCGATTATAACGTAGAGCCGCCTTGAAGGCGGCTCTAATTATTTGGCCTGGCCCATCCGAATCCAGTGTGATCGCGCACCTACTGCAAAAGGTCGGGGATCTCCTCGGGGTGCTTTGCCACGCGGACGCCGGCGGCTTCGAGAGCCCGGACCTTGTCCGCTGCGGTACCAGCCTTTCCCTCGATAATCGCGCCGGCATGGCCCATACGCTTTCCGGGAGGAGCAGTCTGGCCAGCAATAAAGGAGACGACCGGCTTGGTCATCCGGGAGGCGATAAACTCTGCGGCTTTCTCTTCGTCGGTGCCGCCGATCTCACCGATCATCACCACCTTCTCAGTGTGCGGGTCATGCTCGAAAAGGTCCAGGACATCGATGAAGTTCGTCCCATTAATCGGGTCTCCGCCAATTCCCACGCAGGTGGAAGCGCCCATGCCCGCCTGCATCAAGGCATACAACACCTCGTAGGTAAGGGTGCCGGAACGCGAAACGACACCGATATTCCCGGGAATGGCGATATTCCCGGGAATGATCCCCACCTTGGCCTCGCCAGGCGTAAGCAGCCCCGGGCAGTTGGGACCGATCAGTCTGACATTTTTCTGATCGAGATAATTACGCACGCGCATCATATCCTGGACGGCGATGCCTTCGGTGAGGCAGACAATCAGAGGAATGCCTGCATCCGCGGCCTCAAAAAGGGCATCCGGAGCGAAGCGAGCCGGGACGAAGATAATCGTGGCATTGGCCCCGGTGGCCTCAGAGGCCAACTTAACCGAATCGAAGACGGGGATCTTTCCATCAAGCACCCACTCCCCGCCCTTGCCCGGTGTCACCCCGGCAACCACTTGGGTCCCATAAGCCACCATCTGGGTCGTATGGAAGAGGCCCTCGTTTCCCGTAATGCCCTGCACCAGAAGGCGTGTGTCCTTGTTGACAAGAATGCTCATGAGCGGGCGTCCTTTGCAGCCGCGACCGCCTTGCGAGCGGCATCGGCCAGGGTTGTGGCGGTGATCATATTCGCATCCGCCAGCAATTGGCGGCCCTCCTCGGCGTTGGTCCCTACCAGGCGAACCACCATTGGTACCTTTGGCTTGACCTCGTCAAGGGCAACCAGGATCCCGCGGGCAACCTCATCCCCGCGCGTGATTCCACCGAAAATATTGAAGAGAACAGCCTTCACGTTGGGATCCGTGAGAATGATCCGCAGAGCTGCGGCAACCTTCTCAGCCCCGGCGCCTCCGCCGATATCGAGGAAATTGGCGGGCTCACCCCCGAACAGCTTGACGATATCCATGCTGGTCATGGCCAGGCCCGCGCCGTTGACCATGCATCCGATATCCCCATCCAGCTTGATGAAGGAGAGCCCGTATTTCCGGGCCTCGGTCTCGGCCGCCGCTTCCTCATCGATATCGCGCATCTCTGCCAATTCAGGATGGCGAAAGAGGGCGTTGTCATCGATAATGACCTTGCCATCCAGCGCGATGAGGCGCTTATCCTTGGTAACAACCAGGGGATTGATCTCAGCCAGGGTGGCATCGTTGAGGCTGTAAGCCTTCCACAGCCCGTTGGCGATCAACGCAAAATCCTTCCAATACTGGCGGGGCAGATCGATCGATGCGGCGATATCACGCGCCTGGTAATCCCTCAGACCCAGAAGCGGATCGATATGCACCTTGACGATCTTCTCGGGGGTTTTCTCAGCCACCTCCTCGATATCCATGCCACCGGCGGCTGAAGCCATCATTACAGGTTTACGGGCAGCGCGGTCATTTGTGATGGCGAAATAGATCTCCTGATCGATGCCGGCGGCTTCGTCCACCAGCACTTTGCGGACCGGAAGCCCCTTGATCTCCATCCCGAGAATCTGTGTGGCAAGCTGCTCGGCCTCCTGGGGATTATTTGCAAGCTTCACCCCGCCCGCCTTGCCGCGTCCCCCCACCAACACCTGCGATTTAATAACAACGCGGCCACCGAGCTCTGTTGCGATATGTCTTGCTTCGCTTGCGGTAGCCGCTACCTGCCCCTTGGGGATGGGTATGCCGTATTTTGAGAATAGCTGTTTTGACTGGTATTCATGCAGTTTCATTGCATCCTCTTGAACAGGCTTTCGCCTGGGATTATTGCACGGCGATTATACCACCGGCACTTTTATAAGCCTTGGCGCGCGATTTAAGAAGGGCGATGGTCTATTGCCCTTCTTGAATACAGCTATTCCCGAACCTACTGAACCGTGAACCTCATGATGCGCTGGTTGACCGAGTCAGTGACCCAGATGCCGCCATCCGGAGAGACCGCGATCCCGGAGGGGAGGCCGAAGGTGGTCTCAGTTTCCCCATAATCACCCCAGACCTGGATCAGGTCGCCGGAGGCGGAATACTCCAAAACCCGGTAACCATCGGGATCCGTGACAAATACCCGGTCCTGTGAATCCACCGCAATGAAAGGCTTGTTCTCCAGCGACTGCCCGAACCATCCATACACATCCCACTGTTTATCCGGAGTAAAGGTAAGCCCATCGGCGGAGGGAAGGAAGGTCTGGATCCTCTGGTTCCAGGTGTCGGCCACATAGACCTTGCCGCTTGAATCCACTGTGATCCCGACCGGTTCATCGAACTGCCCGGGCTCGAAACCTCCCGAGCCAAACTGGGTCAGCGGCGTTCCGTTGGCATCAAAGACAACAATGCGCTTGTTGCCGGTATCGGCAACGTAGACCCTGCCCTCAGGGTCTACAGCGATGCCGCGGGGGCCATAAAGAGCATCCAGTGTCTCAGCCTGGCCGAAGATACCCCATTGCGCAAGGGGCTTTCCATCCTTGGTGAATTTCTGAACCCGGTGATTCCAGGTGTCGGTTACGTATACAGAACCATCGGGACCGACGGCCACTCCCCAGGGTTCGTTGAAGGTCCCCGCAGGCGCCGCGGCCTGATCGGTGCTCTGGGCAAAGGATCCCCAGGAATTTAGAAGGCCTCCATCTGGATCCATGTGCAGGATGCGGTGATTGAGCGAATCTGCAACGTAGAAGCTCCCATCACGGGCAAATGCCAGTGAACGCGGCATGTTCATCCCGGCAGGCTGGATCTGAGCGGATGTGATGATCCGGTCTGCGGCCAGCTCAACGATCTTCCCCTCGGTGGGATCGACGACGGCCTCGGATTGAACCGGTCCGACGCCATAGTTCCAGATCTGGGAAGCGACCTCCTTGCGTATATACAGGCGCATTTGATCAGCCGGCTGCCAGGTCGCCAGGGTCAGGTCAGTGTGACCGGTGGCTTCAGCGTACCGCGTGTAGTCGCGGTTCCACCAGATATTCAGAATCCCTGCGCGGATGGCCGGATTCGTGAACACATCACAGAAGCGGGAATAATCCTGGCTCCTGAACAGGCGGAAAACACCCAGCAATCCGCGGCAGGAATAATTGCTGTCAAAGGGGATTGTTGGATCGCGCGGGGTGACAACTCCAAAATAATCCTGCATGGGCCACCACATACGGATATAGTCAACGCGGAAGTAGTCCGGGCCCAGGGCAGGCTCAATCTTGTCGAAATTCTTCTGGTCCACAATGACCACGGTCGAATCTCGCAAGGATCGGGTAGGGGCATCGAAAGAGCGCTGGTTGGTGAAGTCCCGCAGATACCAGACAAATGGCCATGAAACGCCTGTATCTGGAGCACTTGCATCGTAGGCAAGAGCAACGTTCAGTCCACCGACGGTCCGCTCGGAAATCTCCGCTGCCTGGCTGATTACCTGCTTGATCCCCGGCGCCCCGTGTGCGTAGACAAGAAATTCAGTGGCGTCATCATAGAAAATATAGGCGGCCCGGAAGGCGGCGCGGCCGGTGATGATCACCAGAAATGCGAAGAACGTCAGAGTGAAGACCGGCTTTATCTGGGCAGAAGTCCAGCCGCGCAGAAGGTAGAACAAGGCCAGCGCAGAAGCCACGGCAACTGCAGCCGGCAGTATAAACGCGCTGGTCGCCTGGAGCTGCGCCAACTCCCGGCCCTGGAAGGGAGAATTCATATTCCAGTTGTAGATGGCGCTGGAGAGGCTGGCAATAAAGATGACCACAACCCCCAGTGTAAGCAGGGCCTTCTGCTCGCGCAGCCGCCCCCAATCCACGCTGTTGATCACCTGTCCCAATCCCCAGCCGGAGATCAGGATCATTGGCCAGGTGATGTGCACGGTGAGCCAGGGCATTCGCTCCCCGGCATAGGAGAGAGCGATCAAGCTCGTAATACTCCACCATACCAGCAGGGAAAAGGTGTTCAGGAAATTCGGGTCACGGTCCGAATCAGCATCACCCGGGTTCATCCTGGCACCTTCTGAAATTGTGGCTTCAGCCTCAACATTGTCTGAAGACACAGGGGTATTCATCTCCCGCCTGCGCAGTCCGAGGTACACCGCGAGGATCAAGCCCAGGGCAGGCAGGAATTCGTACATGGGAATCTGGATCAGAAGATAGTAATACCAGGGCTGGCTGCCCCGCTGAACCCCTTGCTGTACCAGCCAGTAGCCGAGGGAACCCAGGGTCCCGGTGAAGAAGCCATCGCTATTGGTGAAGAAAGTGGTGTAGAAGACAGTAAAAGGAACCCAGAAGGTGAGGGCCAGCTTCCACCACAGCCTCTTATTCCAGAGCCAACCAATCAGGATGGAAATGGCAAAAACCAACCCCAGATACACTGCAATGACGGTGAGCTCGGTGGAGGTGAGATTCTGCACTGATGGACCGTCGGTTGGGAGGGTCACCTGTACCCATCTCTCGGTCAGCTTTAGGAGGAAGGGGGTCAGGCTTGGGAGAATCAATGTGCCTGTCAGTATCAGCATATCAAAGGAGCGCTCGGCAAGAATCTGCTTCCAACCGTAGCCCCGGATCAGAAAATAAGCAGCAAAGGCGATTGTGGCCAGGCTCAGGAAAGCCAGGACTCCCAGAACTGAGAGAGGGGCCGTGTTCTCGGGAGCAGTGGGGGAGACACCTATCTGGTCCGGGTTGGATGGGGCGGCGGTCTCAGTACCAGAAAGAGTTGAAGCCTCACGGGCATAGAAAGCCACGCCTCCCGTGGCAGCCAGAAAGAGAACCCCGATGGATAATGCAATGATAAAGGGGCGGTAGTCGGAGGGACGAAGCCGCCAGGCCTGGCGGGTCACCCGGGAAATAAAGTAAATGACCAGATAGAGCAACAGCTGGGCGGCATAAATGAAGGAGGTCTCCTTATCCAGGAAGTGAATGACCAGTGAGATCGTCAGAAGGTACAAATATCTATGCCTGCCGGTCTCGAGATATCGCAGAACCACATAAAGCATCAAAATACCCGAGAACACCGCGTACATATCCTCCCGAACATACCGGCTGTAAAACAACATGTAAGGGGAGATCAGCATCAACACCCCGGCTACGAGCGCCCCGACCCGGCCCAGGAAATGACGCCAGTACCAGACCATTACCAGGCTGGCGATCCCGAACAATGCTGCCGGGATGCGAGCGGTAAAATCGCTAACACCGAAGAGGAAGTAAGATAGAGCAATAAAGTGGAACTGCCAGGGGCCGTGCATCATGGGAGTATGTTGGTAGCCCTGGCCGCGGTATAAAAGCCAGGAGAAGTAGGTATGCAAGCTTTCGTCGTGGCTCATTACGCGGGCGCCAAGATTGTAGAAGCGCGACACGAAGGCAAGCAAAATAATGCCTGCAAAAATCAATACCTCGATGGTTACCGCCGGAAGGGCAGGATGGATCGCTCGATCAAGCCATTTGGTTCTGGATTGCATATTCACCCATTTCCCAGTTTCAGATATGGTCCTGACTATACAGCAAGAAGGGAGTTCTGACAAGCAAAGGGAAAATTAATGCGCATAGTCATTACTCCTTTATTATATTCATATCACATTGAACTTCACAGACCCGGCCAACTGACCGCATCCCGCCTGAATATCTATCCCGCGCCGTGTACGTATCGTGCAGGGGATACCCGCTTCCACGAGTATCTTCCGGAACTGCGCAGAACGTTCCCGGTTGGAAGCAAGTCCTGAATATCCAGCTGTGGGATTCAGGGGAATGGCATTCACGTGGCAGAGCAGACCCTTGAGCAGGGAGGCGAGGCTGCGCGCGGCTTCCGGAGTGTCATTCACGCCATAAATCAAAGCCCACTCAAAAGTGACCCGCCGGCCGGTCTTCGCGGCGTAATACCGGCAGGCCTCTACAAGCTCTTTGATCCCATAGCGTTTATTTACAGGCATCATTTCAAGCCGGGCGGTATCATTAGCAGAATGAAGAGAAATGGCAAGGTTGATCTGTCTCTTCTCATCCGCAAACCTCCGGATGGCAGGGACCAACCCCACCGTTGAGATCGTAAAACGCCTGGCGCCGAGATTGTATCCACCCGGATCGTTTAACCGGTCGACAGCGGCCAGGGTATTCTCGTAATTGTGGAATGGTTCACCCATCCCCATCAGGACAATGTTGCTTACTGTGAGGCCTTCGTCCTTGAGCAGGCGGGCGTAATAAAGGACCTGGGCAATGATCTCCCCGCTGCTGAGATGACGTTTGAAACCCATCTGACCAGTGGCACAAAAAACACAACCCATTGCGCATCCGGCCTGGGTACTAATGCAAAGTGTGCGACGCCTGTCGTATCGCATCAGTACGGCCTCGATCAGATTCCCATCATCCAGTTCGAACAGGGTCTTGCGAGTCAGTCTATCGGAGGAATCCTGGACCACCCGGGGTCGCATACTGCCAAAACGAAGCTCGGAACCCAGTCTGTAACGAAGTACCTTGGGAAGGGCTGAAAATTGCTCCGGCGATTCGAAATAATGCCGGTACAGCCCCTCCCAAACCTGCCTGGCACGATAGGCAGGTTCGCCCCAGTCTCGAAAGAGGGAGGTCAGACCAGGTAAGTCAAGATCAAGAATCAGAGGCGGAGTCAAGGTCTCAGAGTCCCAATTCATCACACATGCTGGAAAGGTTCTCGGTGATCATATCCACTGGAGGCGTCCAGGTTTCTGCCTGGGAGCGGGTGCTGATCCCTGAGAGCACGAGGGCGGTCGGGCAGCCAACCGCCTGCCCAGCGGCAATGTCCGTATCCAGGCGATCACCGACGACCAGAGTATCGGCAGGAGTTGTTCCAAGGATTTCCAATGCCAGCTCCATCAGATATGGATGCGGCTTGCCGGCAATCACTGGCTGTACGCCAGTTGCAGTAACAAGCACAGATAACCAGGCACCCGCGCCGGGGATCTCTCCTCGCGGGGTGGGAAAAGTCTTGTCTGGATTGGTCCCAAAAAAAGGGATTCCGCTTCGGACGAGCAAGGCGGCTTCAGAAGCTTTCTGGAAGTTGATCGAGCGATCCATCCCCATAATGACCGCCTGGGCCCGATCCGCTTCGCTTTCGGCGAGTACCTTGAACTGTTTCTGCTCGAGGGCCTCGCGCAGGCCATCTTCCCCGATCATATAGACAGGCGAACCCGATGGGAACTGCCGGGAGAGCAAAGCGGCAGCAGCCTGTGAAGAGGTCACCACCTGGTGCGGCTCCGCCTCAACGCCAAACTCGAACAACCTTTTCACATACTGAGCAGGCGTGCGGGTACTATTATTGGTCGCGAAGATGAATGCAAGACCTTTTTTCCGGATGCGCTGGAAAATGGCGGGCAGATCTCCCAACGGCATATCCGATTTCCAGATCACGCCATCCATATCCAGAATCATGGCTCTAATGTTTGTCAGCATCGGATCTCTCATATTTCAAAAAGAGGAATCTGAGTACAGGGCGATCAATCCATCCAATTGAAAGATCGGCGCGTTCTTCAAAATTCTCGTTTCCCAGGAACGCCTCCAGGGCAGAGCGAGTAACGGGATCGTAAGCGCCTGAAATATCCTGATCCAGGTAGTGCAAACTGTGGAGAATCTTTTGAAGGCGAAGGAGGGCCTGGCCTTTGATGAGCACCCTGTCTTTCACCGGGCTCCTTCCAAAATACAACCTGTGGAGTTCAATCAGTTCGCCAAGCCGCTTCACTGGATCCTCGTGATCATCCACGCGGTAATCAAGCCAGCGATCATTGAAACCGCCGTAGCCGGCCCCGGATTTAACGACCAGAATGGCAGCGGACTGCCGACCGCGCCGATCCCCACCGGCACGGTCGCCTGCCAATAGGGCGCGGAACAATCGATTGGGCAGGTCTCCACCCGTTCTCAAGAAGACAGATTCCATAGAAGACACAACGCGCTCTCCCTTCAGGACATTTCCCTGGATGGCATATCCGGGTCCAGCGCGTCCGCCTGCCCATGGAAAACAACCTGCGCCTGTATGGGTGGCTGAATTTCCCTTCCCATCAACCATCCCGACCTGGCGAAGTTGTCCGCCCTCGTCATCCTTGAGAAGCTGATCCAGGGCTTCACGGGCAGAGATCTGCTTGCTCATTAGAGCGAGACCGCGCGGGCCGTAGGAAGTGTTGGCGAAAGATTGTGTGGCGACCGCTCCTGCCGGGGCCTGGGCCCATGGCACAACAGCTCCTACAGCCGGAAATTTGGAAGCGACCGCAACCCCCCAGGCGGATTCCTCCAAGTCACAGGCAACAATTGAGAAGGTCATGGTACGCGCAGAGATTATACCCGCAGGAATCAAAAGCCCGCCGATCTCTCAGCGGGCTTTCAGCTTATTCCAGTCTTACTGAGAAGGAAGCTTCTCTGGAACATCCAGGATCTGGTCGACCAGGCCGTAATCAACGGCCTGCCGGGCATCCATGTAGATATCGCGATCTGTATCCCGTTCGATCACCTCGAGGGACTGGCCGGTATGCTTGGAAAGAATCCCATTCAGGATGGCTTTCTGCCGGAGGATCTGCTTGGCGGCGATCTCGATATCGGTAGCCTGGCCTTGGGCACCACCCAGGGGCTGGTGCATATGGACCGTGGAGTGGGGCAGGGCGAAGCGCCTGCCCTTAGTACCAGCGGTCAGGAGCACAGTACCAAAGGAGGCCGTGACACCCACGGCGACCGTGCTGATGGGATTCGATAGCATCTGCATGGTGTCATAGATGGCAAGACCGGCATAAATCTGCCCGCCCGGGGAGTTGATGTACATATTGATCTCGCGCTCCGAATCCTCATGGTTGAGGAACAGGAGCTGTGCAACGATCAGATTGGCCACCTGGTCATCGATCGGTGTGCCCAGGAAGATGATGCGCTCTTTGAGAAGCAGTGAATAGATATCATAGGCGCGCTCCCCGCGGCCTGATGATTCAATCACCATCGGGATGACATTCTTGAAATCAGGGATCATGGTTCCTCCAGAATGGGACAATGATACACAGACTTTATAGGAATTACGTTAATATTCCCTTGGCGTTCCGATGATCCGACACCCTTTCTTATTCTGCAGGCCCGGATTGTTCAGAATCGGTCGCCATCGGCTGATCCGACTGTTCCTCCATCCCCATGGCCGGCGCAGTCTCCGGGGAGGAGGGGGCTTCTTCAGATTTGGGTTCCGGCGGCTTGTATTCGCCTATCGCGATCGACTTGAGCGTTTCCAGAGCCCGGCGGGTGAGGAGCCGGCTGGCAGATTCCATGGCCACGGCTTCAGCAACGCGCTGCTGCCCCTGGCGGCCACCCCGGATCCCCCCCAGGTTGAGTCCCTGCATTTGAAGCTCATTCAACGTCTGGTTGAATTCTGCATCCAGCGAGGTGTTATCCACCTGGATGCCTTCCTTGCGAATCAGCTCATCCAGGATGAGAGAACGTTCAAGACGTTTTTTGGCAACCGGCTCCACTTCCTCTTCCAGGAATTTCTCCCGGGTCGTATTACGCATCTTGAAATAGGTTTGCAGGTCAAGCCCCTGCTGGGACAGCCGCTGCTGCAGATCCTCCAGGACATGCTCGCCTTCATGGTCCAGGGAGGCCTTGGCGTACTTAATCGTAGAGCCTTCCTTGATCTTCTCTATCAGCTCAACGAAATACTTGTCGTCATAATCAGCACGGGAGCGATTCTCCACATCTCTTGAAACCGCCTCCTTCAAGGCATCCAGGGTTTCTCCGGCGCCGGCAGTCTTTGCAAACTCATCATCAAGATCTGGAAGGATCACGCCACGCACGGTTTTGACCGTGACTTCAAATCTCGCCGTCCGGTTCCGCAGAGCCTCATCTGAATCATCTGCAGGGTAGGTGTATTGGATGGTCTTTGCATCACCTGCCTTCAGGCCAATC
Organism: uncultured Anaerolineaceae bacterium; assembly: GCA_964608885.1. Taxonomy (GTDB): domain Bacteria; phylum Chloroflexota; class Anaerolineae; order Anaerolineales; family Villigracilaceae; genus JACPVF01. Next base: position 3,977 of record CAZSPX010000004.1, on the reverse strand, counting down.
AGCTCTTTGTTAAATCCCTTGTAAGGCCAATCTTCATCCCGATCGTTCTCGCGCACAAAAGTGGCAAAACCTGTGCGGGAAAGTCCCGCACTGCGATCCTCATCGCCTTCCTTGGGATCTGTGATCTCGCCCTTGACGTCGACCAGAACATAATCGCCCGCCTGAATCTCACGCTCGACGTTCTCGGTGGAGGCATACATCTGGCGGAGGTCCTCCAGCGCAGCATCGATCTCAGCCTGGCCCGGAGGGCTCCATTCGTAGGGCAGGCGAACCGAGTGGTAATCGCCCAGGTCCACCTCCGGGGCAAGCGGGATGCGAAAGGTCAATTTGGGGGGCTCGAGGCTATCTATGGACTCCAAGGAGCCGGCAGCGGCGGGATTGACCCCGGCCTCTTCGAGGATCCTGGGGTAGAGCTCCTCAACCAGGTCATCGATCGCCTGCTCGTTGATGGCGGATTCGCCGTAGTAGCGAACGATCACCGCGTAGGGGGCCTTTCCCGGGCGGAACCCCGGAATCTTTCCCCGTCCGGCGATCTTGCTTGCCGCCCGGCGCTTGCTGGAATCCATCTGTTCCTGTTCGATCTCGACCATCAACCTGGCTTGATGATCATCCTGGATGTTCTTCTCAATCTTCAACGCAAAAATCCCTTCAAGTTAGTGTCCTGGAGACAATATGATGGTGTGGGGACGGTGGGGGTCGAACCCACACGCCTTTCGGCACATGATCCTAAGTCATGCCTGTCTGCCAATTCCAGCACGTCCCCGGCAGTGGGGTTGGCGCAAGGATTATAAGCGAGGGGCTAAGGGGCGTCAACAAGGTTTGCGGTATAATGCGGCGCTTGAGATTCCACCCGGGAGATATCAATGAGCCGCGTGATCAATCCAGATTCAGCAGGAAAAGACCGAAACCGACTTGCCAAGGCGATCGTACTGGCCATGCGTGAACTGGCGCGGCAGACCGATACCGGGCAGGAGTCGCGTGACCTGGCAGCCTTTATCGCTCTGGCGCTTCAGAGCATTTCAGAGGGGATCGACGTCTCGGTGGCAGCCTGGGAAAAGCGCGGTTACTGGGTGAAAGCCGACAAATTCAGGATGGATTGGATGTGGGCTGGCCTCCTGGCAGGAAAGATGAAACAAGCCCTCCTGGCGGACGATTGGGCCGGGATTGCCATGCTGCTGCCTCAGATCGCTTCCCGCCTGCAAAAGGTTGAGGTGGCTGCCAATCACAGGTTGGGGAAGCCCTGGACGGGAAGCTGGCAGGCGCTTCAAGGCCGGTAGGAGAATGTAGATCAGTGCGTGGAAAGGAAGAGGCGCGGACGGAATTCTTCCATGTTTGAACAGACCCAGCCCACCCGGCGTACAGGGGTGGATTCATTCCAGCCAGTTCCGGTTGCCCGCGCAGCGCGCGGGCAGACCAAAGCAAAACATCCCTGGAGGCTCTTTTTTACAGCCCTGGTCCTTGTATATTTCTTCGGCCCGCTGAGAACAAATGTATTGCTGCTCGGAACCGATGACTCGCCTCTCAGAGATCCGGTTGGCCGGACCGATACCATCATCCTGACCACGGTCGTTCCACTGAGACCCTATATCGGGATGATGGGGATCCCCCGCGACCTGTGGCTTCCCATCCCGGGCGTGGGAGAACAACGCATCAATACTGCCTATTTCTTTGCCGAGGCAGCGAGCCAAGGCAGCGGGGCGGAGGCGGTCATGGGTGCGGTGCGGCAAAACTTCGGTGTGCCGGTCCATTATTATGCCCTGCTTCACATGGAGGGAATGATCTCTGTTATCGATACCCTGGGAGGGGTGGATATCGTCCTGGAGCATAAGATGGGTGGGATGAAAAAGGGAACCTATCATATGGACGGTACACAGGCCCTTGCCTTTGCCCGGGATAGAAGCAGCGCAGACGATTTCTCGAGAATGCAACAAGGCCAGGTTGTTCTTCAGGCCGTGGGAGCAAAACTGCTCTCTCCGCTCTCGTGGCCGCGGCTTCCAGCGGTCCTCTTTAGAGCCTCACAGGCAGTGGACACCAATATTCCGATATGGCAATGGCCGCGGCTGGGTTTCAGCCTGATCCGCGCGGGCATTTTCGGCGTGGACGCCAGGACGACCTCGCCGGAGATGGTGGATCCATGGATAACATCCGGAGGAGCCCAGGTACTTACTCCTAACTGGGATGCCATCCGACCCTGGATGAGTGAGATGTTCGGTAATTAGCAAAGGAGGCGGATCTCGCTGATCTGCCTCCTCTTTCAAGCTCAGGATATTAATTGTTCTGAGCACCTGAATTGATCCAGTCAACGATCAGCTGGACCTGTTCAGAGGTCAGTTTGGGGCCGCGTTTGGGCATTTTCCCGTTCTCGACCAACTGAGCCAGCCGGCTCGAGGAGGCATCGCCGGGAACGACGACCGCCCCCCGCTCGGAGCCCGCCATCAAGGCCGAATAGGATTTCATATCCAGGCCCTTCTCGATCTTATCCCCGCCGTGGCACTTTATGCAGGTCTCATTGAAGAGGGGCAGGAGATCCCGGGCAAAACTGACGGGGCCGGCGACCTGGGCAGCGGTAGGTGCCGTCGTGGGATCTGCTGACGGATGCGTGGGGGATGCGAAAGTGGCTGTGGATTCTGCCGCTCCGGAGGTCGGAGCTGCAGCCTCAGTGACCGATTGGGTTGGGGCTGGCGTACCGCAGGCCGAAAGCAGCAGCGCGGCGGTGATCAAGGCGAAGAAGGCTCGAGCGGCAAGTGTCTGGTTGATGGTCTGCATCTTACTCCTCCATAAGATGCAGAACTATAGCGGTGCCAGCTAAGTCTCGAGTTAAAGAATTATGGGGAATCTATAAGAATCACAACGGAAGGCAACATTATCCGGAAAGTGTTGTCAACGGGGAATGCGGGGCATCCCCCGTTGACGGTTATTTCTTGCGAACGTTATCCAGGTGCTGCTGCGTGGAATTGAGGAGGTCGATCATCATCTCGCGGATATGACGATTGAGGTAATGCGTCTCCAGGGTTGAAAGCGGCAGGAAGCGTGCACCGGCCACCACGTGAATACAGTTGGAGGCACCACACAGGCAGATGAAAGGAGCATCCATCTCCCATTCCGTGGATGGATAGAAGAATGTAAGCTCTTCACCCGCCTTGATATCACGGCAGGCGATCACCTGCATGTGATCCATATCCAGGAAGACGTTGGGGTCGCAGGAATGATTGAGGGCTGAAAGTTTGCCCACTTCGGTGTGCAGGCTGCGGTCCATCTGAACGGTAAAACGATTCGGCCTGTCAAAGACCTTTTCACTCGGGATGGTATAGATAACGTCTCCGCGGGAGAAATCCTGTCGTGCAACCAGGCTTCTAAACTTGTTCTCAGTCTTAATGGTTATTACATCATTGGTCATTCGATACTCCTTCTTGTTGCTTCATCGTGAGTAGTATAGCAATCAATAAAAAAATTTCAAGATGGTTAGCTTAATAATTATGATATTTTAAGGTTGATTAACTCAGAACAGTCGAAGCTGCTGCAGGGGCCGCCGGCCATCGAGCAGAATATACGGGGCGGCGCGTTCCGCGATCACACCCAATTTTTTCAACGCCCCCAGGTCGCGTAATTTATTGAACCGGCGTGAGTTCAGGATGGCTTCCGCGCCGCGAGGGCCGATGCCAGGCACGCGCAGCAGGTCATGCCTCCCAGCCAGATTCAGCTCCAGGGGTCTCTCGCGGAGATTAGTCGAGGCCCATGCAAGCTTCGGGTCGGTTTCAAGCGGCAGATTTCCCTCCGGGGAGAAGGGGAGGTCTTCAAGGTCGAAACCATAATCCCGCAACAGGAACGAAGCCTGGTATAAGCGGTGCTCCCGCAGAGGTTCCACGGCAGGCTTGTTTTCGAGAGGGGTATCGGATACGGGGTTAAAGGCCGAGAAATAGGCGCGTTTGAGGTGAACGTTTTTCATCAGCCAACTTGTAGTGCTCAATAATTCCAGA
>CAZSPX010000003.1:46331-52743 GCA_964608885.1 uncultured Anaerolineaceae bacterium | reverse complement strand
TCGGTCTGGACAGGGGCCTCTTCGATGGTCTCGACCAGGGCGGGGCTCTCATCCACGGCGAGGGTTGCTTCAGCCTCAGCCTCTGCCTGCGCAGGGGTCTCAGCGGCAGCCTCAACGGGAGCGGCCTCGATCTCGGCGGGGGTCTCCTCCGCAAGTTCCTCGGGCAGACGGCCCATCTGTTCAGGGGTCTGGACCGCATCCATCTCAATGACCGCTTCGCTCACGGCCTCGGCAGCAGCTTCCACGTCGGCCTGGGGCATTTCCTGTTCGGCCTCGCCGGCGAGTTCGTCCTGCGGCTCGACCGCCGCCTCAAGGGCGGCCTCTTCAGCCTGGCCGTCCTGGACGATCAGCTCGACCACACTGGCGGGCTGTTCCTCTGCCTTTGCTTCTGCGGCCGGGGTCTCGTCCATCTCATCCCGGAAGCCGGCATTCTCGCCGTCCAGCTCGTCAGCCTTCTGGAAGGCCTCCACCGCCAGGTCGTATTCATTCATCTTGCGGTACAGGTTTCCGAGCCGGTTCCACGAGACGGCCTTGTCCTTGTTATCCTCGAGCAGCTCAATGCTCTTCTGATAGAGGAAGACCGCCTGGCTGTAGTCGTTCTGGGTCACATAGGTGAGCGCCAGGTTGCTGTACGGCCAGCCCAGGTTGGGATTGAGCTCGATGGCCTTCTTGAAGGCGTGGACCGCCTGGTCGTAGGCCTCGGTGTGGAAGTATGCGCTGCCGAGATCGCACCAGTTCTGCGCGTTGCCGGGATCCATTTCAACGGCTTTCTGGTAGGCGGTCACGGCTTCGCGGTTCCGATCCTGTTTATCAAACACGTTGCCCAGACGGATCCAGGGGTTGATGAAGCGTTTGTTAAACTCGATCGACTTTTCCTGATAAGCCATCACCGCACTGAAGATCTTTCCCAATTCATCCCAGAATTCATAGTTGCTCATTTTTTCCTCCATGGAAGAGCAGTATTTTCACTCCGCGTAGCAGTTGCTCAGCAAGCTGAAGCGGGTCCGGGTCACCAGGTCCATTCCATCGTCGTTCAGCGCCACCGCCTCCTGGAAAGCGTGGATGGCGTTATCGTAATCGTTGAGCTTCCGGTAAGTATTGCCCAGGCGGTTCCACGAGACCGCCTTGTCATCCTTGTTGTTGAAGAGCGCGATGCTCTGCTGGAAGAAGGGGATGGCCTCCTGGTGGCGGCCCTCGGCGGCCAGCGTGCGGGCCAGGTTGCTGTAAGGCCAGGCATAGCCGGCGTCCAGCTGGATGGCCCGGCGGAAGGCATTCCCCGCCTCGGCGTAGTCGCTGCTCTTGAAGAAGATCTCGCCCAGGTCGTTCCACACCCTGGCGCTTTCGCGTCCCGGCCCGAGCTTGAAGGTCTCGTGGTCCTCACCCATGCCGGCGTTCTCGGGGTCCATCTCGCCGGCTTTCTGGTAGGCAGCGGCCGCATTGTTGTAATCACCGCACTTGCGATACGCATTCCCCAGGTTGTTCCAGCAGGCGGCCTTCTCGCCATCCGTGGACAGCCTCTCGAGCGCCTGCTTGTAGAAGCGGATCGCCTCGGTGAAATTTCCCATTGCCATGCAGGTCAGGGCCAGGTTGCTGTAGGGCCATCCCAGGGCGGGGTCCAGTTGGACGGCTTTGTTGTAAGCCTGCATGGCATGTTCGTAATCGCCCTGGCGGAAGTGATGGTTGCCCTTTTCATTCCAGGCAAAGGCATCGGTGACTTCTTCGGTTTCGGGCTCGATCACTTCCGCGGGCATTTCGGGGCTGGACGGGACCTCGATGACCGGGGCCGTTTCCGCGGCGGCCTCGACCTTGAGCTCTCCCTTCCCGATCTCATACTGTTCTGGCGCGACCGCTTCCTCCGTCTCGAGGGTGGGGGAGGCGAAGATCCAGGCGGGGGCTTCCCGGACCTTCATCTCCGGCTGCGGGATCTCCGCGGCTTCCATCGGGGCGGAGGTCGTCTCGACCGCGGCTTCCACTGCGACCTGCACCGGCTCCTCCGGCTCGGGCTCGGGGGCCGGGCTTTCGACGGCTTCCCGGGTCTCGGCCGCGGGCGTCTCCTGCGGCATTGCCTCGGGGGCAGCGATATTCCTCAGCGCGTCGGCCTTCTTATAGGCGAACATGGCCGCCTCGTACTGGTTCATCTGCCGGCGCACATCTCCCAGGCGGTTCCATGCCACGGCCTTCTCCGCATCCTCCTTCAGGAGCTCCAGGCTGCGGGTCAGCATGGCGATGGCATCCCGGAAGCGCCCCTGCTGGGAGTAAAGCTGCGCCATGTTGCTGTACGCCGCTCCGAAGCCCCGGTCGATCTCGATGGCCCAGTTGAAGGCCTCCTCGGCCTCCTCGTAGTCCATCATGGCGGTATAGGTCAGGCCCAGCTCGTTCCAGGCGCTGCCGTTGCGCGGATCGAGCTGCAGCGCCCGCTGGTAGGCCTTCACCGCATCCCGGTGGCGCTCCTGGCGGGCATAGACCTCTCCCAGCCGCAGCCAGGGGGCCAGGTAGTTCGCATTCACCTGGATGGCCTGCTGGTAGGCCTTGATGGCATCTTCGAAGCGGCCCACGCTGGCGTACACCTCGCCCAGCCCGTTCCACGGCTGCGCGAAGGACGGCATGGACTGGATGGCCTTGCGGTAGGCGGTCACCGCATCGTCCGCGTACCCGATGTGGAAGTACACCGTCCCCAGTCCGTTCCAGGCGATCGGGTCGCGGGGATTGCAGTCCACGGCCTTCTGGAAGGTCACCAGGGCCTCATCGTAGCGCCCGATCTTGATGCACAGGTTGCCCAGGTTGTTCCAGGCAAAGATCTGGTCGGGCGCCAGGGTGATGGCCTGCTTGTAGGCATCGATGGCGTCGTCGCTGCGCCCCATGCTGCTCTTCACCAGCGCCCTGGCATTGAAGCATTCGGCTTCGAACCAGTTGTCCTGCAGCCGGCCCGCCAGTTTGAGGGCCTCGCGCAGCTGGGCGTCCGCCTTCTCGAAATCGCCCTTGCGCCAGTTCAGCAGCCCCAGCGTGAGCAGCAGGTTGGCCCGCGTGGAGCCGGCCTCCGCCTGGTTGGGGACCTCATCGAGGAGCGACTCGCGCAGCATGATCTTCTCATCGGTGTCATCGAATTCCTCGGCATACTCGCCGGTTCCCTGCCAGGCCGAGTCCAGGGCTTGCTGTATCACCTGCTGCGGGGTGGGGGATTCGGTGAAGTCGACCATGCAGTGCCGCAGGGCCCAGAAGTCCGGCGCCAGGTGGGCCAGGTCGGTGATCTCGTTCCCGGTCAGCCAGAAGACGATGCGCACGCCGTATTCCCGGAAGAACTCGCGGTTCTCATTGAGGGAGGCGTACAGGCTGGTCTCTTCCGTATGTCCCCAGCGCAGTCCTTCCACAAAGAAGACCAGGTCTTCCATCGACTCGTACTGCATCAGGGTGTGGAACAGCCCGTCTTTTTTCGCTTCCGTGATCTGGATGCGCTCCACATCCCGGCCCAGGTCGATGATCTCGTTCTCAAGCTGCGCCTGGGCCTCGGCGCGCACATACTCGGAGCTGTACACGGCAAAGAGGATGTAGGGCCGCTGCCAGCGCAGGGCCAGCTCCAGCTCCCGCACGATCATGTCCGTGCGCTCGTCGGGGGCATTGACCTGGGCAGGGGACTGAACGGATTGGTCAGCCATTGAGTAGTTTCCTTAAGACGGGATGCACATCGCACCAGTTCTCCCCGTTCCGGTATTCCAGGACGGCGAGGAGCTGCATCAGGCCGGTCATGCGCTCGCTGTATTCCAGCCGGTTGTTTTCCATGATCTTCTTCAGGAGCTTGAGGTCCTGGGGGTCAAGGATGCGCCGGTATTCGTTGCGGATCTCGGTGGCGGTGGCTTCCACGTCGCTGGCTTCCACCTTGCAGGCCTTGCGGCGGCGGGCGCGCCCGATGGAGGTGCGCATGATGCGGGTCATCTCGCGGAAGACCCCGCCGCTGTAGGTCACGGCCAGCTCGAGGGCCTCGTCATCGATCAGGCTTCCATCCATCCGCACCCGCACGAAATCCTTCAAGGTGTCATATCCCGGTTCTTCGTGTACCTCGGGCTGCATCGGCGGGTGCAGGTGGATGTTGGGAAGGAACAACGCCTGGTCGCGGATCGCATCGAACTCCTTGCTGTAAAAGAGGGCGCTCGACACGGTGTACACGATGGCGCAATTCGGCTGCATCATGATCTCGCGGCGGTCATGGAAGATGGCGCGGGCTTTTTCAAGCGGGGGCTTGTCCATGTCGTCGATAATGACGAGAGGGATCAGGTGTTCCTGGGTGAAGATCACAGCCGAGATATGGTTGATCAGGGCGATCAGGCCGGTGATGTCGGTCTCGACCACCTGTCGCAGCACCACCCGCGTGGCGGGCTCCAGCTTGATCTTCAGGCCGGCATTCAGGAAGAAGGTGTCCACCGACCCGCTCAGCTCGGAGGAGGCCCGGCCTTCCAGGATGGTGGAGATCTCCTTTTCCATCCGGCCTTTCCAGCTGTTCAGTTCCTTTAAGAGCTGGTCGGGCAGCTCGCCGCCTTTCTTCTTGTATTCGCGGAACAGCTTGCCGCCGATCGCCAGGAGCACATCCCGGAAATCGATATCCAGGTAATCCGTTTCTTCGCGGATGCTGAAGTGGATCGGCCAGTATTTGCGGCGCAGCTGGCTGCTGCTCAACAGGTGCTGCAGCTCGGTGGACTTCCCGCAGCCCCGGTGGCCGGAGAAGAAGAACTTGGGGGGCCGGTAAAAGGGAGCCATGAGGGCATCGTTCAGCTCGGCGATCGGGTTGTTCGGCCGGTCAATATAAAAGGGATTGGCCTTCCCGTTCTTGTCGGGCTTGAGCGGCAGGTCCAGCTCGAAGTTGAACCAGGCACGGTCAAGATCGGTCGCTGCAATGTACTCGAGGTTCTTCATGGTCGCCTTCTGCCTGTCCGGTGCGAAGAATATTGATTCCATTGTATGGTTCTGCCCTTTTTTCTCAAATCCATGAATGTCGATTATCTTGATTGACTATATTGACCATTTACGGCATGGGCTCTGGTCATTATTGACCGTGCTATTTTCGCCTGCCTCAGACGGCCGAGGGCACCGGTGAGAGCCCCTCGCGGATCGCATACAGGGCGGCCTGCGTGCGGTTCGCCACCTGCAGCTTGTCCAGGATGTTGCTCACGTACTTGGCGATGGTGCGCTCGTGCACGACCATCTCGAGGGCGATCTCCTGGTTGCTCAGCCCGCGGGCGATCAGCTGCAGGGTCTCCAGCTCGCGGTGGGTGAGCGGCTCGCCCATGTAGGTGGGGTTGCTATGCGGATCGAATTCGCTGATGACGCGCATGGCAATGGAGGGGTGCATGGAGGGCTGCCCGTTGGCCACGTCGCGGATGGACTGGATCAGCTGCAGGCGGGTGGCGTCCTTCAGCATGTACCCCAGCGCGCCGGCCTTGATGGCCTGGTAGACGCGCTCGCTCTCGGAGAAGCTTGTCAGCACCAGGATCTTCACATTGGGGTTGATCGCTTTGAGCTGTGGGATGGTCGCCAGCCCGTCCTGCCTGGGCATCACCATGTCCAGCACCACCACGTCCGGATTGCACAGGCCGGCAATTTCCACCGCCTCCAATCCATCGCCTGCCTCGCCGACCACTTCCAGGTCCGGTTGGTAGGACAGGATTGCCAGGATGCATTCGCGCACGAACGTCTGGTCTTCCACGACCATCACTCGTATCTTCTTTTCTTCCTGCGGCTGGTTGGGTTTTGTTGTGGTCACGTTGTTTGGTCCTGTAGGTGTGGATTTGTGTATGGGTCAGCGTGTCGTTATGTTGAGCGTGGAAAACCGGCTCGAGTTTGTTACCGCGTCCCTCAGTAAAGTTTCCTGCTCCTCCCATAAATCAGGCTGCCAGACCTCGAAGAAATCTCCCTGGCCCACCAGAACTACATCCCCCTCCAGTTGCGCGAACTCTTTCAGATCTCCGGGCAGGGCAAGGCGGCTGCTCTTATCCAGGCTCACGGGTTGTGCAGTCCCCAGTGTCATTCGAAGCAGCGAGCGGACCAGCGGATCGGCCAGGTTCTGGGCCGTCATGGTCTGCACCATGGTTTCAAAGGCCCCGGGGGTCAGCACCAGCAGGTTGCGTTCAAATCCCTGCAGGATATAGGCACCGCTCTCCAGCTCCTGTTGGTAAACCGGGGGTGCTGTGAAGCGGCTCTTTTGATCCAGTGTGCTTGCGTGCTTTCCGAGGAACACCATTTGCTCCGATGTCGTGTACGATGCAGGTCAAAGATGCTCGTATTATAGATAGGGCACCCGGTGGGCACAATCGTATAAACGCGACGGTTTATTTTTGACCGGGTGTCAAGGATGCATGCATGCGCGGTCATATATGACCATAGCGATTGTCGCACTGCGGCCCTCCTTTATCGCAGGTATGCA
>CAZSPX010000003.1:29021-46231 GCA_964608885.1 uncultured Anaerolineaceae bacterium | reverse complement strand
GCGATTGTCGCACAGCGGCCCTCCTTTATCGCAATCCTGCATCCCGATTTTTTATTGCGAGGGCTGCGAGATCATGCTGAGACGCATCAGTCATTAAACAAAAAAAGACCCGGCCAGAGCCGGGTCTTTCATCTCAATGGGATGCCTTACTTTTGATTATGGGCGCGCCTGCTTAACACCCGGTCTCTGGGCTCGGTCAGGCCTTCGCGTATCGCATACAGCGCGGCCTGGGTCCGGTTCGCGAGCTGGAGCTTGCGCAGGATACTGGTGACATACTTGGCGACCGTGCGTTCATGCACGACCATGATCGCCGCGATCTCCTCGTTGGTGTGACCCTGCGCGATCAGCTTGAGGGTTTCCATCTCGCGCTTTGTCAATGGGTCGGCGGTGTACATGATCTGCGAGGGATGGTCGATCTCGTGGATGACCTTCATGGCAATGGCCGGTGCGATCGAGGCTTGCCCGGCGGAGACATCGCGGATGGCCTGCAGGAGCTGCGGGCTGGTCGAATCCTTCAGCAGGTATCCCAACGCGCCGGTCTTGATGGCCTGGTAGGCGTCATGGCTTGCGTCGAAGCTGGTCAATACCAGGATGCGCGCCTCCGGCAGCATCTCCTTGAGGATGGGGATGGTGGTCAGCCCATCCTGCCTGGGCATGACCAGGTCCAGCAGGATTACGTCCGGCCGGGTCTTGCGCGCCAGCACGACCGCCTGCTGGCCGTCCAGGGCCTCGCCCACCACTTCCATATCGGGTTGGAGGGAAAGGATTGTGGCGACCCCTTCGCGGAGGACACTCTCATCGTCCACCACCAGGATGCGGATCTTGGGGGTTTTAACGCCGGGGTCTGGGGGGGGTGATTGGTTGATCTTTTGCGACCGTGATGGCAATTTGGGTTCCTTCCTCGGGCTTGGATTGGATCTTGAGCTTGGCTCTGATCTTCGCGGCCCGTTCTGTCATGTTCGCCAGTCCGAGTCCCGCCCGATCGACGCTGCGGGAGTCGAACCCGCAGCCATCGTCTATGATTTTCAGTATAACATTCTTGCGTCCCTGTTTGAGCGTCACCAGGACGTTCTTGGCGCGGGCATGTTTGAGGACATTGTTAAGCGCCTCCTGGGCGATGTAATACAGTGCCACCTCCTTTTCCATTGAGAGCGAGATGTTCTCATCGGCGAGCAGCCGCGCCTTCATGTCGGCGCGGCCCTCCACCGCGGAGAGACGGTGGTGAAGGACGGAGATCAACCCTTCCTTCTCAAGCTCCACGGGCTGCATCTGGTACAAGAACAACCTCATTTCTTTCACTGCCTGGCGCGCCTGGTCGCCGATCCGGCTGAGCAGTTGGGCCGTGTCCACCTTGCTGCCGGCCTCCAGGCCCACCTGGGCGGCCTCGGTCTGCATGACCAGGCCGTACAATTTCTGGCTGACCGAATCGTGCAGGTCGCGCATCAATTTCTGGCGCACGGAAAGGGAGATGGCAAGTTTCCGGCGCCGGTCGTTGCTGATCAGGTTTGCCAGGTGCTCGCAGATGGCAGTGATGCGCACGATCTCATCCTGGCTGTAGTCGGGTTTCTCCTTGCGCCCCAGCCACATGCAGCCCACGGTCCGGCTGTCCTCTCCCGTGGAGGTGGTCAGGGGCATCATCAGCATGCAGGCGCAGCCGGCATTCCGGAGCGGGATGGGGAGATCGGGCTCGTCAGCCGGTTCGGTCACGATCAGCGGATGGCGTTCCTTCAATGCCGCCCCGAGCATCGGCGAGCTGTAGGAGATGTAAGGCATGCTGTCCACGGATTCCTGCGCGAGCCCGAAGTGCGAGTTCAGGTAGAACCGCGGATCTTCTTCCATTTCCTTCTTGTCATCCGCCACAAAGATCCCCACCACCTGGCTGCGGAAGGGATAGATGATCTTGAAGATCGATTCCGTCAGGAACTCCTCCAGGTTCTCGGCCTGGCTGGCCTCACTGGAGATGGCGTTCAGCAGGACGAACATTTCATCCCGGGCGCGCTGGCGCGCGTCCTCTGCCAGCCGCCGTTCGGTGATATCCCGCAGGACCACCAGGCGCCCGAAGTGTTCCTTTTGCTCGTCTGACAGGGGTGAGATGCGGATGTTGAAATAGCGCCACCCTCCATCCTGGGATTTAAGGCTGCGCTTCATCTCCAGTTCCTGCACTTCTTCAAAAGTGCTTCCCAGTCTCGATACGTCCCCCAGGATCGAAGTGATCGGCTGCCCGTAGGCATGCTCACGTGAGATACCGATCATGCGCTCGGCGGAAGGGTTGATATCCACAATGATGTTGCGCCCGTCCAGCACCATCCACCCTTCGGTCAGGCCCTGCACCACCACCTCACGCGTCAGGGGGATCGATTCGATCAATTTCTGGTTGAACAGTCCGTAGGCAAAACCGATCCCTGCCAGCGCAAAGGCGATCAGAGAGGGGTCAATAAGGAGGGGCAGGCGGATGCCGATGAGCACCAGCAGTTGGTTCAGGAAGACCAGCGACGATCCCACGGCAACCGGCCAGGACTGGCGCAGCAGGGGGCGCGGCTTCCGGCTGAAAACATCGAACAGGAGCAGTACGCTTGCCCCTGCCAGCGAGAACATATAGATGGCCGTCAGCCTGGACCAGGGTCCCGCGAGCGGAAGCAGGCTGGTCGGGTTGTCGCCGTCATGAAAGAAGAGCCTGTGGAGGGGCTGCGTCCAGAACAGGATCTGCGTCAGCACCGGAAGCACGCATAACAGCAGGATCACCGGCCGTGACCGCCACACCAGGTGGTTGGAATAGGCCAGGGCAAAGGTGAACTGCGCCGAGCCTGCGACCAGCGCGGCGAGATAGATGATCCCCAGCATAAGCGATGGCTCACGCGTGGGGATCCTGTAGTTCTCATGGACCAGGTACACGATGGCCCACAGGCCGATCGCAGCGGCCATGACCACCAGACTGACGGCGCCCGGTTTTTTCAGCCGGCTCCAGGCTGCTGCGGCCACGATGACCGCCGAGCCCAGGATGAACAGGGCGATTGCACTGATGCTTACATTCATCATGGATGCCTCTACAGGCTTTCCGGGATCCGCACTGGGTCCAGGAGGCTGTTCAAATTAATGTCGCGTTGGACCAGGGCTTTGGAGACCCGGCCCTCATGGATCGCGTCTGCAAGCAGTTGGTTGGCCTGGCTGGTCTCGCCCCGCAGCGCGAGTGCGAAGATCTGCGACCGGTCATACGAGACCTCCTGCAGGCCGCGGGTCGCCTCCACGAGTTCCAAAGCCTCCTCCGGCTTTCCCATGCGGTGCTGGCAGATGGCCAGGGACTCTCGATATTCCGGGGCAGCAGGGTTCAGAGAAGCTGCTTTTTGAAAGCAGTCCAGCGCTTCATCAAACCTGCCGAGTGCCAGCTGCAGGTGGCCCAGCACATTCCACAGGCTCGCCGCGCCGCGCTCCTTCAGGATGGCCCTGGCGCCCTGGCGGATGCCCTCCGAGTTTTTTCCCACCGAGCACAGCCCCACGGCCGCGTTCATTGCCAGCAGGCCGTCGTTTGGATCGTGCCGGACCAGGTCCTGGAAGATCTCCAGCGCTTCCTGGGTGCGGTCCAGTTCATACCGCAGGATACCCACTCCGCTGAGCAGCCAGGTCGTGAGGCGGGAAAAGCCCCGGTCCTGTGCCAGGCCCATGCCCGCCACCAGGGCTTTGAAGGCATTCTCTGAGTCACCGGCCGACCAGCGGGCATGCCCGAGCAGGTAATACGTCTCGATGCGCATTCCCAGGGACTCGGGCGCGCGCGGCAGCGTCTCCAGGATCCCTTCCAGGCTGCGGATCTTTTCATCCAGGCCGGCAGGTGAGAGAGGCATGGCTTCCCCCGGCCATAAAAGCAGCCGTCCCAGCAGCTCGGCCGGGAGATGGGGCGCGGAACTGGCGTATTCGATCACCCGGTGACGGAAAGCCCAGAAATCGGGCGCCAGCCGCGACAGACTGGAGGCTTCATGGGGTGTCAGCCAGAAGACCACCTTCAGGGCATGTTCCACAAAAAGCTCACGCGAGAGGTTCAGCGCGCGGTAAGCAGCCTGGCCGTCCTCGCCGCCGCCTCGCTCCAGCCCGGAGACGAAGAATACCGGGACTGAGGGGTTCTCGGTGTTCAGCAGACTGACGACTAAATCCGGATGAGTCTCATCCACGCTGACAGGGATCACAGGATGCCCGGCGGCTTCCAGCCTGGCCTGCAGGGCATCGCGGGCTTTTTCGAGCCCGATCTGCGACTGCGTTACGGCCAGGAGCAGGCTGGGCCTTTCCCATCGAAAGGCCAGGCTCAGCTCCTCCAGCAGGGACTCGGTATTGTTCTTAAAGGATCTTTCGCCCTTGGTGGATGAGTCCGACATGCCGCCAGTTCCCTGTGGCGCCTTCAGGCGTTGATGCCGTATAGGAAGTAGACCGCTTTAAGGGGCAGGCGGCGGTGCGCTTCCTGGCTGAGTTGTTGGTAGTGTTTGATCCACAGGTCGAAGAAGCCCTCCAGGTCCAGGAGGGTGAGGCGTATGAAGGAATCGGTCTGGACTTTTTCCACCGCCTCGCGCGTGAATCCTCCGGTGGAAATATACAGTCCGTGGGTATCTGTTCCCAGCGTCGATACAAAGGATTTCACGCCTTCGAACGTGACGGGCTGGCCCTTCTGCTTCAGTTGGACGAAGATGCGCGGCCCTTTCACCCCCAGCGGGTCGGTATTGACCACCATGTCGATCTGCCCGCGGTCTTTTTCAGGGGGCGCCACCCACACGATATGGTAGCCCATGGCCATCAGAAGATCGCCCACCATGTTCTGGAATTCGAGGCGGCGGGTCTCCTGCAGGAATTTATGGATCTGGTGCCAGGCTTTTTCCTCGGCCTCTTCCACGGCGGCCAGGATGGCCGGGGCGCTGCGCCGGTCCTGCTCGAAGAGCCGCAAAGCCTCCTTGTAGAGGTCCTGCGCGTTCAGATAGCGCCGGCAGGCCTCGCGCCCCTCGTCGGTGATATACCAGCGCCCCTTGTTGTTCTTTACCAGCCAGCCCGCCTTTACCAGCGGGATCGTCGCCAAACGGATATACCGCTCGTAACGCGGCGTGTTGGAGGGAGGCGTATACCCTTTTTCGTATTCAGTGAGCGGGGTGATCTCCGGCAGGAAAGCGATGATCTCCCGGGCAGGCAGGCCGCCGGGTTTGTTCCACAGCAGTTCGAGCACGCTGCGTAAGAGTTCTCCGATCCTGTTGAGGGTGATTTCCGCCATCTAATGTCTCTGAGAAGCTGCTTACCGGAAAGGCTCCTGCCTGACTGACTTTAACCTGCGGGTTTGATGCCTGCGCTGCGGACGTTGACCACCTTCATCAATATATCGAACCAGAAGGAGGATCCCTGGGCCGAGGCTCCGGCGGTGATCAACAGCCCGGCCAGCTTGATGAGCAGCCACGCCCAGCCATTGGTGGAGGCGGAAGCGCCGAAGGGCCGGCGGCATTCGCCGCGCCAGTTGAAGCCGAATTCCTGCCCGGGAGCCGGGGAGAACGCGCAGCCGCCGGATGACTCCAATTGTACAACATTAAAATCCCAACCCACCGGCAGCCCGAGATACTGGTCCTGCGCCTCCTGCAGCGCTGCGATCGGGTCAAGGTTCGAAGCCCCGGGATTCTCGCTGTACTGCTGGATGAGCAGCTCGGTGTTGGCGCTGATGGCTTCCCGCAGGGCCGGTTCCTTCCATAACTGCGAAGCCAGGTGGATCGTGTCCACGTTGAGCAGCAGCGCCGCGGCCAGCCCGATCAGGAAGGCTGCCATCTGGGCTTTGCGTTTATACCAGCCCGAGAGACGGTCCATGGTGTCGTTGAACCAGGTCTCGATGTTGCCCTGCATGCGGGCCAGGAAGTCCTCGTCACTGGTCCCGGGTTTGTCCACGCCGATCAGCAGGCTGTTCATGGCCAGGCGCAGGCCCGGGTTGATGACTCCCAGGGCGAGCGTGCCTTTCACCACGTTGCGAAGGTTGGCCGACTTTTCCTGCTCCACGGGCAGCGAGCCGGCCAGCTTCTCGATCTGCTCGCGATCCGCAGCGGCCTTCTTCTGCAGCCCGTTGATGAAGTCCTTGAGCTCCTCGTGGCGCTCACCCAGCCCGGTGATCTCTTTTTCAAGCGTGGCCAGGATGAGATTGTCGATCGGGGTGTCGCTCTCGGTGCTGCCGCCCAGCCGGGCCAGTTCCATGATGCGGGTGAGGTCGGCCTGCGCCTCCTTGCGGCGCTGGGGCGACTGGATGAGCTTGAGCTGATCGGGCAGGGCATACAGCGAGTGGATCATCAGCGATGATTCTCTGCCCGCCGAAAGGATCATGGAAAGCAGGACGGTGGAGAACTGGTTGGAGGGGATGTAGGAAGGTTTGCGGTCCGCGCCATTTTCCCTGCCGGAAAGGCTGCGGATGATGGGGTGGTCGTAAAAGAGCCGGGTCAGCCCGCGGTCCTGGAGCATCCCCGCCACCGCATCTTCGAGGTCGCGGGCCCGCCATTGAAATCGGGCCGCGATCCATTCCTGGATCTGCACAGTGGCGGTGCTGAGAACGAACCATGTAAAGACCAGGCTGATGATGACTTCAATGACACCCTGGAGAAACATGCTGATCCTCGCGGATCCTCATCAAGGTCGATGAGGAGGATAAATACCCTGCTGCTGGCGGGTACTGATGATGTATTCGTTGATGTGTTCCAGGGAGTGCGGGCGTCTGCCCACCGAGATCAGGTGTCCCGGGGCCCAGAAATCCCTGGATATATTTTCACGGGTGTAATGGGGGAAGTCGGTAAGGATGTTGATGGAAGTCTGGTGGCGGATGAGCCGGATGAAATGCGCCGGGGGCACCGTGACGGGTACGCTCAACATCCATTGCAGGTACTGTCTCTGGATATCCGTCCATTCCAGCTTCCAGCTGTGGGAGATGGCGATATTCTCCATCCAGCCCTGCAGGAAGGCCACCACATCCCCCTGGAGAAAATGCGTATGGAAGCGGGGAATGAGCACGCACACATACGAAATGATGTACGGCTGTCGTTCCACCGGCTCAAATACAATATCGCCCTCATGCTCGTGCCCGGTCGTGGTGGAAGGTTCAGCCTGTTCAACCTCGGGAAGTCGGCTGTCAGCGCGCGAAAAAAAGGAATTTCGACGCGCCGGTTGGGGAGAGGTTTCCCCCGGCAGCGCCTTGTCTAGTTCGGTGTCAGCGTCAGTGTTGGTCATGTTGAATGAATGCGGATGGCATTGAAGATGAGATGTTTCCGATGGATATGGCCCTGGGTTCTTCAGCTCCCTGGTCCTGCTCTGGATGTAGGACCTATCTTATCACAATCCGGACGGCAAAGATTTCCTTCAGGGATGTTTTATACAGAATCCATCAATCAAAAAACCAGACCCTGCGGAGGGGAAAGCCGCACGGCTTATTAATAAAATTTTAATGAATTATAACGCAGGATTGTTTTCAAATCAACAGGCAATCAACAATAACTCTCTTATCGCCTTCATGGGACTGTAGTTCCCGAAGCGCAGCCTCCCTGAGTGAGGGTGGGTTTCAGCGTAACGCGATTGCAAACGAGCCGGAGGCGCTTCTTGAAGATCGCTCAATGTTCCTGGGGCACACTCTCGGGCCACAACCAGATGATCATCCACACGCCGAAGCACCCCGCGCCGGTGAGCACGAGCCACCATACGCTGATCATCTGTCCCAATAAATAAATGGCCGCTGCCGAGCCGATCAGGGTCGCAAGCAATGCGCCGGGATTGGGTTTTCGTTCCTTCATTTTCGCCTCACTGGAAAAATACCGGAGATGATTTTCCCGCTGCAGTTCATGGGATCCCCATGCTGCTGCGCCGGTGAACATACTATAGGATGAATGCGGCCTGAATTTCATGGGGAGAAACCCCTATTTGCACAGGGAATATTCCTATGGCAGCTGTGGAATGGAGGGCTGTTCGATGCGCACGTCTTCCACGCTTTCCTTGCCTCGAAGGCATTAGGGAAATCCCTACCTCACGGGTTGGAGCCTTCCCTATGGCAGATCTTCCATTCCTGATTATGCTTATCGAGTTGCAGCTCTCCTTCATAGCCTTGTGCGGAGGGCAAAATAATTCGTAGGTATCTACCCCTGTAATTTCTTGGAGATGAGGGCGGACAGCATTCCATGCTGCGAGGATCTCCGGGTCGAGGAAGATACATCCTCTGGTTATGGACGCATTGATGAATTCGATTGATGAAGACTACGGGCAGGAAAACTTTGGACCGGATTTCGAAGCTGGCGGGCCGCGGCCGATCAGGGTGCTGATCGCCGATGACCACGCGGGTGTGCGCGCCGGCCTGCGCGCGCTGTTGTTGGCTGAGAACGACCTGGACGTGATCGGGGAGGCCGTGAATGGCGAGGAGGCGGTGAAGTTGATCCAGGAAGGGCGCCCGGATATCGTTCTTCTCGATATTGAGATGCCCGGCCTGCGCGGCGATCATGTCATGCGCTGGATCCGTGACTCCCGTCCTGAGGTGAAGGTGTTGACCGTCAGCTCCCATGTGGACGGCGAATACATCCGCAGCATGCTGGAGAACGGGGCCTCCGGGTATATCACCAAGGATGAGGCTCCGGCCGTGCTTGTGCAGGCCATCCACAGCATCGTGGAGGATGGAGTGAGTTGGTTCAGCCCCACCGTGCTCAAGAACCGCGAGGACCGCTTCATCGAAGAACAGACCCTGACCGAGCGCGAGGTGCGCATCCTCCAGCAGCTCCTTCTCGGTCGCACCCCGTCCGAGATCGCCGAACAGGTGGGCATGGACGTGGCCCGCGTGGACGATTATCTCGATCTCCTCCTGCGGAAATTCAGGGCGCCGGATCTCGAAGCGCTGAAAAACATTGCCGCACGGGTGCTGTCGTCACGCAAACATTGAAGAGCGGTGGAAATCCCCGCATCCCGGAGGGGTTTTCCCTCGCCTGCATAGGATGACTCCCCATTGTCTGTGCCTCAGGGCCAATCTATAGTTAAGTTGCGTTCGAGGCCGTTCGTGCAGCCCGTCTGACGGCTGTGCACGCCGCAGCGAACGACACTCTTAACCCTAAGGAGCCAATTAATGAACAAGGATATTCTGGAAGGCAAATGGATGCAGCTTCGCGGCGACATCCGCAGCAAATGGGGCGACCTGACCGATGATGATCTGGACCGCGTCGCCGGCAATCGTGACCGCCTGATGGGCATCCTCCAGGAACGCTATGGCTATGCCCGCGATGAGGCCGAGCGCCAGGTCAGTGACTTCCTGACGGATGCCGAGACGCGCTTTCCTGATTGGCGCGGCCCCGGCGAAGCTCGTTAGAAGTACAGAGTAAAGGAGATAAAACCATGGGTACCATTCTACTGATCGTTCTGGTGATCCTCTTGCTGGGCGCACTGCCCGTGTGGCCGTACAGCCGCAGTTGGGGATACGGCGGGACCGGGATCGTCGGTTTCCTCCTGCTCCTGCTGGTTGTGGCCTGGCTGCTTGGCTGGCTGAGATAGGCTGGCGGGCTGTCCCCCGAACAGGGAGAATGGCCCCTGGCCCTCGTTTACACACTGTTTGGATCGAGGCTGCCTCATCTGAGGCAGCCCCGTTTTTGGTGGAATATGCAAGCAAACACTCTGCCTGACTCTCCCCGCACATGGAGTACCGGCCGCATCGTTTGGAGCACCATCTTCGTGGTGGGTGTGCTCCTGGCGTTCTGGCTGGCCTACCGCCTGCTGCCCGTAATCCTGTTGTTTTTCGCGGCCATCGTCCTGGGCATTGCCATCCGCCCGGGCGTGGACTGGATGCGCGAGCGTGGTGTGTTGAGGCCTGCCGGGGTGATCCTCATCTATCTCCTGATCGCTGTCTTCTTGGCTGGCATGATTATCCTCCTGGCCCCTTTCATCGCCGACCAGCTGACCCAGTTCTCGCAGAAAATGCCCGGTTATTATCTGGACTTTCGCAATTGGATGGTCGCCTCGGCCAACCAGTTGGTCCATAATATTGGTTTGCGGCTGCCGACCCAGCCCGCTTCCTTCCTGGAGCGGCGGTCCGACACGAACGAAGTGTTGAGCAGCGTGTCATTGACCTTCTTTTATACGGGGGCCGTGCTGAAAGGGCTTTTCCAGCTCCTGGCCGTCTTCCTCCTGGCTTACTACTGGACCCAGGAGGGCAGCCTGATCATCCGCACCCTGCTGCGCTTCATTCCGGCAGCGCGCCGCAGTTCGGCCCGCGAGCTCCTGCACCTGGCGGAAGAACGCATCGGCGGCTATATCCGCGGTCAGGGCCTGCTGTGTCTCATCATCGGCGCGGCCGCCCTGGCAGCTTATCTGTTGATCGGCATGCCCTTCGCCCTGGTGCTGGCCATCATTGCCGGCATCACCGAGATGATCCCCGTGATTGGCCCGTTCATCGGAGCCGTACCGGCGGTGCTGGTGGCGCTTTCCGTCGACCCTGCCAAGGTCCCCTGGGTGCTGGGCGCTCTGGTGCTCATCCAGCTCCTGGAAAATTCCTGGCTCGTTCCCCATGTAATGAAGAATTCGATCGGTGTGAACCCGATCCTCATCATTCTTTCCGTGATGGCCTTCGGCTCGGTGTTCGGCTTCCTGGGGGCTTTGCTTGCGCTGCCCTCGGCTGCCATGATCCAGCTCCTGGTCGACCGGGCCCTCAAGGCGGCCAACCAGGCCGGGCAGGAGGCAGGTCCCGGCCGGCCGGATGTGGACCGCCTGATCGAGGAGAGCCGGGAGATCGTCGGTCAGGCGCAGGCGCTCTCGGAGAAGTCCGGCTCCAATGAGGATTTCCGGCACCGGCATGTGATCGGTGAGCTTCAGGCCATCAGCCAGGAGCTGGACCAGGTCCTGGTGCGCGTGCAGGAGGAGGATGCATCACGATGGTAAGAGCAGCCTGGTTTGCAACCGTGATCTCGGCCACCATCGTCGGACTGGTCTTCCTGTGGCGCTTCAGCACCATCCTGCTGCTTTTCCTGCTCTCGCTGGCGATCGCCGCGGCCCTCCGCCCGGTGGTCGTTGCTGCCAGCAGCCGGCGCCTCTCGCGGCAGTCCGGGTTGATGCTTGTCTATATTCTCCTGTTTGCGGCGATCCTTGGGGGCGCAGCGCTGCTTCTTCCCCCATTCGTGAATGACGTCCAGCAGGCCACCAACGGAATACTGGAGGGCTATGAGAGCGCCCGCACTGGTTGGCCGGAGAACGGCACCGTTTTTCAGAAGACACTGGCCGAACAGATGCCTCCCTCCGAGGAGATCTATTCGGCCCTTACCGGCGCCGAGGGGATGACCGCCATGGAGGAGATCTTTGGCGCGGCAGGCGGATTCTTTTCGCTCCTGGGCTATATGATGCTGGCCATCCTCCTGAGCCTGTACTGGAGCGCGGACAAGTTCCGTTTTGAGCGTCTCAGCCTTTCCCTCCTGCCCGAGGAGCAGCACCCCAAAGCCCTGCATGCCTGGCGCGCGGTGGAGACCGCCGTCGGATCGTACCTGAGGACCATGGTGGTTGAAAGCCTGCTGATCTTCCTGGGGGCCGGGCTGGCGTATCGTGCGCTGGGCCTGGATTATCCGGTTCTGCTTGCGGTCTGGGCTGTGATCGCGGCCCTCATCCCCTGGTTCGGTGTGCCTCTCATGCTGCTGCCTGCTCTCGCCATCTGGCCCGGGGCTCCGGCAGCCGGTTTTGCCTTCATACTTGTCACCCTTACCGTCTTGATCCTGAGCCGCCGCCTGGTGCGCCCCCGGCTCTACCAGCCTCCTCAATACAATTCGATGCTGACACTGCTCCTCATCCTGGCGCTGGGAACCGGCTTCGGGTTGGTCGGCATCCTGATGGCGCCTCTTCTGGCACTGACCCTGCGGGTCCTCTTTGAAGACCTCAATCCCATGCCGCGCGGCCGGTTCTCACCCGAGATCGTCCGCAAGACCTCCCAGATCCAGGGCAGGCTCTCCGCGCTGCGCAGCCGCCGGCTGGCTGAGATGCCTCCCGAGGCAGTCTCCCTGTTGGAGCGTGTCCGCCGCCTGGCGCGCAGCACGCGCGAGCATCTGGGAGGCTATTAAGAGATTCCACGCGGCCCCCGGGGGATTGCGGGATCCCCGCCCTCCGCCGTGGATGGCAGCTCGTTGAAGTCGGACCAGACGCTCAGGTCCCATTTGTCTGTCAGGTTCTGAACATCCACCGCGCCGTTCTCCCGCAGGATCCGGCGGGCGGCCTCTTCCCTTTGCCGGTCCCCTGCAGGTACGACCAGCAGCAGCCCGCCGCGCTTCACGCCCCTGGATGTGATTCGGACCTTATCCCGGGAGCCCAGCAGGCGGACGGCAGTTCCCAGGATGGCCCCCGTCGCCGCTCCCCATGCGAAACCGATCAGCGCCGAGCTGAGCACGGAGACCGGGTTCGAGCGCAGGACCGCCGGGTCCACGCCGGGGAGGGGGATGATCCCCAGGCCGATGATGAGGCCCAGCAGCGCCCCGGCTAGACCCAGGGATAAGGCCCCGAGCAGGGCGCTCCGTCCCACGGCCGGCGCCTGGACGCGGTCCTTGTGCAGGGGTGCGTTATGTGGTTTG
Source organism: uncultured Anaerolineaceae bacterium (assembly GCA_964608885.1). Lineage (GTDB taxonomy): Bacteria > Chloroflexota > Anaerolineae > Anaerolineales > Villigracilaceae > JACPVF01. The sequence goes on along the minus strand of CAZSPX010000003.1, from coordinate 33,680 downwards.
CGTGCCAGCACCTTGATCGAATCGGAGGTGAAGCCTGCCAGGCGCAGGGCCTGGCTGGCCTCCCCCAGGTTTTGTTCCTGTTTGAATAATCCGGCGATATGGTTCTGCATGACTTGCTCCTTCCGTCAGGTTCGGCTGCCGCGCATCTCATCAAAAAAGGGAGTGCGCTGTCCTTCCACGCAGACAGCCGCATACAGGTACATGGCCGCGCTCCAGGTCTGCCAATCCTGCCCGCGCGGCGCGCAGTCCCGGGCTCCATGCCATTCGTTAAAGCCGTACTCGAGCTGTGGATCGCGGGCGCGGCCTATGAGCTCCGATAATGCCTCCAGCTTGTGCGCGGCCAGGTCGTGCCGGCCGGCCGCCGTCAGGGCGGCGATATAAAAGCCGAGGGTGAAAGGCCAGATGCCTCCATTGTGATATTCACCGGGCAGGTTGAACTGCGCGTAACGCGGGTGCCAGTCCTCGTCCTCCTGCAGGATGAACGGCATCAGGCAGGGAGGCAGGTCACAGGCCAGCTGGCCTCTTGCCTGCATCTCCTGCACAGTGTCTTCGACCCAGTCGATGATCTGCCCGGCGCGGGGCCGGTCCGCCAGGCCGAACAGGATCGCCAGGCTGTTCCCCGGGAGATCAAAGCGCGCGCTGTCATGGATCTTGTAGGCATACAGGGCGTAATAAGGCCGGTCAGCAAGGGAAAGCCCCTCATGCACTCTCTGGCCTTCCATCTGTCCGGGGGCTGCGGGCGCATTCACCAGCGTCCGCAGCGCTCCGGCTTGCTCCTCCCGCCCGTGGAGGCACAGGCCGGCATAGACCAGGCTGTTCACGTAGAGACCAAAGCCCCAGACCCATTGCTCATCCCGCCAGTCGCTGGTGGGTTGTTGTGCGATCAGCCCGGTGTCATCCGGGCTTTGATAGTCCAGCCACGTCAGCGACTTCTCCGCGGCCTCCTCAAGGAAGTGGGACTCGCCGGTCACAGCGCGGAACAGCGCCAGGGCGATCAGGAAGAGCGGGGTCGTATCGCTGGCCCCGCGGTCCAGCGGGTCATGGGCCAGCGAGGGGATGTTCCCCAGTCGCGACTGTCGCTCTGCCAGCGCACTCAGCACCCTGCGCAGGGCCTGGATCAGTTCCTCGTCATTTGAAACGAGGATCCCCAGAGCTGAGATCATCCAATCGCGGGTATAGGGCTCGGGATAGCCCCAGGCTGCCGTGCGCGGCAGGCCCATAAAAGGCCCGTGCAGGTTATTGAGGAGCACCTTCCGCGCTGCTGCTTTCAACGCCTCCATCAATGCACCTCCAGCCGGCGCGTGATGATCTCAATAAAGTGTCGGGCGACGCTGCGGTAATCAAAATGTTCGACCACGCGCTTGCGCCCGCCTTCCCCCAGCCTCCGGCGCAGCCCGGGATCGCGCATCAATGCGCCCAGGTGGAGCCGCAGGTCATTGACATCCGCGCGGTAGTCCGCAATGCGGGGCGGATCGAAGGTGATGTGTCGTTCCTCCGGGAATCCCGACTCGGGGCCAACCGTCGTTTCGTGGATGCGGTTCTCCACCCCCACGCTGGCCAGCAGCGCGGTCTCGTTGTGGACCAGGGTGTCAAGCATTCCCATGGCCGCCAGGCTGACCACCGGCTTTCCGCAGCTGCCGGCCTCCACCTGGGGCATCCCGAACCCCTCCAGGCGCGAAGGCGCGGCGTAGATGTCACAGGCCGCCAGGAGGTAGGGCATCAGGTCGCGTGAGATGCGGTCCATCGAATAGACCACCCGGGCGCTGATCCCGAGCTGCTCGGCCAGGGCCTGGTCCAGCTCGTTCTGCTTGCGGGTGCGGTCCTGCGGCCAGACCTTGCAGATATATTTCCAGGCGCGGCCTCCGCTCTCGGAGGCGGTCAGCTGGGCCAGGGCTTCCATGACCTCGCGGCCGCCCTTGGATGCGGCGTCTCCCCCCACGGTCAGGATCATCAGCTCATCCGATCCCACTCCAAAGGTCCCGCGCACCGCCGCAACCTTGGGGTCATCGGCAGGGCGGGGGATGAACTTATCCGTATCGCATCCCACCGGGAGCACCTCGATGATCTCCGGGCGGATGCCGTCGCGTATATACACTTCCTTCACCCACCGGGAGGTCACGAGGAGCAGCGGCAGGCTGTTCAGGACCTCCTGGTAATTGGCGATGTATCCGTCCGCCACCAGCCAGGGGACGGCTGTCATACCGAACTGGTGAGGATGCAGGATGATCTGCGGGGTCTTTCCCCAGTAGCCCACTCCCAGGACCACGTCCGGTTGGAACCAGCGGTAATACCATTCCTTTTCGGTCAATGATTCGATGTTGGTCGCGTGCACCTCCACGCCGATCTCGTGCAGCCCCTGGTGAAGCAGTTCCCCCTGTGTAGCCAGGCCTCCTGGTGGAGGCGGGTAGTCGTACAAGAGAAGGACTCTCAATGGATTTCTTTCTCCTTCATCCAGGCCGCCAGGGCCGCCCGGGAATCAAAGAACCAGAAAGCCTCCGTGCGCGGCGAGGTGCGCGCTTCCCAGCTTTCAGGAGCAAACCCATAGATCTCCCGGATCAGCCGGTCTTTCCTTTGAAGGATGTCATCAGGGAGAAGCTGCACCCGGTGGGCCGTGCTGACCGCCTCGGGCAGGTGCCGGCCCTGCCCGTCCGCATAGGCGAACATCCCCAGCCAGGGTGAGACCAGTTGCCCCTCCAGCCACAGTCCGGCGACGGCGCGGCTCACCTCCTCATGGCGGCGGTGGCGGGTGTATTCGCCCTCCGGCGCGTGGGTGAGGATCAGGTCATACGTATGCTCGGGGAGCAGCTCGAGCAGGGTGCTTTGGATGGAAGGGATGGCGAGAGGCAGCTGTTCGGGGGCATCGTCCAGGTCAGCCATGACGCCCCGGGCCTGGAGGTTTTCGAGCATCCGCGAGAACCGCGGTGAGCGGTCGGGGTCGCAGCCCCGGCAGAGCGTGGCGATGAACCATTGGCAATCCGGGTTGGATAGCATCAGTCCGCCCGCCCACAGGACCTCATCATCGGGATGCGCGACGATCACGGCCGCGCGCCGCCAGGCTGCGGGGGCTGGTCCGCCTTCTCCTCCCTGGCGGGGATGGTCGGGAGACGAAAGGGTTTGCATGGCTCTGCGCCGCTCAGACTCCCGGGTCGAGGTTGGACAGAGGGTGCTCCTGGCCGCGCGGCGGGAAGGGCTTGCCGTGGGTGTCGAGCCAATCCATCACGCCCTGCAGGCTCCCGGTCGCAAGCGCCACGCAGGAATCGGCCGCCCCGTAATACATCCGGATGGTGTCTCCATCCGGTTCCACCACCAGCCCGCAGGGGAAGACCACGTTGTTGACATCCCCGAAGCGCTCGTACGGCTCCTCCGGGCCGAAGAACCAGGGCTCGCCGCGCAGCAGGCAGACGTTCGGCTGCTCCAGGTCGAACAGCGCCAGTCCCAGCCGGTAGAGGCAGCCTGCGCAGGTCACACGCACGCCGTGATAGATGGTGAGCCAGCCGCGCTCTGTCTCGATGGGCGGGGCGCACAGGCCGATCTTGTTGGCATCCCACCACGGTCCGCGGCGGGCCTCCAGCATGAGCTTGTGATCGCCCCAGTGGATGAGGTCATGGGAATACGAGATCCACATGTGCGCGCCGATGGCGCTCACCGGGCGGTGGATGAGTCCCCACATGTCGTTGATGCGGTGGGGCAGCAGGGCGGCGTCCTTGTTCTCGGGCGACATCACCACACCCAGCCGCTCGTAGCTGCGGAAGTCCTCCGTGAGAGCCATCGAGACCCCCGGGCCGCTGTGCGAATAGGAGGTGTACGCGACCGCGTACTTCTTCAGCTCTGGTACGTAGGTGATGCGGGGGTCTTCGATGCCCCAGACCTCGTCCGGGTGGTTGTCGGGGTCGGGGGGCAGGGTGGGCTCGGGGTCGATCTCCCAGTTGTCGATGCCGTTGGCCGAGCGGGCCGCGGACAGGTGCGAGATCCCGCGCAGGTCTTCCACGCGGCAGAGCAGCAGGGTGGTGCCATCCTCCAGAAGCGTGGCGCCTGCATTGAACACCGTGTTCACCCGGTAGGGCCAGTTTGAAGCCTTCAGGAGGGGGTTGTCGGGGTGGCGCTGGAAGAGGGCGGATTCGATTTTTTGAACGGTCACAATGGTTTCTCCAGGAATCATGTGGATTATTCGGAGGTGGGCCTCCGGTTGAACAACAGGGAATAGTCGCGGCGGACCTGTTCTTTGAGCGGCATCGGGCTTTCTGCCTGGTACATGGCGGTCAGGGCCATCAGCCAGGAGAGGGTGGACTCGGCGCCCTGGTTGCGGTTGAGGCGGTCCACGTGCAGGCCGTCATTGCAGCCGCCTGTCCCGGCATCCATCACGGGCAGGCCCAGATCGTTGCGTCCCAGGAACCATTCGAAAGCCATGCGGGCCCGGGCGCTATACTGCTCGTCGCCGGTGATCTGATACGCCTCCAGGCAGGCCAGCACCATCGCGCTTGCCTCGATGGGCTGCTGGTCGAAGCGGGCCTTCTCGCCCCCGTAGGGATAAAAGCCATTGCTGCCCACCGGCGCGAACTGGCCGAAGACCCCGGTCTGCTGGTCTGCGAGCCATTGCAGCGATTCCAGGGCGATCTGCATCATCTCCTCGTGGGAGCGCCGCCGCGCGCTCAACAGCAG
>CAZSPX010000003.1:7463-28921 GCA_964608885.1 uncultured Anaerolineaceae bacterium | reverse complement strand
CTGCGCAGGACCGCCCCCAGCGCCCACAGGGCGCGTCCGTGGCTGTCATCGGAACCGGTCACGTCCAGCCAGCGGCGCTCGTAGGACATGAAATTGTGGAAGCGTCCCTTGTCCTCATTAAACGCGTACCACAGAAAAGCCAGGTAGCGCGAGGCCAGGGAATGGGTGTTCATGAAATAGTCGCTGTTGAGCTGGTCGAGCGTAAGCGCCAGGATCAGGGCGCGCGCGTTGTCATCGGTGCAGTAGCCTTCGGCATAGTTGGGCAGGTCGAAGGTGGCATGCTGCAGGATGCCGGTCGAATCGGTCATGCGCAGCAGGTGGGTCAGGTTCACCGGGGGCAGCTCCGCTGCCCAACCAAGCGATTCCTGCTGGCGGGAAAGTTCCCACTGCGTGCGGGGTTCCATATAGCGCCCGGCCCGGGCTTTCTCGAAGCTTTCCATGTATCTTTCGGCCACCCTCGGCCAGGTCATATTGCGGCCGTAAATATAGGCCTGCCTGCGGATGGCATTGGCCAGGCCTTCATTCTTCAGCAGGTCGAGCACGCTGTTCGAAATGGCCTTCGAATCGCGGAAGGGGACCAGCACGCCGCGCCCGTCTGCCAGCAGTTCCTCGGCATACCAGTACGGCGTGGAGATCACCTGCTTTCCTGCCCCGATGGTGTAGGCCAGTGTCCCGGAGACGATCTGCGCGGGGTTGAGATAGGGTGTGATGTAAATATCCGTGGCTGCGATGAAGTCCACCAGCTCTTCCTGGCTCACAAAGCGGTCCTCGAAGCGGATATGGTCTGCGACGTGCAGGTCGCTGGCAAGGCGTTCCAGCGATTCCCGGTAGGCCTCCCCATGCTCCTCCTTGACGTGCGGGTGGGTCGCCCCCAGCGCCACATAGACCGTGTTGGGATATCGCTCCAGGATGGCAGGCAGGGCCTGGATGACATATTCCAGCCCCTTGTTGGGCGAGAGCAGCCCGAAGGTGAGCAGGACATTTTTTCCCTCCAACCCGAATTTCTTCTTGAGCAGGTCCGCCCCTGCAAAAGGGATGTCCGGGATCCCGTGCGGGATGAGATCGATCTTCTCCTCCGGCACCCCGTAGATCTCGCGCAGGAACGTGACTGCCCGCTGGCTCATCACCACCAGGCGGCTGGACAGGCGGCCCAGTTCAGCCATCACCGCGCGCTGTTCCGGGTTGGGGTTGTTGAGGACGGTATGCAGGGTGGTGACGAGCGGGGCCTTGAGGTGGCGCCCCAGGGTCAGGATATGGCTTCCGGCCGGTCCCCCGAAAATGCCGAATTCGTGCTGCAGGCAGACCACATCCAAATCCTGCATATTTAGATATTCGGCGGCGCGCTCGTAGCCGGCCAGGTCCTCCTGGAGCAGCTCGAAGCGGACCCGCTCCGGGTAGTCGTATCCCTCCGGCCGGTCGTTCATGGCCAGGGTGATGCACTCGGAAAGCGGAAATTCCGCCGCCATGCTCTCGCACAGGTGGGTGGTAAAGGTGGCGATCCCACACTGGCGCGGAAGATAATTCCCCAGGAATGCGATCTTTCTTGAACTCTTGCCGTGATCGGGCTTCATACTTAAGTGGTTCCTTTCAATAGTAAAAATGACTCAAAAGCCAGTCCCCCCGGGGAAGGTTTTGAACACGCAGCCGCGGATGGGAACCAGCCATCCGGGAATGATTCAAAATATTCTTTGTGACCGGCGGTCAGTATGCATCCCCCAGACAAAGGCAATTAATAAGCCTGATTATACCTTATTTGGGAGAATAAGCGGCACGCCGGGGGTGAAGGTCGCCGGCGTGCCGCTCCCGGTACATCCGGTCTGATGTGGGACCGCCGGTTATTGTGCCGCCCGGTTAATGTGGCTCTCGGCGAGGCGGGTCAGCTTCTCATCGGTCCTGGATTCCTCATCCAGGGTCTCCTTCAGCAGCCTGGCCGCATCCGGATATCCGAGTCTCTGGGCCCATGTATGCGCCGTCCCATAACCTGAGATCTCGTAATGCTCCACCTTCTGCGCCGCTGCGATCAACCCGGCGTCCAGGGCGCTGGAGGGGGAGGCTTCCTTCATGACCTCTTTCCCTTCCTCGATCAAGCCCTCCATGCCCACGCATTTCTTTCCGCGCGGCGAGCCCTCTCCCCGGGCTTCGAAGATCTGCTCGATCCGGCGGGCCTGGCCCTCGGTTTGCCTCAGGTGCTCTTCGAATCCCTGGCGAAGCTCATCGGAATTGGCCGCCTTCGCCATTTTGGGCAGGGCCTTGATGAGCTGGTTCTCGGCGCTGTAAAGGTCCTTCAAGAGGTCCACATATAATTCTTCAAGGTTCTGAACTTTCGCAGCCATTAGATATATCTCCTGTTCGGGTATTGGTTGGTAATTGCGTTTAATCTTATCCAGCCTCAATGGGAGGCACAATGGGGGAAGTAACCGCTTCTTCCACAGGGAATTCCCTGAGATCAGCGACTCCGGGCGGCTCGCCCGTGAACCCTCCCTGTAAAGGAACGAACAAGGACACGAATTGTTTCAAGGCCGGCCCTGCATCCGTTCGGAATTGGGACCGGGCTTCAACCGTCCCCTCTTGTATTTCGTATAGACCTGCGTGAACTCCGCACCTAGGAACAGGATCTGGGCGGAGTAATAGATCCAGATCAACAGGATTGCGAGCGACCCCGCGGCTCCAAAAGTGGTCCCCACGGAGCTGCGCCCCAGGTACAGGCCGATCAGGGATTTGCCCAGGTTGAACAGCACCGACGTGACCGCCGCGCCCAGTGCCACATCTTTCCAGCCGATCTTCACCTCGGGTAGAAATTTGAAGATCAGCATGAAGAGCAGGGTCACCACTGCGAACGAGATGATCAGGTTAATGACCTGCAGCCAGAACTCCGCGAACAGGTTGAGGCCGCCCAGGTACTGCCCCAGCGAGCTTAGGCCCGCGCTGACCACCAGGGAGGCCAGCAGGAGAAATCCCACGCCGACCACCACCGCAAAGGAGAGCAGGCGGCTGGTGAGGTAGCGTCGGATCCCCTCCCAGAGGCCGTGCACCGGTTTCGGCTTTACATCCCAGATGGTGTTCAACGCGTTCTGAAGTTCCCCGAAGGCTCCCAGTGCGCCGAAGAGCAGGGTCACCGTGCCAATGGCGGTTGCCAGGAGGCCGGTGGCCGGTCGGCTGGCGCTCTCGATCATGGACTGCACGAATTCACTGCCTTGGAGGCCGATCAGTTCACGCACCTGCCCCATGACCTGGTTCTGCGCGGCTTCCCTGCCTCCCAGCAGGCCGGCGACGGCGATGACAAGCACCAGAAGCGGGGCCAGCGAAAAGGTCGTATAGTACGCCAGCGCGGCTGCCAGCCGCGCGGCGTTGTCTTCCTTCCATTCCTTGAATGTATCCCTGATCAGGGCGAATATCTGCGTCAATGAATTTTTCTCCTGCATGGGCTGGCTGGTAGCCAAACGCAGCCGGGTCGGGGCGGTCCCTTGCCGGCTGCGGGGGAAGGGTTGCCAGTTACCCTTCCGGAGAAGTTCAAAAGAGGGATGCCGCCTCTAGACGACGCGCCTTCCGAACAGCACCGAGACCAGGAAGATCACCAGGAAAATGCCGAACAGCAGCTTGGCGATCCCGGCGGCCGCGCCTGCCAGGCCGCTGAAGCCAAGCAGGGCCGCGATCAGGGCAATGACCAGGAATAAGATGGACCACGACAACATGAATACCTCCGGATGTGTAGGTTGAATCTTGCGAACAATGTCACTATAATATTCATGGGGGAGCATCGCAATTCTGGATATTCCTGCGCTGTGCTTAGGGGTAATGGAATGGATTCACGGGAAGCCCCCCGCGATGGAGTGGGGGATTCCCCTTGCCTGCGTTCAGCCTCTAAGTTTTAAGTTGACTTTTGCCGGATATTACAATAAAATAATCAAGAATGTGAAAAAAATCACAAAATAATTTGAATCTTTATCCGTACAGCCTGCAACGCGTAAAGCACAAGTACCTGTAAGCCATCGCCTCGGGCGTCATGGCCGACCTTCTGCATAGGAGGCAATGTGAACCGTTTTGTGCTGGCTGATTCCAGACGCTGCATCGGCTGTTATGCCTGTGTGGCTGGCTGCGTCGAGACCCATCGCGCTGCCGGCTTGCAGGCCTACCCCAGGCTCTACATTATTCACAGTCCGGAGGGGACGATGCCGGTGCAGTGCCGGCATTGTGAGTTTCCAGCCTGCGCGGCCGTCTGCCCGGTGAAGGCGATCACCATTCGCAGGGATTCCGTGGCCCTGAATGAGAGCCTGTGCATCGGGTGCAAGATGTGCGCCATCGCCTGTCCTTTCGGCGCCATCATCCCCGGTGGGACGCCGGTCCCCAAGTTTGAATTCAATGTGGGGCAATATACCTACGTCAATACGCCCTATGAAACAGATCCCATGTACCTGCGCGAGTTCGCCCTGGAGGAGAGGCTTTCGCTCCTCAACTTCAACATCGGGCAAAAGACCGTGGCCGTCAAATGCGACCTGTGCTGGTTCAGCAGCACAGGCCCGGCCTGCGTGATCGCCTGCCCGCACAAGGCGCTGCGGCTGGTGGATGGGACCTCTCGCGATCCCCTGGAATTTATTGAGCAAATCAAAACAGCGGCCGGTCCGAAGGAAATCGAATCGTAGCGGGCAGGGGCGCCGGCCCCTGCAGAAGAGGAAACAGCATGGATGCAAGCCAGCTTCTGATGCTTTCCGTCGCAGTGTTCGGAGGGGGCGCCCTCGTCTCACTGCTGCTGTCCCGGTACCCCTCCGCGGCTCGCGGGACGGCGGGCCTGGCCGGGCTGGCCGGCTCGCTCTTCGGTCTCGGGGCGGTGGGCGCGGCCGTGATGGGAAACCCGGGCCATGTCAGCCTCCCGGCGCTGCTGCCCTTCGGTGAGTTCGCCTTCGAGATGGACAGTCTTTCCACCCTGATGGCGGCCATGATCTGCCTGGTGAGCTTTGCGGTCAGCCTGTACAGCCTCTCCTTCAGGCTCAACCATGCAGACCAGCGTTACGGGCTGCTGGGCTTCCTGATGAACCTGTTCACCGCCTCCATGCTCCTGGTGGTGACGATCACCAACACCTTCTATTTCCTGCTGTTCTGGGAGCTGATGACGCTGGTCTCCTATTTCCTGGTGGTGTTCGAAAGCCGCCGGGAGATGGCCGTGCGCGCCGGGTATTTATACATGCTGATCGCGCATGCGGGCGGCGCCCTTATCATGCTCGCGATCCTGCTGTTCTTCATCAATACCGGCAGCTTCGATTTTGCCGCGCTGCGCACCGCTCAGCTTGGCTTGCCCCTGCGCAGCCTGGTCTTCCTGCTGACCTTTGTGGGGTTCGGCGCCAAGGCCGGGATGGTGCCTCTGCATATGTGGATGCCCCCCGCTTACGAAGCCGCGCCTTCACCCGCCTCCGCCCTCATGTCGACCGTAATGAAGAAGACCGCCATCTACGGCATCCTGCGCTTCTGTGTGGACCTGCTGGGAAGCGGGGTCCTGTGGTGGGGCATGCTGGTGCTGCTCCTGGGGGCTGCCTCTGCGGGGCTGGGCGCTCTCTTTGCGCTTTCCGAGCGGCGGCTCAAACGGGTGCTGGCCTATTCGAGCATCGAGAACGTGGGCATCATTCTGATCGGCATTGGTGTGGGGATGTGCGGCCTGGCGGCGGGCTCCCCACAGGTCGCTTTGCTCGGGTTCCTGGCCGCCCTCTACCACTCTCTGAATCACTCCTTCTTTAAGGGTCTGCTCTTCCTGGGCGCCGGCTCGATCGAATCGCAGGTGCAGACCGGGAACCTTAATGAGATGGGCGGCCTCGCCAAACGCATGCCCTGGACCGGGCTGGCCTTTCTGGTCGGGGCGCTGGCGGTCTCCGCCATTCCGCCGCTTAACGGTTTTGTGAGCGAATGGTTCACCTACCAGGCGCTCTTCACCGGCAGCCTGGAGCAGGATTTTGCCATGCGCGCCATCCTGCCCCTCGCTGCGGGCCTGCTTGCCTTGGCCGGCACGCTGGCCGCCATGGCCGCCATCAAAACCTACGGCAGCGCCTTCAGCGGCCCGCCCCGCACGCCCCTCGCAGACTCGGCCGCAGAGGCCCCGGGCGGCATGCTCGGCGGGATGTCCATCCTCGGCATCGGCTGCATCCTGCTCGGGGTGGGCGCCCCCTGGATCATCCCCTGGCTCGCGCAGGTGACTGACGCGACCTTCGGGCTTTCAGCTTCGGCCCCGGCGATGGGCGTCTGGGTCCACCCCAATAACCCGGGACAGGCGCTTCTCTCGCCTCCCCTGATCGCTGTGCTGCTGTTGGGTTTCCTGCTCGTGCCGTGGATCGTGGTTGCGATATACGGCGGGCGGAAAGCCGGCTCGCGAACGGTCAAAGACCCCTGGAACTGCGGCTATGCCTATTCCCCCGGGATGGCGGTGTCTGCCAGCAGTTTCGATCAGCCGGTCGGGCTGGCATTCCGCGGCATCTACGGTGTGCGGGCGGCCGCCATGAAACCTTTGCAGGCTATCGCGAACTGGTCGGAGGGCTGGTTGAAGGGCATTGCCCGGGCCGAACCGGTTCTTGAACAGTACATCCGGGAGCCCACCACGCGCCTGATGGATGTGCTGGGGCACAGCATCCAGAGGCTGCAGATGGGCGATATCCGCATGTACTGCCTGTATATCATCGTCACGCTGGCCGTCCTGTTGATCGTGATCTTCAGATAGGGAGCTGCCATGATCTCCGCTGGAATGATCGCCCTCGGTTTGTTTCAGGCCCTCCTCCTGCTGCTGGCGGCCCCGTTGTTCTCGGGGTTCTCCCGCGTGCTGCGCGCCAAGATGCACAGCCGCAAGGGGCCCAGCATCTGGCAGAACTATCGCGACCTGGCGAAGCTGATGAAGCGCCAGGAAGTGATCCCGGAGCAGGCGGGTTGGGTGTTCCGCTTTACGCCCTATATCGTGATGGCCTGCATGCTGTTGATCGCGGCTATCCTGCCGGTCTTCAGTGTGCGCTCACCGTTCGGCTGGGCCGGAGACCTGATCCTGGTCGTCTATCTCTATGCCCTGGGACGCTTCTTCTTCTCGCTCTCCGGCCTCGAGACCGGCAGCAACTTCGGTGGCACCGGCGCGCGCCGCGAGCTCTTGATCTCTGCGCTGGTCGAGCCGGTCATGCTGCTGGTGCTGTTCGTGATGGCGTTGCTGGCGCGTTCCACCCGCCTGGGGGAGATCAGCGCCCAGGTGGCCGGAGGGCAGATCCCCTATTACACCTCCGTCTGGCTGGGCATGCTGGCCTTTGCCTTTGCGGCTTTCGTGGAGATGGGCAAGCTGCCCTTTGACCTGGGCGAGGCCGAGCAGGAGCTGCAGGAGGGTCCGCTGACCGAGTTCTCGGGCCGCTCGCTGGCGCTGATGAAATGGGGGCTGTACCTCAAGCAGGTGGTCCTGGTGGCGCTCTTCCTGGCGGTCTTCCTGCCCTTTGGGAACGGCCTGGCCGCCCTCTCCGGCACGGCCTCCCTGGTCTCCATCCTCGGGGCCGCGGCCCTGTTCTTCCTGAAACTGCTGTTCTTCTATTTTGTGGTCGCCCTGTTCGAGAATGCCATGGCGCGCGTCCGCTTCGTCAAGGCCTCCTCGGTCACCTGGGCCGCGCTGGCCGCCGCGGTCCTGTCCTTCGTGTTCTATCTGGCCAACGTGTAGGCGAGGAGGAACAAGGCATGGTCTCATCGGTGCTTCTGGTGCTCGCCGCTGTGTTGATCCCCTTCCTGGGGGGCGTCCTCACGCTGATCATCCCGCGCGGCTGGATCAAGCTTTTCAGCCAGGTGACGGCCTTCCTGGCATTCCTGTGCAGCCTGCTCGTCCTCATCGACCTGGGCCTGCAGGGCCGGGTGGCCTCCACCACTGACCTGCTTTCCCTCGGCAGGCTGGCGGTGTTCGGCGTCACGGTCGACAAGCTCAGCGCGCTGATCGGCATGGCCGTCATCCTGGTGGGCTTCCTGATCGTGGTGTACTCCACCGGCTACCTGAGTGAGCAGAACCGCGAGCATGCCGAGCATGAGATCAAGCGCCGCTACTACTTCTTCCTGCTGCTGTTCATCGGCTCGATGGCGGGCCTGGTCTATTCCTCCACGATGCTGGGGATGCTGGCCTTCTTCGAGCTGACCGGCGTGTGCTCCTGGGGGCTGATCGGATACTACGAGGACGCCAAAGCCCGCCGCTCGGCCATGAAAGCCATCATCACCACCCAGGTGGCCTCGCTGGGACTGTACCTCGCCACCGCGGTCTTCTTCGGCATGAGCGGAGGCTTCAATCTTGCGGCCCTCGCGGACCTGGGCGACAACGCCAAGACCATCATCTTCGCCGGCATCCTGGTCGCCGCCTGGGGAAAATCCGCGCAGCTCCCCTTCCATTTCTGGCTGCCCGACGCGATGGTCGCGCCGACCCCCATCAGCGCCTACCTGCACGCGGCTTCGATGGTCAAGGTGGGCGTGTACATCTTTGCCCGCGCCCTGGTCTCGGCAGGGAGCGTCCCTCCCGTGATCGGCACGCTGGGCGCGGTGATGGCGGTCATCACCATGCTGTACGGGTTTGCGATGTACTTCCCGCAAAAGGACCTTAAGCGGCTGCTGGCGTATTCGACCATCACTCAGCTTTCCTATATCTTCCTGGCGCTCTCGCTCTCCGTCTTCGGCTCGCAGATGGCCTTCGACGGGGCGGTTGCCCACATCTTCAACCACGCCTTTGCGAAGAGCCTCTTCTTCCTGGTGGCCGGCGCCTTGAGCTACACCGCCGGGACCAAGATGCTTCCCTCCCTCAAGGGCATCATGCACAAGATGCCGCTGCTGGGGATCTGTTTTGCGTTCGCCATGCTGGCCGTCAGCGGCGTGCCGCCCTTCAACGGATTCTTCAGCAAGTTCACCATCCTGGCGGGAGGCTTCAGCGCGGCGAAGAGCAATCCCTTCCTGATGGTGCTGATGGTGATCGCCGTGCTGGAAACGGTGGGGAGCTTCGCCTGGCTGTTCTGGGTCTTCGGGGCGGCCGTGGATGGGGAGCCCTCTCCCGAGGTGGCGGCGGCCACGCCGCTGGCGCTCCCGATGCAGTTCGTGCTTCTCACCCTGGCGGTGCTCACGCTGGTCTCCGGCGTGTTTGCCGCCGCCTGGATGGCGTAGGAGGCAGGTATGTCGAGCGTGACCCTGGTAAATAGCCTGGCCGGTCTGTTGATCCTGACCTCGCTGCTGGTCATCGAGGTCAAGCACCCGCGCTGGTCGGCCCTGATGTACAGCCTGCAATCCATGGTGCTGGTGGGGATCTTCATTGTGCTGGCCTATGCCACCCACGCCGAACAGCTCTATCTCTGGGCGGCCAGCGCCTTCGTGACCAAGGTGGTCCTCGTCCCATGGATCCTGTACGGCGCCCTCTCGCGCGTGGGAGACCCTGAGAATCCGCGCAATCGCATGGGCACCACGGTCTCCTTCCTGCTGGCCGCCATGGCGGTGACCGTCTCATTCCTGGTCGTCAACCAGATCCAGCTGAAGGCCGCCGAGCCCTACAAGCCCGCCCTGGCGGTCTCGATGGCGCACTTCTTCTTCGGCGAGCTGTGCATCCTGACCCAGCGCAACCTGTTCAAGCAGCTCCTGGGCTTCTGCCTGATGGAGAACGGCTCGCATCTCACGCTGGCCCTGCTGGCCTACAACGCCCCCGAGTTGGTCGAGATCGGCATTGCCACCGATGCGGTCTTCGGCGTGGTCATCATGGTGGTGCTCGGCTATCAGATCCACAAGAACCTGCACACGCTCGATACCAGCGACCTGAGCACGCTGAAAGGATGAGTGCATGATGCAAACCGCCTACCTGACCTGGCTGTTGCTCATCCCCCTGATCTTTTCCCTGATCGCCTTTGCCGCCCGCTGGCTGGGTCCCTCCAGCCGGGTCATCATCCATATCGCCCACCTGGTGAGCGTGACCCTGGTGCTGGGCACGGCTTTCCTGACCGTCAGGGATGTGATCGTCGGCGGTCCCATCTTTGCCCTGCGCGATTGGCTGCACGTGGATGAGCTGGGCGCCATTTTCCTGCTCATCATCGGTGTGGTGGGGTTCCTGGTGGGGCTGTATTCGATCGGCTACACCCGCCATGACCTGGAGAGCGGCGAATTTGACGACAACAAGCTGAGCACCTATTATGGGCTGTTCAACCTGTTCCTGTTCACCATGCTGCTGGTCGTCACCGCCAACAATATCATCATGATGTGGGTGGCCGTGGAAGCCACCACGCTCGGTTCCACGTTCCTGGTCGGCATCTACGGGCATCGCGCCTCGCTGGAGGCGGCCTGGAAATACGTCATCATCTGCACGGTGGGGGTGGCCTTCGGCTTGTACGGCACGGTGCTGGTCTATTCGGATGCCTTCAATGTGATGCAGGTCCCCGGCAGTGCAGTGCTGTGGACCGAGATCGTCAAGAATGCCGCGGCCCTGGACCCGACCCTGATCAAGATGGCTTTTGTCTTCGTGCTGGTCGGCTACGGGACCAAGGCCGGCCTGTTCCCCATGCACGCCTGGCTGCCGGATGCCCATAGCGAAGCGCCCAGCCCCATCAGCGCCCTGCTTTCGGGCGTCCTGCTGAACTGCGCTCTGGTGGTCGTCTTCCGCTTTGGGACCATCACCAACCTGGTGCTGGGCAGCTCCTTTACCCAGACGCTGTACCTGATCTTTGGCATCCTCTCTGTGGGCGCGGCGGCCTTCTTTATGTATGTCCAGCGGGATATCAAGCGCTTGCTGGCGTATTCCAGCATGGAGAACATCGGGCTGGTCGTCCTGGCCTTCGGGCTGGGAGGGCCGGTGGGAGTCATTGCCGGCCTGCTGCAGGCCATCAATCACAGCCTGGTCAAGTCCCTCATGTTCTGCACGACCGGCAATATCCTGATGAAATACCATTCCCGCAGCCTGGACCAGGTCCGGGGCATGCTGCGGGTGATCCCGGCCAGCGGTGTGCTGCTCACGGTGGGTGCGCTGGCCCTGGTGGGCATGCCGCCCTTCAACATCTTCATCAGCAAGTTCCTCATCATCACGACCGGTCTCGGGGCGGGCCACGTGTGGCTGATGGTCCTCTGCCTGCTGCTGTTGACAGTGATCTTTGCGGCTTTCTTCCGCGTCATCGCGGCGGCGCTCTTCGGCGAGGGGCCGGGTGAAACGCCCCGCGGCGAGGGCGGCTGGCTCACGCTCCTGCCCGGCGCGCTGCTGATCCTCATGATCCTCCTGCTCGGCCTGTACATGCCTCCCCAGTTGATCACCCTGCTCAACCGTGCCAGCGGCCTGGTGCTGGACGGGAATCCGGAGGTCCAGGTGGTCCTCTTCGACTCCGGGAACTTCCTTTCCTCCCTGGCACATCTTCTGCGATAGGAGCGCCGACCATGACCCTTCTTATGCAAGAACAGACCCGCACTGGCGGAAAATACGTGGAAGCCCTGCGGGCCCGCTTCGGCGGGGCGATCCTGGAGGAAGCCTGGCAGGCCCCCGATCAGGTCACGGTGACGGTGCCTCTCAACCGCCTGCCCGAGGTGGTGGAAACCCTTTATTATGACCAGGGCGGCTGGCTGGCCTCGGTGGCGGCCAATGACGAGCGCCCGCTGAACGGCCAGTTCGCCATTTACTACATCCTTTCTGTGGAGGGGGCCGCGGATGATCCCGCCCCTGAGAAGGCCTACGTGGTCGTGCGCGCCCAGATCCCGCCGCACCAGCCGGAGTTCCCTTCGGTCACGCCCAGGGTCCCGGCCGCGATCTGGTATGAGCGCGAGGTCCGCGACATGTTCGGTCTGCAGCCGGTCGGCCTGCCGGATGAGCGCCGCCTGGTGCTCCCTGATGACTGGCCGGAGGGTCTCTATCCCCTGCGCAAGGATACGATGGATTACCGCTTCCGCCCCGAGCCGGTCACCGAGGAGGAGAACTACGACTTCATCCACGTGGAGGGCGAGGGGATCGTCCAGGTGCCCCTGGGGCCTCTGCACATCACCTCCGATGAGCCCGGCCACTTCCGGCTGTATGTGGACGGCGAGACCATTGTGGACGCCGATTACCGCCTCTTCTATGTGCACCGCGGCATGGAGAAACTGGCCGAAAGCCGCCTTAACTATGACCAGGTGACCTTCCTCGCCGACCGCATCTGCGGCATCTGCGGGTATGCCCACAATGTGGCCTACAGCACCTCCGTGGAGCGCGCCCTGGGGATCGAGGTCCCCGCCCGGGCCCAGTTCATCCGCACCATTCTTCTGGAGGTGGAGCGCCTGCACAGCCACCTGCTCAACCTGGGGCTGGCCTGTCACTTTGTGGGCTTCGACACCGGCTTCATGCACTTCTTCCGCGTGCGCGAGAAGGCCATGAAGATGGCCGAGATGCTGACCGGCTCGCGCAAGACCTACGGCGTCAACCTGATCGGCGGTGTGCGCCGCGACATCCTCAAGGAGCAGCGGAACCTCACCCTTCAGCTGCTCAAGGAGCTGCGCAGCGAGGTGACGGACCTGGTCGGCATGTTCCTGGATACGCCCAATATCGTCCAGCGAACCCAGAACATCGGCCGGCTGGAGACCAAGGTGGCGCGCGATTACAGCCCTGTCGGTCCCACCCTCCGGGGCTCCGGCTTTGCGCGCGATATCCGCGTCATCCATCCCTACTGCGCCTATGACCGCGTGCCCTGGACGGTGGTCGCCAAGGACGGCTGTGATGTGCTGGCGCGCACCCTGATCCGCGCCGAGGAGTTTTTCGAGTCCGTTTCGGTGGTGGAGCGCTGCCTGGAGGAGATGCCTCCCGGTCCGGTGCTGACCGAGGGCTTCGCCTACAAGCCCTATTCCTACGCGCTGGGCTATGTGGAGGCGCCGCGCGGCGAGGACATCCACTGGAGCATGCTGGGCGACAACCAGAAGATCTATCGCTGGAAATGCCGGGCCTCCAGTTATAACAACTGGCCCTCCCTGCGCTACATGCTGCGCGGCAACACCATCTCGGATGCGGCCCTGATCGTGGCCAGCATCGATCCCTGCTACTCGTGCACCGAGCGGGTCACGGTGGTGGATGTCCGCAAGAAGAAGGCCACCATCATCCCCTACAAGGAGATGGAACGCTACTGCATTGAGCGCAAGGATTCGCCGCTGAAGTGAACGGCTGCCCTCGGGCGGATCAAAGGAGACTGGCGCATGTTGAAACTTTTCAAGGAAGTCCTGAAGACGGGCGAGGCCACGCTGGCCTACCCGTTCCAGCCGTTGGAGCAGATGCCGGGCTTCAGGGGCAAGCCCCACCACGACCCGGAACGCTGCATCGCCTGTGCAGCCTGCGCCCTGGCCTGCCCGCCCAATGCCCTGAACATGTCCACCGACCTGGAGAAGGGGGTCACCACCTGGGGCCTGTTCATGGGCCGCTGCATCTACTGCGGGCGCTGCGAGGAGGTCTGCCCCACCGGCGCCATCACCCTCAGCCCGGATTTCGAGCTGGCGGTGATGAACAAGGAGGACCTCTACGAGCGCGCCGATTACCGCCTGGCGGTCTGCCCGGGCTGCGGGAGCCTGTTCGCCTCCCGCAAGGAACTGGAATATGTTGCGGCCATCCTGGAGCAGAGCGGGATGGAAATGCAGGAGCTGGCGGTCGCGCTGGAGCTGCTCAAGCTTTGCCCGCAGTGCAAGCGCAGCCATGATGCGCCCAGGGTGATCGCCCTGCACCAGGAGGAGGCCGGATGATCGTCGAAAAGACCAGCGCTGAAAAACTGGCCGCAGAAAGCCGCTTTGCGATCAGGCCTGACCCGCAGGTCGCGGCGCTGAAGGGTGCCCTGCTCAAGGACATTGCCCGTTCGGTCTATGTGTACCGCGTGGACTGCGGCGGCTGCAACGGCTGCGAGATCGAGATCTTCGCCTCCATCACGCCGCTCTTCGATGTGGAGCGCTTCGGGATCAAGGTGGTCTCCTCCCCCCGCCACGCGGACGTGCTCGTGTACACTGGCTCGATGACCCGCTCCATGCGCGTGCCGGCCATGCGCGCCTATCATGCCGCGCCCGATCCGAAGATCTGCGTGGCCTACGGCGCCTGCGGCTGTTCCGGCGGAATCTTCCATGACCTCTACTGCGTTTGGGGCGGGGCCGACAAGTTCATCCCCATTGACGTGTACATCCCCGGCTGCCCGCCCACCCCCGGCGCGACCATCTACGGCTTTGCGATGGCGCTTGGGCTGCTCGGGCAGAAGCTGAAGGCCTCCCATCACGTGGAGGCCGAGGACGAGCGCGCCCCCCTGAAGCACCCGGATGTCCCGGCCGCCCTGCGTGTGGAGATCGAGCGGGAAGCCCGGCGCATGGCCGGGTACTGGCGCGGCCGGCAGATCGCGGATGTCTTCCTGGGCCTGGTTGAGACCGATCCCCATATGCTCCAGCGCTGCCTGCAGGAATACCTGGATGGGCAGGCGGACCCCCGCCTGGCCGAGATCATGACCCGCCTGGACGAGATCCACCAGAACTACCTCACCGAAGGATGAGATGGAAGAGAAGATCATATTTTTTCAGCTCACGCACAAGTTCGTCAACACCGAGGAGGCCGTCCCTGAGGAGCCGCGCCAGGTCATCTACTATTCGCTGTCGATCGGCCACCATGTGGGCGTGATGGACTGCTTCCAGCCTCTCTTTGAGCTGCCCCTGGAAGAGTTTCGCCTCTGGCTGGAGGGCTTGCCCGAGGGCAAGGGCCGCCAGAAGCTGGAGGGCCTGCTGAAGTGGGGCGAGATCGAGATCAATCACAGCCATGCCGCCGACCTCCTCAGCCTGCTCGTCCCTGCCGCCTTGCAGGCGGAGGGCACGGAGGCGGACTGGCAGGCCGCCCTGCTGCGCTCGCTCCAGGCCATGCTGCGTGAGCCGGCCCTGTACATGATGGCAAGAAAGGTCTCATGACAACCAGGCTGGTGTTCACCGTGGGGAACTCGATGATGGGTGATGATGCGGCTGGTGCGCTCCTGGCCCGCAGGCTGGAGGCCTCCCCCATCCCCGGCTGGGGGCTGGTGGACGGCGGCGCGGCGCCCGAAAACCTTATTTATCGCCTGCGTGAGCTGGCTCCCGATGAGGTGCTGGTGATCGACTGCGCCGATATGGACCTGGAGGCGGGCGAGGTGCGCCTGATACCGGCCGAGCAGCTCGAGGACCCCTTCCTGATGTCCACCCACACCCTGCCCCTGTCGTATCTGGTCGAGTCGCTCAGGGAATTTGTCCCCCGGGTGAGCCTGCTGGGCATCCAGCCCCGCCTGGTGAGCTTCGGGGTTCCGCCCTCGGTGGAGGTCCGGCAGGCCGTGGAGCGGGTCTACGAGCGTCTCAAGCTGGGCAGCTTTGCCTGGGAAGAATTGCAGGTTCCCGGAGATAAGTGATATGGATAAAACCAACCAAACCATCGGGTCGCTCGAGGATCTTGAGAAATACCGCCAGCAGATCCTGGAGGCGCGCCAGCATCAGGCGCAGGAGGCCGGGACCCACATCACCGTGGGCCTGGGTACCTGCGGGATTGCGGCGGGCGCCACAGAGATCCTGCGCGTGCTCCAGGAGCACAGCCGCGAGCTGAAGCTCAAGAACATCACCGTCTCACCCACCGGATGCATCGGCCTGTGCCGGCATGAGCCCATCGTGGAGGTCACCGTTGGCGCGGAACCCAGGGTCACCTACGGCCGGGTGACCGCCGAGGCGGCCGACCGCATCCTGCATGAGCACATCCTCGGCGGGAAGATCGTGGATGAGCTGGTGATCGACACCACGCCCTTCCCCACCCTCTAGGCTGCAAGCACGGAGATGCCATGGACGGCGAAGCAAAAGAAATGGATATCACGGCCCTGGTCAGTGAGGCGATCGAAAAGCACGGCGCCCGGCGCGACTCGATCATCCCCATCCTGAGCGAGATCAACCGCGCCCTGGGGTACATCCCTGCCGCGGTCCTGCCCGAGATCCGCCGGCACATCCATGTCCCCCAGGAGGGTGTCTTCCTGGCCGACAGCCACCTGTATTCCGCGGCGAGCTTCTACGAGCTGTTCTCCCTCAAGCCGCTGGGCCGGCATATCATCCGCTTCTGCGAGAGCGCCCCCTGCCACGTCATGGGCGGGCGCCAGGTGATCGAAACCCTCCAGCAGGAGCTGGGCCTCAAACCGGGTGAGACCAGCGGCGATATGAAGTGGACCCTGTTGATGACCAGCTGCCTGGGCGTCTGCGGTGTGGGGCCGGTCTTCCTGGTGGATGACGACATCTATGGCAATGTCACGCCGGGGCAGGTGGGCGGGATCCTGGCGCGCTACGAATGACGGCCGCGGCCGGCCTGTGATGAGGTGAAGCATGAAAGTGATCCGTTCAATGGTGCTGGTTTCTGTGGACCCTGCGAGCCTGGAGCGCGGCGCCGAGAAGGTCTTCCACACCCTGCTGGAGGAGATCGAGAATTTCGGCCTGTCCGACCAGATCGCCGTGACCACCATCCAGGATGTCGGCTTCCGGGAGGACCTGCCCCTCGTGATCGTCTACCCGGATGCGGCGGTCTATGCCCCCGTCAAGCCCGAGGATGTGCACCTCATTGTGGAGGAGCACCTCTATAAGGGGAACATCGTCCCGCACCTGCTGGCGATGATGCATGAGATGGTGCCCGAGATCGCCTGGATGCGCGGCCGGCGCGGCGCGCTGCCGGTTCAAAAACGCGTCGTCCTGGAGCGGGCCGGCATCGT
This sequence comes from uncultured Anaerolineaceae bacterium, assembly GCA_964608885.1. Taxonomy (GTDB): domain Bacteria; phylum Chloroflexota; class Anaerolineae; order Anaerolineales; family Villigracilaceae; genus JACPVF01. The sequence continues at coordinate 12,254 of CAZSPX010000003.1, read as the reverse complement.
CAACCCGGAAAGCCTGGAGGACTACATCCTTTATGATGGCTACCAGGCGCTCGGCAAGGCCCTGACAAGCATGACGCCCGCCGGGGTGATCGCCGAAGTGGAGAAATCCGGCCTGCAGGGACGCGGCGGGGCCGGCTTCCCTACCGGGCGCAAGTGGAGTTTCGTGGCCAGCACGCCGGGCAGCCCCAAGTACGTGATCTGTAATGCCGACGAGAGCGAGCCCGGCACCTTCAAGGACCGCCTGATCATCGAGGGCGACCCGTTCAGCATCCTGGAAGCCATGACCATCGCAGGCTACGCCATCGGTGCGCACGAAGGCTTCATATATATCCGGGGCGAATACCCGCTGGCCTACCGCCGCATCGAGACCGCCATCCGGCAGGCGGAGGCGAAGGGCCTGTTGGGGGACCATATCTTCGGCACGGAGTTCAGCTTTCACATCCATCCCCACGCCGGGGCTGGAGCGTACATCTGCGGCGAGGAGACGGCCCTGATCGAGTCCCTGGAGGGCAAGCGGGGCATGCCGCGTGCCCGCCCGCCGTATCCCACCACCTACGGGCTGTTCGGCAAACCGACCGTGGTCAATAACGTCGAGACCCTTGCGAACGTCCCTCCCATCCTGCGCAATGGCGCCATGTGGTACCGCGACCTGGGTTCACCCAAGAGCACCGGGACCAAGGTCTATACCATCCTGGGCAATGTGAATTTCACCGGCCTGGTCGAAGTGCCGATGGGCATCACCCTGCGCGAGGTCATCGATATCTACGGCAAAGGGATGAAGGATGGCAAGCCTTTGAAGCTGGTGCAGACCGGCGGCTCCAGCGGGACCATCGCCCCGGCCAGCCTCCAGGATACGCCCATGGATTTCGATTCGTTCCGCAATGCGGGCGTTTCCCTGGGCTCGGGCGCGCTGCTGGTCTGCGATGAGGACACCTGCGTGGTGGACCTGGCGAAGGTGATCCTACGCTTCTTCCGCAACGAGTGCTGCGGCAAATGCACCCCCTGCCGGATCGGGACGCTGCGCCTGTATGAGATCGTCAGCCAGATCTCCGAAGGCCGGGGCTCCCTCTCCGACCTGGAACAGATGCAGAAGATATCGGAAGCCATGTCTGAGGTCTCCAACTGCGGCCTCGGCCAGACCGCCTCCGTCGCACTGCTGGATATCCTCAAATACTTCCGCCAGGAAGTGGAAATGCACATCACCGGGCACATCTGCCCGGTGGGCGTGTGCAGGATCGCTGCTCCCGTGCCGGAGATGGAGCCCGCGGCTTAGGCGCCTCAGCCCGGATTAAGGAGAATATGCCGTGATCAGTCTGACGATCAATGGTCAAAGCCTGGAAGTCCCCGAAAACACGACCGTGCTCGAGGCGGCGGCGCAGGCAGGGATCATCATCCCCACGCTCTGCCATCACAAGGACCTGACCCCCTATGGAGGCTGCCGCCTGTGCTCGGTGGATATCCAGGGCATGCGCCTTCCCGCCACGGCCTGTACGATGCTGGTCTCTCCCGGCATGATCGTCCGGACAGAGAGCCCGGCGCTCACGCGTTATCGCCGCACGATCCTCGAGCTGCTGCTGGTGCGCTTCTATGATGCCGGGTACAGCAAGCTGGATACCCAGTTCTCCTACTGGGTCAAGTACTACGGGATCGATATGCAGAGCGCCATGGCCCGCGAGCCCTTCCGCCTCATTGACAGCGATCCCAACCCCTTCATCTGGGTGGACAAGAACAAGTGCATCATGTGTACGCGCTGCGTGCGCGCCTGCGCCGAGGTGCAGGGACGCTTCGTCTGGACCCAGGCCTACCGCGGCTACGACCTGCGCATCGTGGCCGGGGCCGATACCACCATGCTCCAGGCCCGCTGCGAGTCCTGCGGGGCCTGCGTGGCGCACTGTCCCACCGGCGCGCTGGACAATAAGGCCTCGGTCAAGCTGGGGCCGCCCGACCGTGTTGTTTCCACCACCTGCCCTTACTGCGGGGTGGGCTGCCAGCTCGATCTCCACATCAAGGAGGATGCCTCCGGCGGCCGCATCCTGCGCGCGGCCTCCAATGAGAAGGCGCCCGTCAATGGGGACCACCTGTGCGTCAAGGGACGTTACGGGTATGATTTCGTCCAATCCCCCCGGCGGCTCCAGCGTCCGCGCGTCCGCAGGTACGTACTGGAGGGAACGCCCCGCCCGCCCAACCGGGGTGAATGGGTGGATGTGGATTGGGACACCGCCCTGGACGCTGCCGCGCGTGGACTGCGCGCCGCCCGCGACCAGTACGGCCCCGCCAGCATCGGTGTGATGGCATCCGGCCGCTGCCTCAACGAGGAGAACTACCTGATGGGCAAGCTGGCCCGCCAGCTGCTGGGCACCAACAACATCGACTGCTGCGAGCATGTCCAGCATGCCGCCGGGGTGGCCGGCATGGATGCCGCTCTTGGCTTGAACGCCCAGTCCAACTCGCTGGAGGATGTGGCCGCACATGCCGCTTCCATCCTGATCATCGGCTCGGATACCACCGAGCAGCATCCCATCTTCGGCGTCAGGCTGCGCAAGGCCGTCCTGAAGCGGGGCTGCAAGCTGGTGGTGGCCCACCCGGATTTCATCAATATGGCCGAATATTCCACCCTGCGCCTGGTCCACAAGCCCGGGACAGAGGAGGAGCTGATCGCCGGGTTGATGTACATCATCCTACAGGAGGGCTGGCAAGACCGGGAGTTCATCGAAAAATACACCACTGGTTTTGAGGAGCTGAAGGAAAGCCTGGCGGCCCTGGACCTTGATTCCATCAGCCGGTCCACCGGGGTAAAGCTGGAAACCCTCAGGGAGGCGGCGGAATTACTTGCGCATAACCGGCCGATGTCTATTGTCTGGAGCACTCAGCTCGTGGATAAGACCGGCCCGGAGAACAATGTCCAGGCCCTGGTGGATCTGCAGCTCCTGCTGGGAAACTTTGGTGTGCCGGGAGGGGGATTGGTCCCCCTTCGCAGTCAGAGCAATTCTCAGGGCGGCAATGACATGGGCGCGCATCCCGCCTTCTACCCCGGCTACCAGCCGGTCTCCAGCGACGCCGCCCGCCGCAAGTTCGAGGCTGCCTGGGGCAGGGGACTGCCAACCCGGCCCGGCATGACCTCCATGGAGATGATGGAGGCGGCCGCCGAGGGCCGCTTGAGGGCGCTCTACATCCTGTGCGGGGATATCATCAGCGGCGCCGCGGATGCGCGCCAGGTGCGCCATGGCCTGCGCAACTGCGATTTCCTCGTGGTCCAGGGTGTCTTTGAATCGGAGGCCACCCGCAGCGCGGACGTCCTCCTTCCCGGCGTCACCTTCGCCGAGAAGACCGGCACCTTCACGAACACTGAGCGGCGCGTCCAGATGGTGAACCAGGCCATCCTGCCGCAGGGAGAGGCCCGCCCCGACTGGCAGGTGATCCTGGGGCTTGCCCGGCGCCTGCGCGGGGAGAGCGCGGGCGAGTCGGGCGAATGGGAGTATGCGGACACCGGCCAGATCATGACCGAGATCGCCTCCCTGACGCCCATCTACGCGGGCGTGTCGCAGGAGCGCCTGGAGAAACTGGGCAGCCTGCAGTGGCCGGTGAGGAACCTCAGCCACGCCGGCACCCCCATGCTGGGACCCGAGCAGTTCACCGGCGGGCAGGGGAGATTCATCCCCGTTCTCCCGGCGGAGGCAGGCTGAGGCGTTTGCCGTTGGGCCGTGCCTGAAAAATGCTATAATGTTTACGCGTGAAGATGCGGTTTCCCATCCGCATCCATCCCATCACAGGGTGAATCATGTCAGATAAGTTGGCTCCTGCTCCCAAGGTGCTGATCGTCAGCAACCAGCAAACTACAGGCCCCCTGTGGGTGTTCAGCTTGCAGCAGCAGCGCATGAATGTGCTCCTGGAGGCCGATCCGCGCAAGGCTTTGCAGCGGGCCGAGTCCGAATCCCCCGACCTGATCGTGCTGGATATCAACCTTTCGCAGGAGGATACGGTCCAGCTCCTCAAATCCCTGCGGGCCGATATCCTCGCGCCGATCCTCCTCCTGACGCAGATGCGCGGGGAGGATATGATCCTCGAAGCGCTCAACGCCGGCGCGGACGATTGCATGATCAAGCCGGTCAGTCCCTCGCTCTTCCAGGCCAAGATCAAGATCTGGCTCAGGCGCTCCTGGAGCGTCTCCACCGATACCCTCGAACCGGTCAAAGTGGGAGGCATGCAGCTCCTGCCCGGGGAACGCATGGCGGTCCTCGAGAACGGGCAGGTGGTGCGCCTGACCAACCTGGAGCTGCGCCTGCTGTATTACCTGATGAACCATCCTGACCAGACCGTCTCGGTCGAGGAGTTGAACCAGCGCGTCTGGGGATACTCCGGGGACGGCGACAACACCATGCTCAAGAACGTGGTGTACCGTCTCCGGCGCAAGGTCGAATCCGACCCCTCCGAGCCGCGTCTCATCCAGACCGTGGTCGGCGTGGGCTACAAGGTGGTTAGCGGACAGGAAAAGTAACAGAAGTCGCAGTTTGAGACCGGGAAGGCCGAATCTGCGACCCGAAAATCCCCCCTTATGACGCCTTTGCGACACCTTTTTTCCCGGGTGCGTGCTATAGTAGGAGCATGAAAGCAACCTGCTTCGGCAGGTAGAGGGGAAACAAAATGGGAACCACCAGCGCTGCCATCGGCAGCGCTGGTGGTTTAATGGGTCTCGCCCTCACCCTTTCGCGTTGAGCGTATCACGTAGCATCCCGTAGCGAACATCGTCCCCGAAGCGCAGCGGAGGGGAGCGGAGGGATAGCATCCCGTAGC
>CAZSPX010000003.1:0-7363 GCA_964608885.1 uncultured Anaerolineaceae bacterium | reverse complement strand
CGAACATCGTCCCCGAAGCGCAGCGGAGGGGAGCGGAGGGATAGCATCCCGTAGCGAACATCGTCCCCGAAGCGCAGCGGAGGGGAGCGGAGGGAGGGCTGGTGCATTTCCAGCCCGCAGACGAAACGCATAGGCTTCTCAGCCGGAACCTCGCCTTAATACGAATTTATCATTTCGAATTTGGACACTCCATCACCGCAAAAAAAGCTTGAAAATCCCGCTCTGGTGGTACACTCTCCCATCATTTACTTTTACCAGCCTGAGGCGCAGGGAGACGGGAATGGAACCCAAATATATCTGGTTGAACGGGGAAATGCTGGAGCACGGGAAAGCGCAGATCCATGTTCTGACGGGCGCCCTCCATTACGGGGCGGCCGTTTTTGAAGGCCTGCGGGCCTACCAGACTCCCCGCGGTCCGGCGGTCTTCCGGCTGCGCGAGCATTCGGAGCGTCTGCTGGAATCGGCCGAGGTGCTGGGCTTTCGCGACCTGCCCTTTTCACCGCAGGATGTGGACGCCGCCATCCTCGATACCGTGCGGGCCAACGGTATGCAGGAATGCTATATCCGGCCCCTGCTGTACCTCGACGGCCCCGTCTGGAGCTTGAACGTCGATGCGGGCCGGCCCTCGCTGATGATCGCGGTCTGGGAGTGGGAGAACTACCTGGGGGAGGATGCCCGGCTCCACGGGGTGCGCGCCAACGTCTCCAGTTTTACCCGCCATCACCCCAATGGGAGCATGACCAAGGCCAAGATCGCCGGGAACTATGTCAACAGCATTCTGGCCAAGACGGAATCCGTCCGCCTCGGCTTTCAGGAGGCCATCATGCTGGATCCGGAGGGGTACGTGGCCGAATGCACCGGGGAGAATCTCTTCGTGGTGCGCAGGGGCCGCATCCTGACGCCCTCCATCGCCCCGGTCCTGGAAGGGATCACCCGCCACACGCTGTTCACCCTGGCCGCTGACCTCGGCTATGAGGTCCTGGAGCAGCCCCTCTCACGCGACCAGCTCTACATCGCCGATGAGGTCTTCGTGTGCGGGACGGCCGCGGAGGTGGTGGGATTGAGCGAGATCGACTTCCGCAGGATCGGGGATGGGCGCGTGGGACCCGTCACCCGGCGCTTGCAGGAGGTCTACGAGAACGCCGTGCGCGGGCGCCTGGAGAAGTATGCGGGCTGGTGCACGTATCTGGAGGTGCCTCATGCAGCCGCTTGACCGCATCCTGGACCGCTTTGAGCAGCTCTCGGCAGTGCCGCGCGGCACGCGCTACGAGGCCGGCCTCCGCCAGTGGCTTCAGGACTGGGCAAGGACGCAGGGACTCTCCTCCCGCGTGGATGCGCCTGGCAACCTGCTGGTCCAGGTTCCTGCCAGCCCCGGCTATGGGAATGCGCCCACGATTGTCCTGCAGGGACACATGGACATGGTCTGGCAGAAAGTCCCGGGCTCGCCCCACGACTTCACCCGCGACCCCATCCGCGTGCTGCGCGAGGGGGACTGGCTCAAAGCGGATGGGACCACGCTCGGCGCAGATAACGGCATCGCCATTGCCCTGATGATGGCCCTCGCCGAGGAGCCCGGTCTCGCGCACCCGCCGCTTGAGTTCCTGCTGACGGTCGAGGAGGAGCACGGGGCCACCGGCGCAAAGCGCATCGACCCGGCCATGCTCACTGGCAGGCTTTTGCTCAATCTGGATTCGGAGGACGAGGGCGTTTTCACCATTGGCTGCGTGGGTGGCTGGACCCTTTACATCACGCTGCCGGTATCCTGGTCGCCTCCTGAGCCCGGCTGGGAGCATCTATCCTTTACGGTCGGCGGTCTGCGAGGCGGGCATTCGGGCGGTGATATCAACGCTCACCGCGGCAACGCCAACAAGCTGGTGGGCCGCGCTCTCGCTCATATTCAGGGAGGGCTCCCGCTGCGTCTCTCTGAAATGCAGGGCGGGACGGTGCGCAATGCCATCCCGCGCAAGGCCGGGGCTGTTTTTGCGGTCCCGCCCGGGATGGCTGAGCTTTGCCGGGAACGTCTCACCTCGTTCGATGCTGCAGTGAGGGCCGAGTTCACAGGGACCGACGATGACCTGCTCTTCACGCTCGAGGAGGCGCCTGCCTCCGCGGACCTCGTCACCACCGCCGATTCGCGCCGCATGATCCAGCTGTTGTGCGCTCTCCCGAACGGCGTCGCCGAAATGTCGCTCGCACAGGTGGGCCTGGTAGAGACCTCGAACAATATCGGCATCATGGAGCTGAAGGAAAATGGGCTCTATATTGTGTCCAGCCACCGCAGCCTGAAGGCCTCCTCCCTTGAGGAGATCATCCAGCGGGTGGAGGCCATCGCGCTTCTCGCCGGTGCGATTGCCGAAAGAAATGACTGCACCGTTCCGTGGGAGCCGCGCCCTGCTTCGCTCTTCCTCAAGCAATGCGTAAAGGTCTATGAGCAGGAGTTCGGTGCCGCGCCGAAGATCGAGAGTGTGCACGGCGGACTGGAGTGCGGCCTTCTCAACGCGCGCTTCGACGGCCTCGACTGTGTCTCTCTCGGCCCGACCATCCTCAACCCGCACTCGCCGGATGAGCGCCTGCACATCCCCTCGGTGGAGCGCACCTGGACCTTCCTGACCGCGCTGCTGCGGTCCTTCGAGGGGGCCGGGTCTTGAGCTTCTCCCGGCTTTAATGTGAGGTGGAATGCGCTCCAGGAGTACTTATTTCTGGCAGGGTGTGCGCGCCGAGCTCCCGCTGATGGTCGGTGCGTTTCCGTTCGGAATGATCTACGGCGCGCTGGCCCTGAGCGCCGGGCTTTCCCCGGTCGAGGCCCAGTCCATGTCCTGGATCGTCTTTGCCGGGTCCGCCCAGTTTGTTACTACCCAGCTGATCCACGAGGCAGTGCCTTCCGCTGTCATGGTGCTGACCATTGCAGTGGTGAACCTGCGGCACATGCTCTACAGCGCCTCGCTGGCGCCCTATCTCCTCTCCCTGCCTCTGCGCTGGAAGGTCCTGCTGTCCTACCTGCTCACCGACGAAGCCTTTGCCCCCTCCGTTCTGCGCTATGAGGAGGAAGGGGTGGAGCAGTTCTCCCACTGGTTCCTGTTCGGCGCGGGCCTGGCGCTGTGGGTTGACTGGCAGATCAGCACGGCGCTGGGCATCTTCCTCGGGGCGGTCATCCCCGAAAGCTGGCCCCTGGATTTTGCCCTCCCGCTGACGTTTATCGCGCTGGTCATGCCCGTGCTGAAGGACCGGCCCGCTGTGGCTGCCGCCCTGGCGGCAGGCGTCATGGCCCTGGTCTTCTATGGTCTTCCGTATAAGCTGGGGTTGATCCTGGCTGCGCTGGCGGGCATCCTCGTGGGGACCTGGCTGGAGAGGCGCTCGTGAACATCTGGCTGGTCATGGTCCTCGGCGGACTGCTTACGTTCGCCATCCGCTTCTCTTTCATCTATCTTTATGGGAAGATCCGTTTCCCGGAGTTGGTGCGGGCAAGCCTGCGCTTTGTCCCTCCGGCCGTCCTCACGGCCATCCTGGTACCTGAATTGCTGCTGCACAGTGGGAAGCTGGATATCAGCCTTGGGAATGAGAGGCTGCTGGCCGGGCTGGTGGCGGTTGCCGTGGGCTGGTGGCGCAGGAGCATCTTCCTGACCATTCTCGCCGGTCTGGCCGCGCTTCTGCTCCTGCAGCTCCTGGGCGTGTGATTCCCCCCGCTCGCTTTCTACACGTACACCAGGAAGACCTGGTTCAACCCTGTATCTCTGGCGCGCAGGAGGGCCTGGCGGGCCTGCTCGATCAGCCGCGGGATCTCGGTGGCCGCGGTGATATGCGAGACCGAAGCCACGCCCGCGCTCATCGACAGGTCCAGCGCTGCGCCTTCGTGCGAGGTGATGTTCATCCCCCGCATGCTGGTGATGATGCGCAGTCCGATCTTTTCGGCGTCCGGCCCGATGACGTTCGGCAGGGCGATCAGGAACAGGTCGCCCTGGCCGCGCCCCAGGCAGTCATAGGGGCGGCTTTTCTCCTTGATCACCTGCCCGGTGATCTTCATGGCATCGCTGCCGATCTCCTCCCCGTGTTTTTCCCGGATGGCCTCCAGGTCGTTGACCTCCAGTGCGAGCATGCTGATCGGTCCCAGGCTGCGGCGGGCGCGTTCCAGCTCGCGCCCCGCGGCGCTGATGAAATACCGGGCGTTGTACAGGTTGGTGACGGGATCCAGCAGGGCCATTTTTTCCAGCTGCCCCTTGGCCTGCCGGAGGTTATCCCCCAGGTTGAGGATGCGCTCGCCGATCCCCACGCGCGCTTTCAGGTCGGCGGTGGAAAGGGGCTTGTAGAGATGGTCGTCCGCGGGGACGGACTGGGTCTCCTGGTCGTTGCCCTTGTTCGAGATCATCAGGATATAGACATGGGCCGGCAGGCGCGCCGAGCGCACGCGCTCGATGAAGCGCTGCTCGTCCATATCGGTATTGGTGCGGTCGGCGACGACGAAGCGCAGTCCCTCGCTTTGGATCAGGTCCCAGGCAGCCTGGCTGTCGGAGGCCATCACCACCTGATGGCCGTTGCGTTGAAGGACCTGCTGGATGACCGAGCGTTCGGTGAGGTCTTTGGTGAGCACCAGGATCTTCATACCGCTCCCTTTCATCCGGATTATACCTGTTGTTCCTGTTCCATTATCTGCAGGTTTGGGAGCGGGCCGCAGACGTGCATCTCCATGTAATGGGAAACAGGGTCGCTCGAAGCCGGGCGCCCTCCTGAGATCGAATGTGGTTATAATTCCTATCCGTGCCAGCTGGACCAAACCGATAAATTCTCATAATTACAGGTGTCTCCGTGTTGACAGATAAACTCCCTGCAGACCGGATTCAAGGCTACTGCGCCATGTGCGTCTCGCGTTGCGGGTCGATCGCCGTGGTGGAGAACGGCCGTTTTGTCCGCCTCGAACCGGATCCCTCTCATCCCACGGGCAAGGCGCTTTGCGCGAAGGGGCGTGCCGCTCCGGAGCTGGTCTATCACCCGGACCGCCTCCGGTATCCCTTGCGGCGGACGCGCCCCAAGGGCGATCCCGACCCCGGCTGGGAAAGGATCAGCTGGGACGAGGCGCTGGATCAGATCGCCGGCAGGCTGCGCAGCCTCGCGGATCAATATGGTCCCGAAAGCGTCGTCTTCAGCGTGTCTTCGCCATCCACATCGGCCTCCGATGACTCCACGGTCTGGATCCAGCGCTTCATGAACGTCTTCGGAAGCCCGAACCTTTGTGGGGCGATGGAGTTGTGCGGATGGGGGCGCTTCCAGGCCACCAGCTATACCTTTGGCGCAAGCGTACCCGGCAACTATATGCCTGACCTCGAGAATGCCGGCTGCATCCTGTTCTGGGGCTATAACCCGAACCTTGCCCGGCTGACGCACGCGACCGCCACTGTGGAGGCGCTCAAGCGCGGGGCCCGCCTGATTGTGGTGGACCCGCGCCGGACGGGCATTGCCAAAAAAGCCGATCTCTGGCTCCAGGTGCGGCCCGGCACGGATGCCGCCCTTGCGCTTGGCATTGCCGGGGTGATGATCGAGCGCGGCTGGTATGACCGTGAATTCGTCCATGCCTGGACGAACGGTCCCCTGCTCGTGCGGACCGACAACGGCCGCCTGTTGACCGGGCGCGATCTCTCTACGGACGGCAGCGACCAAAAATACGCGGCCTGGAGCGAAACCAGGCGCCGCCCCATCCTGTATGACCCCGCCACAGGCAGCTATGAAGGGGACGATCCTCAACCGGCTCTGTTCGGTACGTTTTCCATTGGAACTCCGGAAGGGGAGGTGATCTGTCGGACCGCCTTCGAGCTGACCGCAGAGCTTTGCCGGCAGTATCCACCCGCGCGTGTGGAGGCGATCACCGGCATCGGCCGCGAACAGGTCGAGGCTGCCGCGCGGATGCTCTGGGAGTCGCGCCCGGTGGCCTACTATGCCTGGAGCGGTGTGGAGATGCAGACCAACTCCACTCAGATTGCCCGGGCCATTGCCCAGCTGTATGTGTTGACAGGCAGCCTGGATGCCCCCGGAGGCAATGTCCTGTTCCCCGGCGTGCCCACCGCCAATGTCAGTGGTCTGGAATTCATGCCGGCTGAGAAGCGCCTTGCATCGCTCGGCCTGAAAGAGCGGCCGCTTGGCCCCTCCCGTTGGGGCTTTGTTACTTCCGATGAGCTGTATCGAGGCATCCTGGAGCACGAGCCTTATGGAGTGCATGGGCTGGTTGGTTTTGGCGCCAACCTGCTCCTGGCGCACGCAGACGGCCTGCATGGACGTGAAGCCCTGAAGGCGCTTGACTTTTATGTCCATGCGGACCTCTTTATGAACCCGACCGCCGAGCTGGCGGATATTGTCCTGCCGGTTGCGAGCGCGTTCGAGCGCGAGGCCCTCAAGGCAGGTTTCGAGGTCAGCCCCGAGGCGCAGTCCTTTGTCCAGCTGCGCCAGAAGGTTGTCGACCCTCCCGGGGAAGCCCGCTCGGATACCGCCATCATCTTTGACCTGGCGGTCCGCCTGGGTTTCGGCGCGCAGTTCTGGGATGGCGATATCGAGGCGGCGTATCGTCATCAACTGGAGCCCTCAGGTCTGTCGCTGGAAATGCTGCGCGCACAGCCGGGCGGTGTGCGGGTGCCTCCGGCCACCCATTACCGTAAATTCGCCGAGCCCGTCGACGGCGTGCCGCGTGGCTTCCACACGTCCACACGCAGGATCGAGCTGTATTCCGGGAAGCTGCTGGAACACGGCTATCCTCCTCTGCCTGAATACCAGGAGCCGTTGGTGAGTCCTGTGTCCCGCCCGGATCTGGCGGAACGGTTCCCGTTGATCCTCACCTCCGCCAAGAACCCCCTGTTCTGTGAGACCCAGCATCGCGCCCTGCCAAGCCTGCGGCGCCAGTCCATGGAGCCCGAGGTCGAGCTGCATCCGGCGGACGCTGCGGAGCGCGGCATCTCTCCCGGAGACTGGGTGCGGATCGAGACGCCGCAGGGCAGCGTGCGCGCACGCGCCCGGATGAACGAGACCCTGAGGCCGGGCGTCGTCTGCGGCCAGCATGGTTGGTGGCAGCCCTGTCCTGAGATCGGCGCCCCGGGCTATGACCCCTTTGATGCGGACGGGGCAAACTTCAACCTGCTGATCGGGAATGACGCCATCGACCCTGTCAGTGGATCGGTTCCACACCGCGCCTACCTGTGCCAGGTCCGCCGGGCGGATTAATCCTTCGGCCCTGCTCCCGGCGCATGCCAGGGTTTGACACACGACCAAGTTATGATAAAATCCTCCCGCTAAAATCAATAGACCCCACTATTCTGCAGGGTTGTTGGTGGAAAACATGGCGAGGTAGCTCAGCGGTAGAGCAGGGGACTCATAAGCCCTTGGTCGT
>CAZSPX010000002.1:44612-55047 GCA_964608885.1 uncultured Anaerolineaceae bacterium | reverse complement strand
GCGGCCCCGACGGGATTCGAACCCGCGATCTCGGCCTTGACAGGGCCGCATGTTAAACCGCTACACCACGGGACCAGTTCTTATTGAGCGGGCAGGAGTTTATCATACCCGCCCAAGCGTGTCAATATGCCCATGCTGGATAGCGGGCAGGATCGGTTGGCGTGAGGCCGGAAGGGTCGTGGACATAGACCCAGTCGCCCTCCACAGCCCAGTTGAAGAGCCAGTGAGCATCACCAACAGAGAGATTCACACAGCCATGTGACTGGGGATATCCGAACCGGGTGCGCCAGTAGGCCCCATGCAGGGCGCGTGCCCCGTCAAAATACATCGTCCATGGGACGTTCTCAAGGTAATAGAAATCGGACGGATCGCTGTTGCGCATGGTTTCCGTCTCGAGCTTCTTGAAGATCTGGAATGTCCCCGGGCGGGTCCAGAAAGGCTCAAGTCCACTTGCAATGACAGTGGCATAGACCAGTTGGTGATTCTCATAAACCGCCAATGACTGCTCGGCCAGGTTTACATCGATCCAGCGGCCGGTGGTCACACCTTCGGGGGGAGCGGTGTTGATGTCTACCTGAGCCACCTTGCGGGCCTCCAACCATTGGCCGGGACTGATCATGTTCCAGTCGGCACCATCCACATTCTGGGTGGCAAAGATCTGTACAACCTGGAACGGGTAGATCTGCAGGCCCGTGTCCGGGGTGTTATAGCCCGGTTCGGCTTTGACAGGCAACTGCTCGAATGCCCAGCCGAATGAATTGCGGGGTGTCCGGCTGAAGGCCAATCCCTGGAATGCGGAGATCTCACCGACGCGCGCGCCTTTGCCCGGGATCCAGCCGCCGTTTTGCAGCAGATAGTAGATCCCGCTGGCGGTGTCAGCGCGATCTACATAGGAGATATAGACAAAACCAGGCGGGAAGGACTGGCCTCCGGCGCCTGTCTCCCCCGGAGCGCTGAACACCGGAACGGTTGCCTTGTCATCCAGGTGAAAATACCGATAGGGGAGCTGTGCCAGGGATGGGTCCGGATGGCGGGCCGGCAGCGGGCGGGGAGGGAAACTCAACCCCTGGCGCGCAAGGTCAGTCAAATACGCCGATGGTCCAAGCGGCAGGCAGTCATCGGGCGGGGACAGATACACACTAGGTCCACAGACCACGGCGCCGGTATCCGATTCGGGCGGCAGCGGGTCCTGTGCTTGTACCCCAACCGAGGGTATGAGCAGTGAAATTACGGTCAAACAGCATAGAAATGGCAGAATTTTCCTCATCAAACCTCAAATCGTCCGGGGATTATAGCATGTAGGAGCACCCCCTCTTGTTTGCACGGAAGTTGGGCGCTTACCTTTTTGCAAAGGCGCTTTCTTGACACAACTGTACCCCTGTGCTAAATTTACCGCATCTTTAAGGAATTTTTGCCGCCCTTAGGGTGCGGGAACGACAGTTCGTCTGGAGGGCTGGTTTGTCCAAATCACGTACGCAACAAATGGTTGACCGCCTGCGCGAGCTGCAGGCCTCTTCACCTGATATAGAAGCTTCCGCCATAGTCAGCGTCGATGGCCTGACCATCGCTTCTGCGCTCCCGCAGGGCGTGGAGGAGGATCGGGTCTCGGCAATGTCGGCGGCCATGCTCTCCCTGGGTGAGCGTATCGCCAACGAGCTGGGTCGCGGGTCGTTGGAACAGGTCTATATCAAGGGGGAGAAGGGTTATGTGGTTCTGATGTCTGTCGGGGAAGAGGCCGTGCTGACCGCGCTGGCACGCGAGCAGGCCAAGCTGGGCCTCATCTTCCTGGATATGCGCCGCGCCGCTGAAGACCTGACAAAGCTGATCTAGTGGAGATCCAATGAGCCCCGTTGAAAAAAGCGGTCTGTACTACAACAATAAATTCGGTCTGATCACGATCAAGTCGCTGGAAGAAGTGATGGGCAAGAACGGCCTGAATGCCATTTTGAATCTGGCTGGCCTGAATCATTACATTGAGAATTACCCTCCTGACAACCTGGACAAAGGCTTTGATTTTGCCGAGCTTTCCGCCATTGGCGTTGGGCTTGAGGAAATGTACGGACCGCGCGGTGGGCGCGGCCTGGCGCTGCGGGCCGGACGGGCCACATTCTCGGATGCCCTCAAGAATTTTGGCGCACTGGCCGGGGTCGCGGATCTGGCCTTTGTAGTACTCCCGCTCCAATCCAAGCTGCGGATCGGTCTTCCGGCATTTGCGAAGATATTCACACAATTGACCGACCAGCATACCACCGTGGAAGAGAAGGATAATGAGTTCATCTGGACGATCCATAAGTGCCCCGTGTGCTGGGGGCGCTCGGGATCGGACAAGCCGGTTTGTTTCATCGCCACCGGGCTGCTTCAGGAAGCGCTCAAATGGGTCTCGGGGGGCAATGAATTCCGCGTCAACGAATCAAAATGCGTGGCCATGGGTGACCCGGTGTGCGAGTTCGTGATCCAAAAAGAACCTCTCACCTAGGCCGCCTACGTGTTTGACAGTAAACCCAGGATCCTGATCGTCGAAGACGACCTCGACATAGCCGAAATGCTGAACGCGTATTTCCGCGTCCAAGGCTATGAGGTTTCCACGGTTAACTGGGGGGAGGACGGGCTGCGCTCCGCGCTGACCGCGCACCCTGACCTGGTCATTTTGGATATCCGCCTCCCTGATATCGATGGGTATGAAGTGGCGCGGCGGCTGCGAGCCGAGCGGCGCACCCAGGATATTCCCATCATCTTTCTCACCGAGAAGCGTGACCGGGCCGACCGCTTGAAAGGCCTGGAATTGGGCGCTGACGACTATGTCACCAAGCCTTTCGATGTGCAGGAATTGCGCCTGCGCGTTCGCAATGCTTTGAAGCGGGTGAGCCAGGGTTCTCTCACCAATCCGATCAGCGGGCTGCCGGAGGGGGCCCTGGTGGATGAGCGCCTCTCTGAACAGATCCATAAAGGGAGTTTCGGCGTCATGCTGGTGAGCCTTGAGGGTATGGACGGCTTCCGGGAGGCCTATGGTTTTGTGGCCTCAGATGACGTCCTGCGCGCTTTCAGCGTGATGATCACGAATACCCTGCGCGAATTGGGGAGCCCGGATGATTTCTTCGGCCATATCACACCCACCGATTTCATCTTGATCGCCCCGCAAGGGAATCTGTCCATATTGGAAGAAAAACTGCGGGCGCGGCTCGAGCAATCGCTGGACTACTTCTATCCCATCAAGGACAGGGAGCAGGCTGCAGGCAGCAAGAATCGCTTATCCGTCAAGCTGAGCGTCCTGCAGGCGGAGGCAGGTCGTTTCAAATCGCCTGAGGCGATTAAGACGGAATTGCTGCGGCGGAAAAAGTAGGAATTGCCCGAGATCACCGTCGTTATCCCCACCTACAACGAAGCGGAGAACCTGCCCGGGCTGGTTTCCGTTTTATTCGCGCTGCCGTTCGATATCAACATTTTAATCGTGGATGATAACAGCCCGGATGGAACCGGCGAGCTGGCAGATGACCTTGCCTATGAGGACCCGCGCATCCGGGTGCTGCACCGGCCGGGAAAGCAGGGGCTGCGTTCGGCCTACATCGAAGGGTTCCGCCTGGCCCTGCGCCAGCCGGTGGGCGCCATTGTGCAGATGGATGCTGATTTTTCCCACGACCCCGCGGACCTTGTGGATATGCTTAAACTGCTGGACTCCTCCGATGTGGTGTTGGGTTCGAGATATGCGCACGGGGGATCGGTGGACCGGAACTGGCCGCTCTGGCGCAAGGGGCTCTCCGCCTTTGGGAATTGGTATGCGCGGACGATCCTCAGGCTCCCGCTTCGGGATGTGACGACCGGGTACCGCATGTGGCGGAGGCAGACGCTGGAAGGAATGCCGTTGGAGCGCATCCGGGCGAATGGCTATATCTTCCTGGTGGAGATGATCTATCTGGCCCACTGCCTTGAATACAAGATCGGGGAATCGCCGATTTACTTTGCAGACCGCCGCTGGGGGAAATCGAAAATGTCGCTGCGAATCCAGTTGGAGGCCGCCGGCCGGATCTGGCAGGTCTTGTGGAATTATCGGGACTTGCGCCGGCAGGGCTGGATGGCAAGAAGGCCGGTTTCATAGCCCAAGAAATCTGTCCTAACCGGATCTTTGGAAGATCACCTTTCAACCCATTCAATACACAACTTTTCCCATTCCGGAATATCGAGGGTCTCCGCCCGCCTCATCGGGTCAATATGCGCGCGCTGGAGCAGCGCTTCAGCTTCGCTGACCGGGATATGCAGGCTGGAAGCCAGGGAATTGCGCAAAGTCTTCCGTTTCTGTGCAAAGCCAGCCTTGATCAGCAAGAAAAAAGTCGGGATCAGGGAAGAGAGGATCAGGGAAGTGGGATGGATCTCAATGGCAAGCACCGCTGAGTCCACATCCGGCGCCGGGAAAAAAGCCTCTGCCGGGATGATCTCCTTGATTTCCGGCATGCCGTATACCTGGACGCTCAGGGCCAGCAGGCTGAGGTCGCCGGGCTTCGCGCAGATGCGCCCGGCGACTTCCTTTTGAAGAGTAAGAACAATTCGACGAGGGCGGGGCTCGTTTTCGAGCAGATGGCGGATGATCGCGGAAGTTATGTAATAAGGGATATTCGCCGCAACCAGATATCCTTGTGCGTGGACAAGACTGGATGGTGGCAGCTTCAGGATATCGCCCTGTACGATTTCCACATTCTGAAGAGAGGAGACGACCGATCTCAATACTGGGAGAAGCTGGTGATCGATCTCCAGTGCAATTACCCGCCCGGCAGCAACCGCCAGATACCGGGTCAGACTTCCCAGCCCGGCTCCTATCTCGAGAACGGTATCCTCCGGGCCGGCACCGGCTTCCAGCGCGATCTTTTCCAGCGCCTGAGGATCGATGAGAAAATTCTGCCCCAGACGTTTATCCGGGCGCAAGCCATGACGCCTGAGCAGGGCACGAACGTCCAGGGGTGGAATGTCTTGATGGTTCATTGGCATATGATGACCGGCTCTTCTTCTCGCGCAGATGGCACCCCTGGAACCGGCCAGGTCCCGGCCTGGAATCGTGCAACGTAATCACGCAGGATATTGAAATCCACATCCCAAATGAAAACGTTCTTCTTGAATACCGGATCAAATATTCTGGCGCTCTTGAAGTATTCCTGAGGGAAGCTGGCAAAGAGGATATTCTCCGGACGGATCTGAGGTCCCAGGCAGGCGAGCTGGCTGATCAATTCGGGGGAGAGGTCCGTCTGGATGCTGTGCTGGAACGAAGCGATCAGTTGAGGGATCTGGGTCACGACCTGGGGGCGGGCGATCTTCTCCCGCAACGCACACAAGACGAGGTCCTGATGCTCGGCGCGAGTGAAGACTCCATCGTTGCGGATGCGGGCAAGCGTAAGGGCTTCATCCCCATTCAAGTGATTCATTCCGGGAGGGAAGATCAGTCGTTTACTGCGGTCTTCAGCCGTCCGGCCGTCCACGCCTTCCGGAAGATAAATATCGATCCCGTCCACCGCATTGACCACCTTGACGAAGGTGCGCATGTTGACCCCGATGTAGTGGTCAAGCTGGACTCCAAAATTCAGATCGAGGGTGCGCGCAAGGAGCCCGGGTCCCTGGGCGGGATCATCGGTGTATCCAAAGCCTTTGTTTCCATAGAGGTAAGCCTGGTTGAGTTTTTCATGATCCTGGCCTTTCAAGTTGTCGGCGATGTCGGGGATCTCCACCCAGAGGTCGCGCGGAAATTCGAGGACACTGACCCTCGGCGTCAGCGAATCGATGCGCACAAGCCTGATCACATCTCCAAGGCCGTAAATGTAGCTGTTCGAGCGCTGGTCAGCACCCACCACCAGCAGGTTAATGACCGGCGGAGCCCCGCAGGACAGGTGGTTCATGGGGACAGGGCTGGGAGCCAACGCCGGGATCAAGGTCTCTGCAAGACTGGCCGTGGGAGACGGGGTGGTTGGATCGATGAAGCCTGTGTTCTGCTGTGTGGCTGCAGGGGAGGCGGTCCATGTGGGAGGCAGGGAAAGCGGGGTGTAGGGCTGGGAGTTTGCCAGTGCCGGGCCCAGAGGCTGCTGTGCCCATGTCTGGTACACCTGGACCCCCATACCGGCCACGAAGATTGCCAGGCAGCAAGCTGTGACCAACAGGATCGCCAGGATCGCCTTTTGAAAGCCGCTCATTTATTCCAGGACAAATGTGATATTGGCGGGGATCGGTGCAAGGAAATACACCGTCACCCAGCTTCCCCATTGCTGGTAATCATTATCGCTGTAGCCAAGGTCGATCCAGGGTTTTCCCACGCAGCCACCGCAGGCGTCCTCCACGGTGGCAAAGCCATATCCGGGGATGAAGAGGCCCTGACCACGCATGCCCAGGTAGAGGTCGGTCCTCAGGGCAACCACTCCTTTCTTGACGGGTTTGCCGCTGGCCGTGCTTGAGTAACAACGGTCGGTTCCGGACCGGCAGGGAGAATAGGCCGTGGCATACATTTGCACGGCCCGCCAGTATTCAATCTGGACCCCGTCCACGGTTGCAGATTTGACCTCGGCCCGGGTCCCGAAGAGCACCACCCGGTTCTCGGGCGGGTGGACAAGGCTTTCGGATTCAGTCTGGCGCGAGGCTTCCTGCCCATCCTCATATCGGATGCGGATGCGGTTGACACTGAGGCCCGCCTGACCCGGGTGAAGAACCTGTTGTTCATCCAGGGACACATCTGCCGATGCCTGGAACTCGCTCTCGAAGGGGATCAACTTTTGGGCCAGGACCAGCGACTCGCTTACACGGACGACCTGGATCGAGCCATCACCAGGCAGGGGATCCGTAAGGGCCGGGCGGCTGAAATCCATGCCGGAAAGAGGGAGACCGGCATCTGCCAGGGCCCCGCCGATCGTCGCAGCCGCCGATCGGACCTTGACTGATCCTGCCGAGGTGTGGATCTCTATTAGTCTGGAGGGCTTATAGTTAACCGTCATGGACCCTGTGACAGGAGTCTCAGGCGGCGGGTCGATTAGATCGGCGGTGAACAGCGACAACCCGGCTTCCTGGAGCGCCTGCCCCACGGTGGATGCGGTCGTTTGGAGAGATATGCTGCCCTCCGGGGTGACAAGCGTAAGGTTATTTGCCCGAATTAGCTGCAGGATTTCCCCTCCCTTGCCAGGCAGGGGCTCATCCAGTCGGACCGGAATCCCATTGAGCAGGGCTTCATCCTTGGGACCAAGAAGGATACCGGCACGAACGAAGTAATCTCCAGGGGATAGGGGATCAGCCGGGAGTTGGTGGATTTTGGCCCCATCCAGGATCGTGATGGACCTCGGTGCAGCAGGTTGGCAGGCCGGGATGAGAAGCATGAGCGCCAGTGCCAGCCAGCGGATATACCTCATGATGTTGATTATAACTTCCTGTGCTTTAGGTGTGGGGTGAGTCACAACCTGACAATGCCGCCATCCTGTATGCTCCATATTTCCGAGGCGAACTGCTCGATGAAATAGCGGTCGTGTACCACCGCCAATACCGCACCCTTGAATTGAGCCAGCGCCTGCTCAAAGCGGGCACGCGAGGATATGTCCAGGTGATTGATGGGCTCATCGAGAATGAGAAAGGTGCAGCCCTGGGCAACGAGCAGTCCCAATTGCAGGCGAGCACGCTCCCCAAAGGAAAGGTCACGAGTGGGCCGCAGAGGCTCTTCTCCGCTGAACAGGAAGAAATGCAGGAAATGACGCGCCTCGGTCTCATTGAAAGGCGCCACCTTTTGGACACTTTCCAGTGCACTTAACTCCGGATCAAGCAGCTCCTGTTCCTGCGCCATGTAGCCCGGCCTGACAGCCGGTCCCAGGCGAAGCTCTCCCTCAAGCGGCTCCAAACTCCCCGTGATCGTACGGATCAGCGTGGTTTTGCCTGAACCATTTGGCCCGATGAGAGCAATCCGTTGGCCGTGGTGGATGTGAAGATTCAGCCCGGAGAGCAATGGTGCCTGCGGCTCATATCCCACTGCCAATTTTGAGGTCACCAGAACGTTCTTGGAGTAGTTCTCCGGCTCGCCGAAGTCAAGTTTCATCTGCCAGGATTGGCGCGGCTTTTCCACACTGTTATCGGCAAGGATTTGCTGTATGCGTGCCTCAATATGCTTGGCGCGGCCGGCCACGTTCTTGGATCGGTTTGCGAAGAAACCCTTGGCGAATTTGTCACCGCTGTCAGCTTTCCCACCCTTTTTCATCCGTGTGAGGCCTCGCAGGTGAGCAGCCGCCATTCGCAACTGCGCAAGTTCATCCTGTTGGTCCTGATATTCCTGGGCCTGTTTCTCCCGTTCGGTAATCTTGAAGGCTACATAATCCGTATAATCCCCAGCGTAGCTCCTTAATCCATGGGTCCGGGAGTCGATTTCGAAGATGGCGCGCACGGTGTTATCCAGGAATGCACGATCATGCGAGACGATCAAGGCCGCCCCGGAAAAACCTTCTATCCAATCCTCGAGCCACTCCAGCAGGGATATATCCAGGTGATTGGTAGGCTCATCGAGGAGCAGGAGATGAGGCTCCTGAAGCAGGACCCGCGCCAGCATAAGACGCGTCTTTTGCCCGCCGCTCAGGTAGGCGATGGGCGTATCCAGAGGAAATTCGCCCAATTCCAATGGGCCGAGCACACTCTGGAAAAAGCTTGTTCCTCCGGACAACCTTTGGAGGATCGCATCGTAGCGTGACTGCAGCCCGGGATCTTCAGGAGTTTCAGACAGGCTGGCAGCGAGGCTGCCAAGCTCTGCTTCAGGTTCTGTGGAGGAGTTCCATTCCATCCCCAGTGCATCTCCAATGGTCTGCCCCTTGATGAATTCCATTCCCTGTGCCAGATATCCAATCCGCAGGTCCGGCCGTGTGTGGACGACTGTCCCGGAATCGGGCAGATCCATCCCCGCCAGGATGCGCATCAGTGTGGTCTTCCCGCACCCGTTCGGACCGATAAGCCCGATCCGGTCCCGGTTGCTGATGCTGAACGAAATATCCTTCAGGATGGACTGGACCCCGAATGATCTGTTGATGTGATGAGCTGTTAGCATCCTTGCTCCAGAAATTAAAAACGAAAACCGAGGGCAAACCCTCGGCCGGAATCCAAAAGACTGCAGCGGGAAGTGCCCTGATATCTCTCTGCGATTACTTGCTGTCCGTCATTGGATTGGCTCCTGCGCTCATTTCCTTGATTATATCATGCCGTGTATTGCTCTTCCTCAGCGGCCGAATATCGCGACCTGCCAGACCAGAGTCTGCCGTTGGTAGAGCTTGCGGAGGCCGGCAGCATGGATAATGCTTTCCACCTCCCGGGTGGAGTGCATATAAGTTCGAAAGGGGTTGCGGGTTATTTTCAAAAAGACGTTCTGGACAGCCAGTCCCAGGCGGATCCACCAGCCATTACGAGGGTAGACCAGGCCAAGAAGGCGGCGGGTATGCGCCGCGGAGAGTCCCACCAGGCTGTGCATGTCCCCAAAACAGCAGATAACCCGGTCCAGAGTGACGATATCCGCCTGAGGAAGATCCCCTGTCACATCCACAAAGTCCCCATGGATGTAATGGATCCTTGAGGCGAGGCCGCGCCGCTGGCTTTCCTGCTGCGAAGCTTCCAGGTAGGCGGAAGAAGCATCCACCTGTACGGCTGAGGACGCCCCGGAGGCGAGGAGCCCATGTTGGATGGCGCCCAGGCCACCACCGATATCGAGGAGCTGTGATCCCTGAATCCCGAAAGACCGGATCCCGTCGATCAGCGATCGAGTGGTTCCCGCAGGCCCCCGTGAGCGATAACGCCTTAATTGGCCGGCCACGTACTCCGGGCTAAAGGTTTGTTCGATACCCTGGCAGCAGCCCATGGAAACCTCCCAGTAAAGCAAAAATCATCCGGCAAGTCATTCATTGTCCTGCAAATTGGATGCCTTCTCGAAGGACTCTCTCCCCTCGCTCACCGAGAAATAGATAAGTCCCAGAGCACCCAGACTGTCCACGAAACCGAAACCGGTGAATTCATAGATCAGGCTGGCAGCCAGCAGCACCACCGACATGTAGATGCAGACCAGGGTGCAATTGGCATCCGCAAGGATGGGGGCGGAATCCAAGGCACGGCCAACCCTACGCTTTGCTGAGACCAATATCCACATGACGAGGATCGAGAGGAGAGAGATAATTACCCCGGGAAGCGTGGTTTCAGGTCTGTGGCGGGTGATAAGGTTATAGATCGCCGTGATGGCAAGCCCGGCTGCAAGTACCCAGAAAGATGTTCCTGTGATACGGAGGGCGGTTTGTTCGGAGCTTGAACGTCCGGTCTCAGGGTTCCGAGAAATGCGCATAACCATAATCAAGATTCCTAACCCCGAGATGACTTCAATAAAGGAATCCACCCCGAACCCGAACAGTGAAAGGGCCTCATCCGAGAACCCGAAAAATACCGAAACCAACCCTTCGAGAAGGTTGTA
>CAZSPX010000002.1:15543-44512 GCA_964608885.1 uncultured Anaerolineaceae bacterium | reverse complement strand
GGGCCTCATCCGAGAACCCGAAAAATACCGAAACCAACCCTTCGAGAAGGTTGTAGAGGATCGTAAATATCGCCAACCAAAATGCGTATTGCCAGTAGCGATCCAGTGGTGTTCGAGAAGTGTTGGATACCATTAAGCACTTGCCTCTAAAGGATTTTCCAGGACCCGAGAGGGGGAGGATAGCATAAGTGAAGGGTGCCGGAAAGCGCCCTCTTCGCCATATTAGAGACGCGGGCTATTTTTTTAACAGGTCGTGGAGGGCACCAAGGAAGAGAGTAATATTCTCGCGCCGGCTGGAATAACCCATCAGGCCGATTCGCCAGACCTGATCCTTAAGAGCTCCGAACCCGGCCGCGATCTCAATATTGTACTCCTCCAACAGGCGTGTCCTCACCTTGTGTGGATAAATACCCTGCGGTACCCTGGCTGTGGTCAATGGTGGAAGACGGTATTCCAAGGGGATAAATGGCGGCGCACCGAGCTCCTCCAGGCCCGCCCAGAGCATTTCCGAGTTGGCGCGGAACCGGGCGAAGGCATTGTTCATGCCCTCCTCCATCAGGACTCGCAGACCTTCGGTCAATGCATAGTGAAGGGTGGCAGAGGCGGTATGGTGATAGATATGCTCCGGTCCCCAGTAGCTGGCATAGGCTCTCAGGTCCAGATAGAAGGACGCAACCTTCGTTTTCCGTCTTTCCACCTTTTCCTGTGCTCTTGGACTGAATGTGATGGGCGCCAGGCCGGAGGGCGCACCCAAATTCTTTTGACTGGCTGAATAGGCGGCATCCACGCCCCACTCGTCGATCTTCACCGGGATGCCGCCCAGCGAGGTGACGGTATCGAGCAGGAACAGGGCGCCATGTTTGTGGGAAGCCTCACCGAGCTCCTTGATATGCAGCTGTTCAGCGCCGGTCGAGGTCTCAGCATGGACGATCGCGAAGATCTTGTAGGGCTTTTTGGAAAGCGCCGCTTCGATCTCCTCGACGGTAAATATTTCGCCCAGCGAACGGTTTAGGCGATCCACATTCGCGCCGGCGCGGCCGGCGATCTCTGCGATCCGTTCGCCGAAATAACCGTGGATGGCTACCAAAACGTCATCCCCGGGCTCGATCAAATTGACCAACGCCGCCTCCATGCCCGATGTCCCGGTGCCTGAAAGAGCAAAGGTCCATTCATTCCGGGTCTGGAAGGCATCCCGCAGGAGCTGCTGCTCTTCGGCGTAGATGGAAAGAAGCTGGGGATCGAGGTGCCCGATCGTAGGCGTGGAGAGGGCCCGGGTTACACGCGGGTGCGTCATGCTGGGTCCCGGTCCCAAAAGGATGCGGGTCGCAATATCGATTTCAGGCTTCAAGGGAGCGGTCATCACGTCTCCATTTCTCTTGGCGGAGGGCCGAGCCGGCGGGAATGCGCATGACCCTGCCGGAGTCCTCCTCTAGTTTACAGCAGAATGGGCTCGATTTATAGATGGGAAAAATAGACTTCAAGATGGTACTATAATAATCCCGGGAAAACCGGCACAGGTATCCGGTCCCTCACCACTCAGAAGGAGTTTACCGTATATGAAAAAGTTGTTTCTATTGACCATTATCGTGACCGTATCCATCCTAATCGCCGGCTGCGGAAGAGGCGCGCAGACCGCCTCGAACAAGATCAATGTGACCATGACGGATTTCCACTTCACGCCGGATGCCTTCACGGTCAACGCCGGGCAGGAGATCACCTTTTCCGGGCGGAATAACGGGGCGGTGACCCACGATTTTGTGATCATGAACCTGGGCACAACCGCGGGAGACAGCTTTGGCCCGGAAGACGAGCCGAATGTCTTCTGGAAGACCGAAATTGCTGCCGGGCAAACCGCCACAGAGACCTTTACTGCTCCGGCCCAGCCGGGAGATTATGAGATTCTTTGTGCGATTCCCGGGCATTACCAGGCGGGGATGGTTGCCAAATTAACGGTCAAGGCCCCTTGAGACTAGAGAAACATCCCCTGGACGCCTGAACACCTCAGCCGCTGTTCTACATGAAACCGCTTCCCCTGATCACCAGTCTTTCCAATCCCAGGATCAAACAGGCGCGCGCCTTGCGCCAGCGAAAGCACCGGGTGGAAGCAGGTGTCTTCCTGGTGGAGGGTTTGCATCATATTGGAGAGGCCCTGGAGGCAGGCTGGAAGGTTGAGGAGCTGCTCTATGCTCCGGATCTGATGGGAAGTGGTTATGCCCGTGAGTTGATCCAAAGGGCCATGGAAGCGGAGGTCAGGCTTCAGCCGGTCTCTGCCCAGGTCATGGACTCCCTCACCGAGAAGGAAAATCCGCAGGGTCTGTTGGCTGTTGTCCGGCAAAAACATTCCGGCCTGGAAACCCTGGATGGACCGCAACCGGTCGTTGCACTGGTCCTGCCTCAGGATCCTGGGAATGTGGGGACGATCCTGCGGACGATCGACGCGGTGGGGGCGGGAGGCCTGCTGCTGGTCGATTCAAGCCTTGACCTCTTCCAGCCCGGCCTGGTACGTGCCAGCATGGGAAGCCTTTTTTGGAAGCCGGTCGTCCAGACCACTTTTGCAGTTTTTTTGGAATGGGCGCGCAGGAATGAGAGGACGATCATCGGGACCTCGGCGCATGCGCAGAGGGATTATCGCACCTTTACAGCCGCCCGGCCTTGGGTCCTTATGATGGGCAGCGAGCAAAAAGGTCTCTCCTCAGAATTTCTGGAGATATGCGATACGGTTCTTTCCCTTCCGATGCGCGGCCGGATAAGCTCACTCAACCTCGCAGTGGCGACAGGGATCCTCCTTTATCATTTATGTAAATAAAAGGCTCACCCGATGAAGGTGAGCCTTATGGAAAACTCGTTAAGGAGAGGGCTAGAATTCCTCTTCGTCCTCGTCGCTCCACTCCTCATCTTCTTCGTCCACATCTTCGTCTTCCCACTCATCCAGCTCTTCTTCCTCCCAATCCTCGCCGGCTGCAGCCTCCGCTGAAGGGGAGTAGGTATTGCAGCCTTCTTCCGGGTCGATCTCCACCGCAGCTGCACTGCAGTACCCTTCGTCCAGAAAGACACAGTCCAGGTAATGACATTTTATACGTGGCATGATTCCTCCGGATTTTATGACTGGCGGACCAGCCGGATCGTTGCAAGGATGAAGATCAGGGTCATCGCGATCTGGGATGCAAGGCAGAAGGGGCAAAGAGCTTTGATCAAAGCGATCTCTACATAGATCAGCCAGAGGGTGAAGAGGAAACCGGTCAGGGCCAGGCCAAACGTCAGGAGGGCCTCATTCTCGCGGAGCAAACCCCGCCCGCGGGCGCTGATATACAACAGGGCCAGGATCGCGGCGTAGCCCAGGATCCCTATGGCTGCGACCGGAATTCCGTTGACTTCTGCATACCGGCTGGAATTCACAACGCTGCAGTCCCCGCTCCCCAGGCACATCGAGTTGTTGTCGGTCAGCTTGTAGATGGTCATATAGACCGATACCAGCAGGCCGATAACTGAAAGGGTGATCAAAGCGCGATAGATCAGTTTATCCATATTCCTCAAAGCATCCAGGCTTCGGCTTCCCACCCGGCAGGCGCAGATTTTACACCAGCGGGGATAATAAGTAAAGCATTTGCCTGGACCAGTGACGGGAGGTTGGACGAGCCCTGGTGACCGGTCAGGAAGGCGAGCGGTCCTTCCGGCAGAAAACGGACCTCGGCCCGGAGATAGCTCTCCCGGCCATCGGATCGGATGTCTTCTCCCAGCCGTACGCGCAGACTTGGACGGCTGGCATCCTGCAGGCCGCGCAAATGCCGGATCGCGGGGCGGACGAATACTTCAAAGCCTGCAAACGCGGAGACCGGATTCCCTGGCAGCCCGATGAAGGGGGTGGAGCGGTATTCCCCAAATGCAAGTGGCTTGCCCGGACGCATATTGACCCGCCAGAAATCCAGGCGTCCATCAGAATCCACGACCTCCTTGACGAAATCAAAGGCTCCCACGCTTACACCGGCCGAAGACAGGATGAGGTCGGCATCCAGGTCACAGGCTTTTTCCAGAAGCGACTTAACGGCTTCGAAGCGATCAGCGGCAATCCCCAGGGGGATCAGCTCTGCGCCGGCCATCTGGACCAAGGCCGATAGCATCGCTGAATTCGAGTCATGGATCTTACCGGGCTCCAGAGGATCCTCCACCGGCAGGAGCTCATCACCACTGGAGAGCAGCGCCACGCGGGGCCTGCGATAGACCCTCACCCGGCCTTTCCCCAGCATGGCAAGCAGGCCGAGATCCTGGGGTCTGAGCGCGTGGTGGGCCGCGAGAGCGACCTGCCCGGCCTTGATATCCGACCCGTGCAGCCGGATGTTGGCGCCGCGTGGGGCATTTTGCATGATTTTCACCGAGGGCGGCGGAGGGGTTCCTGCAGACCTTACCTGGAAATCCGTATCCTCCACAGGCACCACGGCATCCGCTGCTGGCGGGAGCGGCGCCCCTGTCATGATCCTGGCGGCCTCCCCGGGACCCAATGTGAGGCGGGGCTCCGATCCAGCTGCGATATCCCCGATGACCCGCAATTCGGTGATAAATCCCTCCCGGAGGTCCACGCTGCGGACTGCGAAACCATCCATGGATGAGTTATCGAAAGGAGGAAGATCCGTCTCAACCACGATCTCCGCGGCCAGGACGCGATCCAGGCAGGCAGACAGATGGAGGGTCTCCTCCCCAACCGCATGGAGATGGTCAAGAATGCGCTGTCGGGCTTCCGAAACACTGAGCAGATTCATCTGGAAAACGGCGAGATTATACCCCAGAGCATTTGTTGGTACGATATTAAAATATGGCTGAAGATGGTTCCTCAGTCGGCATTTCAACCCGGGTTGGCGCGCAGTGCTTCCATCACGTTCGGCAGGGTCTCGATGCGGGTGAGGATGCGGCTGAGCTGGGCGAGGTCTCGTACCTCGACGACCAGGTTGAGGTCCGCCAGACTCCGGTTTACCTTGACCCCTACATCCACAATATTGACGCCCTCGCCATCCAGCAGATTGGAAATATCCCCCATGAGACCTTGCCGGTCATATGCCTTTATCTGGATTGGGACGGGAAAAGTCCGCACCGCATGTCCCCAGTCCACCTGAAGAAGCCGCTCGCGATCCTTCAGACGCAGGATGTTTGGGCAGTCCTGGCGATGGATGGTGGCGCCGCGCCCGCGCGTAATGTAACCGACGATCTGGTCTCCTGGGGTGGGGTTGCAGCAGCGCGCCATGGAGGAGAGCAGGCCCTTCAGTCCTACCACCTCAATGGCATCTGTTGAGGTTCCCTCCGTGGGGGCCGCGGTGACCGAGAGCACATCCGTGTTTTCCTTGTCCTCAGAGAGCTCCCGGATGACCCGACTTACCGAAAGGTCGCCGTTCCCCAGCGAGATGAACATCTCATCCGGAGTTTTGCTGCCCAGCTTGCGGGCCATTTTCTCGAAGTTGAGCTCCTGGATTCCAAGCCTTTGCATCTCATGCTCGAGGGTGGCGCGGCCCTGGGCCAGGTTCTGCTCATCCTCCTGTTTTTTGAACCACAGCCTGATCTTGGATTTCGCGCGCTGGGTTTTGACCAACCCCAGGTTCGCGTTCAGCCAGTCGCGGCTGGGTCCGCCCCGCTTGGCAGTAAGGATTTCGACCTGATTCCCGGTCTTCAGCTCCTGGTAGAGCGGGATCAATTTCCCGTTGATGCGTGCGCCGCGGCAGCGGTTCCCGATATCCGTGTGGACATGATAGGCAAAGTCGATCGGCGTCGATCCGGCGGGAAGGTCAATAATGTCGCCGCGCGGGGTGAACACATAAACCCGGTCCTGGAATACATCCGACCGCATCGAATCGACGAATTCCTGGGCGTCGCTTACATCCGTGCGCCAGTCCATCATGTTTCGCAGCCAGTTGATCCGCTGCTCGAAGATCTTATCCGATTGTTTGGCGCCTTCCTTGTACCGCCAGTGAGCGGCAATGCCGTACTCGGCGCTCTGGTGCATCTCGGGCGTGCGGATCTGCACCTCCAGGGGGCGCCGGTCGTCGTAGATCACGGCGGTATGCAGAGACTGGTAGAAATTGTCCTTGGGCGCAGCGATGTAATCGTCAAATTCGTTCGGGATCGGCCGCCAGTGGGTATGGATGACGCCCAGCGCAGCATAGCATGAAGGGACATCCGGGACGATGAGCCGGACGGCGCGCACATCCCGCACCAGGTCAAAGGGCTTCCCTTTTTCTCTCATCTTCTTGTAGATCGAATAGATATGTTTTGGCCGGCCGCTGATCTCGACCTGGATGTTGTTCTGGGCGAGCAGGGTCTGCAGGTTCTGTTTGATGGTCTCGATCTGCGCCTCACGGTCCGGGCGACGCTGCGCAAGCTGTTCGGCAATTTCTTTATACTTTTCAGGGTTGACATACCGGAAAGCCAGGTCTTCAAGCTCCCATTTGATCTGCCAGATGCCCAGCCGGTTGGCGAGCGGTGCAAAGATCTCGAGAGTCTCCTTGGCAATGCGCTTGCGTTTTTCCTCCGGCATGTGCCCGAGGGTGCGCATGTTATGGAGCCGGTCAGCCAGCTTGATCAGGACCACGCGGACATCCTCACCCATGGCCAGGAAGGTCTTGCGAAGGGTCTCAGAGACCATATCTGGCCGGCGGCCCAGGCGAGAAGGCTCTTCATCCTCCGGGGGCTCTGCCTCTGCCTGGCTCTCCTCCTCGGCGTGCTGGTCCCCCCGCGAGACCCGTGGAAGCTTCGTCAGTTTTGTGACCCCGTCCACGAGCATCTCGATCGTCTCTCCGAAATCCTTGCGGATATCGCTCAGGGTTATCTGGGTGTCCTCGACGGTGTCATGGAGCAGGCCTGCCGCGATGACCTCCGTGGGGACGCGCAGCTCTGCAAGAATGCTTGCAACTGCCAGGCAGTGGTTGATGTACGGCTCTCCCGAGGCGCGTTTTTGTTCCCGATGGGCCTCTTCCGCGACCCGATAGGCGCGCTTGATCAGCTCCCGGTCGGCAAGGTTGTAGCTTTCCGGGAGCTGTGAAAGCAGCTTTTCAAGGGGGATCGCGGCCGTATCGGTCTTCATCGGCCTAATATTGTACTACGCATACCCACACAAACGGTTCGGCCGGCTGGCGGCTCAAGCTGGGTTAAAATGGTCGAAATCGCCTCCGGAGGCCAGGATGCCGATCGTTAATAATGTGACCAGATTGTTGGATTCGCACAAGGTCCAGTATGAAGCTCATGAACTCCCCGCGGAGAAGCTCGGAGCCATGGAGGCCGCGGATTACATGGGGGTGCCGCGGGAAGAGGTCTTCAAAACCATTGTGGTGGTTCGGGAGCCTGTATCTACAGGAGGTAAAAGTAAAAAACCAGTCCTGGCGGTCGTGCCAGGACCTTCTTCGGTCGATCTAAAATTACTGGCCTCCTGCCTGGGGGAAAAGAAGATGCATCTGCCATCCGAGAAAGAAGCCGAGCAACTGACCGGACTTCAGGCGGGTGGTATCTCGCCTCTTGCCCTGATCAATCGCGGCTTTCTGGTGGTCATCGATGAATCGGCACAGAGGTTCGAAAGAATTTACGTTTCAGGGGGGCAGAGGGGTCTGGACATCCACCTGCCTGTGGAAGCCCTGGCGCGGCTGACCAACGCACGGTTTGGCAGGATCGCCCGAATTGAATAGAATCCGGACTCGCGGTCAGGGGATCAGTTCGGCAGCGGTATTTCCGTTTACCAGGATCTCATACTTGCCCGGCAGAAAGCTCCCCAATGGAAGGTTGATCTCGAAAGGTGAGAGAACCTGGGCACAGATCCGGTCCTGGTTTACGACCGAGTACACCGTAATCTCGATCCTGTTTTGATCATCCGGAGGCGCTGCCATCGCCCGTAACTGGTTGCAGGGGGTCGGCAGGCTGCCCTGAATGTTAAGAACAAACTGGCGCGGATAGCTTTCCATGGCCCGCAAGTCCGTGGAGTCAATGAAAACAGGGGCGCGAATCAGGGAATCATCCCCAGGACGCGGCGCGAATTGAAAATCCTCCGGAGCCTGTGGGGACCCTTGTGTCACTGGTGCACCTCCGGCTGGGACAGGAGTGCTGCAAGCACAAAGAAGAAGGGCAGTAGCCACCATAAGGAATACCTTGGCCTTCATGTCGACTCTACGCTGTCAGTATGTGCTTCTTGTTGCGCTGCGGAATTGCGCCCCAGTTCGACGCTCTCAAAAAGCTGCGGCGCGGAGACATAAATGCCGCGCCCGCTGACGGCAACCGTTCCATCCGCCAGACGGATCTCGCCGGTCGAAAAGGTCTTTCTTTCATCCCGCGAGGTGATACGTGCTTCGAGAGAAAGGGGCTGGTGAAGCGGAAGAGGCTTGTGATAGTTGATCTCGAGGTTCACGGCGGCGGCTTTGATCCCTGCTGCCCAGACCACCAACCCCATGGCCTCATCCAGAATGGCCGCCGAAGCGCCCCCATGTGAATGCCCGGGTGGGCCCTGCTGGAACTTGGTCAGCGAAAAATCCGCTGTCATCACCCCCTCGTCATCCAGCCACCATGTCAGCCCGATGCTGTGAGGATTTTCCTTTCCGCAGACAAAACAATAGCCATGTTCCGGGAGTCTTCGTTTCATATGCGTATTGTAATTTGGTTTCCGGCAGAGAGCAGCCGAATCCGCCTACACAGTGATGGGGTTTTCAGCGCTGGAGAAGAACTTGCGGTAGGCAGCCGTCTCCTTTAAGAGGGAATCGAGAGTACTCTCAAAGCTCTGTTTTAATTCCTGTTGGACCCTGCCGCTGCCCCGCGCCAGGGAAATCTCCTCTTCCCCTTCGAAACTGATCATACCGGATGCCTGCAGCCAGCCGAGACCATGCCGGACGGTGACCACCCTCTGGGAGGTGGCAGCTGCAAGCTCGATGATCGAGGCGATCCCGCCGCGCTGGTTGATCGCATATTTGCACAGCCCTGCCAGGCGGGAAAGAAACTCTCCGCGGGTCGCGTCAGATGCATCGACCGCGAACAAATAGACCATCTGGGGAGAGACCTTTCCGAGCGCCTCGCGCAGATCGCGTGCTGAAGGCGGGATGGTGTAAATGACCAGCTTCTCTGCGGGTTCCAATTCGTGCCGCCTTCTGCCGAGTGCCCGCTCCAGGCCTTCCGACCAGATCATGATCCCGGGATGCGTCTCCGTTAACTGTTTTAGCTTTGTGAGCGGCCTGGGTTCGGCACGCAAATCGATGAGCTCACGAGCCGGCGCCGTTTCCTTGACCTCCAGGGATTGCTGGATGACCCTGTAATCTATGAAACGCGTGGCGACCTGTCGCTGACCCCGGAAGGTGGAGGCTCGTAGTGAGAAGGCAATATCGATCCGGCTGCCCGCCTCGGGAAGGTCCTCCTCCAGGGGACTCCACCAAATGATGCTTTGGGATCGGCCGGTTTCATCTTCCACGGTCAGCCGCCGGTGTTCACGTGAACTTCCCACGGTCGTGATGGCCTTCAAAGTCACATTGCGCGCAGCAAAGACCAGTTCCGGATTTCCCGCCCCGAACGGAGCCAGGACCTCCAGGGACTCCGCAAGATCAAGCGTCAGCTCCTCCAGACGTAGCCAGGCGTCCAACCGGAGGACCGGCTCTTCGGCGGCCGCAGTTCCAAGCTGCAGTTCCACGGCCCGCCCGACACCCCTCCTGAAGGCGGTCAACTTCCCGGCAGGCAGGGAAAGCCCGGCGGCCATGGGATGGCCACCAAATCCCAGGAGAAGCTCTGACTGGGAGGCGATGGCATCCGTGATGTGCAGGTTCTCAACCGAGCGGGCCGAACCGCGCAGGATCCCATCCTCCCCCTCGCTCAGCAGGATCACAGGCTTGTGATAATGCTCCACCAGGTGGCTTGCTGCGATCCCAACCACACCGCCAGGCCAGCCGCGTTGGAAAAGGACCAGGATGGGGCTGGAAAGCAGGCTGGGGTCATCCCGAAGCTGGGCCTCGGCCGCTCGATACACCTGGCTGGTCAGAAGACGGCGCTGGACATTGAGGTTCTCGAGCTGAGTGGCGAGGACACGCACCCGTTCAGGATCGCGGGATAGCAGCAGTTCCACAGAACTGTTCGCATCATCCAGACGTCCGAGGGCATTCAGCCGGGGCCCGAAGGTGAAGCCAATCGTCTCCTCGTTGAGAGATTCCAGCTCCGTCTGTGAATTTTCAGCAATGATTCTCAACCCCAACCGCCCGGTTCGGCGCAGGGCCTCAATGCCTTTTTGCGCCAAAGAGCGCGTCTCCCCCTGCAGAAGGGCCACGTCAGCGATCAATCCCAGCGCTGCCAGGTCGAGCAACCTTTCCAGTTCCCTGGGCTCCTCTTCCAGCAGCGCCTCCGCAAGCTTATAGGCCACCCCAACCCCGGCCAGGTCGGCAAGGGGATGCCCTTCTGGGAGAAGCCGGGGGTTAAGAATCGCATCCGCAGAAGGAAGCTCCCGGCCAGGCAGATGATGATCAGTGATGACTACTTTGAGCCCTGCACGGCGCGCAAAATCCACCGCCTCATATGCCGTTATCCCTGTATCGCAGGTAAGCAGCAGCCTGGCGCCCCCTTCAACGATCTGTTTGAGTGAACTGATGTGAATGCCATGACCTTCACGAGCGCGCACTGGAATGTGATGAACCGGATCTGCCCCGAGAAACTGTAGAACCTGGACCAGCAATGTGGTGGAGGTCTGCCCATCCACATCAAAATCACCCCAGACGCAGACTTGCTCCCGATCCTTGATGGCGTTTCGGATCAATTCAACCGCGAGCTCAACCCCAGGGAAGTAGACCGGGGGAACAGCCTGCGGATTGAGAAACGCCTTTGCAGTCCCCAGATCTGTGATCCCGCGCCGGATCAATGTCTGAGCTGCAAGGGGGTGAAGATGAAGGGCTTCAAACTCATCCGGCACAGGGACAGGAGACGGGTCAAGCCAGCGGGCCATTGGATGGGGGAAATTAAAGAGGTTCAAACCTGGCTGTAAAATGACGCAGGAGTTCGGGCGCATAGGTGAACTTGTAGCCCCGCACGTTCGTCGCCCGGTCCTTGATAGCCGCCAGTGCCCCGGCAACATAATCCATATGGCTTTGTGTGTAGGTCCGCCGGGGAATGGCCAACCGCAGCAATTCCAGTTTTGGATACTGCATCACGCCTGTGTCGGGGTCAGGATAAGCGAACATGACCGATCCGATCTCCACGCCGCGGATCCCTCCCTGGCGGTACAGCTCCACAGCCAGAGCCTGGCCGGGAAATTCGGCTTGTGGAATATGCGGAAGAACGGCCTGTGCATCAAGATAGACCGCATGACCGCCTGGAGGTTGAATGGTGGGGATACCGGCCTCATTGATCCGGCCCGCAAGATAGGCCGTCTGGGCCAGCCGGTAGGCAAGGTAGGACTCATCCATCCCTTCGTAAAGCCCCACTGCGATCGCTTCCAGATCCCGCCCGGCGAGGCCTCCGTAGGTTGCAAAGCCCTCCCGCAGGATCAGCTCATTCCTGACCTGCTGGAATAACGCCTCATCATTCATGCACAGCAGGCCTCCCATGTTCACGATCGCATCTTTCTTGGCGGACATGGTCATCCCGTCGGCAAGGGAGTATATCTCGGAAGCGATCGCCTTGACCGATTTCATCTCGCAACCCGGTTCGCGCAATTTGATGAAAAAAGCGTTCTCTGCAAAACGAGCCGAGTCGATGAAGAAGGGGATCCTATTCTCATGATATACAGCCGCCACCGCTCTCAGGTTTTCGAGAGAGACAGGCTGGCCGCCTCCCGCATTATTGGTAATGGTCATCATACCAAATGGAATGTTCTCAACCCCCACCCTGCGGATGAAATCCTGCAATTTTCGCAGGTCCATATTTCCCTTGAATGGATGGGGGTTGGCAGGGTCAAAAGCCTCATCAATGACCAGGTTTACCGGCCTGCCGCCTCGTGCGCGGATATTGGCATCGGTCGTGTCGAAATGCATATTGGAGGGGATCTGCTTCCCGGGTTTGACCAGACAGGCCGAGAGGATATTCTCTGCCGCCCGTCCCTGATGGGTGGGGACAAAGTATTTAAAGCCAAAAACGTCCTCTACCGCAGCCTTCAGACGGTGAAAAGACCGGGCACCCGCGTACGACTCATCCCCGCGCATCACGGCCGCCCATTGCTCCTGGCTCATCGCGCCGGTGCCTGAATCTGTTAATAGATCGATGAAAATATCCTCAGCCCGAATGGCAAATAGGTTGTAACCCGCTTCTCTGAGACGCGCTTCTCGCTCGGCGGCAGGGATCAACCGGATCGGTTCGGTCATCTTGATACGGAATGGTTCAGGTGGATGGGCGGGCATCGTCTCTCCGGGGTATGGATCTCGTCTCATGAAGTTTAGCACTTTTTCTGTCCGCCCGGAACGCTGCCAGGCTGGAGGTCATGCGGGCATTGTTGATTGCATTCATTTATGATAATGTTCAGGCAGCTCAATCCAGGAGGCTGGTCATGAAGGTATGCGTGCTTTACGATGATGAGACCTATGGATTCACCCCCGCCGAATTTCTGAAGAAATTCGATTGGGAAATGGTGACCTTGCGGCGGCCGGTTTTTCCGAAAATTGAAGCCCTGGCCCGGGAAGACAGATTCGACGTGTATTTCAATCTTTGCGATGGCGCAGCCGACGAGGATTACCCCGGTGTGGATGTAATTCAGGCGATGGAAAAATTGAACATGCCATTCACGGGCGCCAACAGCCGTTGTTATGACCCCACCCGGGAAGAAATGCAAGACGCTGCCGAGATGCATGGGATCGGGTTTGCACGCGGGCATCATATCACCGGGCTGGATGGCCTGGAGCAGGCCGTGGGGGATCTCCGCTATCCGCTGATGGTCAAGCACCCCAGAAGCTACAGCAGCATTGGCATGACCAAGGCCTCCCGGGTGGAAACGCCCTCCCAGTTGGAGGAACAGGTTCAGAAGATCTGCTCTGAATTTGGGAGTGCACGTGTGGAAGAGTTCATCATGGGACGGGAGTTTAATGTGTTCATTGTGGATAATCCGGATGACCTGGACCAGCCCTTTGCATATCCACCCACCGAGCTGATCTTTCCTCCCGGGGAGGAGTTCTGGCATTCGGATGTGAAATGGGATTACTCCCTGGCCTTTGAATTCCGACCGGTAGATGACGCTGACCTCGCCGGGCGGCTCCAGGACCTTGGCCGAAGGATGTTCTTGGCGATGAACGCCAGTGGTTATGGGCGGCTGGATGTACGAATGAACGAAGAGGGGCAATTGTTCATCCTGGAGATCAATCCCAATGGCGGAATTCTCTACCTCCCCGAGGAATACGGGCCTGCGGACTATATGATCCTCTATGATCCGGAAGGGTATGACGGTTTTTTTGACCGGATTTTCCGATCTGCGATGGTCCGCAGGGATATGAGAGCCAGGGATAGTTCCTCCTGAAAGCCTTCCCCTTGTAAACACACGTAACGTCCACTTTCAAAACTCGTAATTCATATTGAAGCAGGGCTACACAGGCGCAGAGGATGCGCAGATTTACGGTTAAGCTCAGACAGGAGGACCCAATGACCACTGAAAGACAGCGGGAGGCGGCCCGCCGGAATATCAAGAAAGCCCAGGCTCGCTGGAAGGAAATGCATTCCAGCGCACATGCACGCTCACAGCCGCAGGGGAAAAAGCGCCGCAAACCGGGCAGTACCGGTGAAGGCAGTTATTACCATATTCAGGTCCGCCCCAAAAGTGGTTTCAAAACTTTCCGCACACAGGATGTGGGGGATAAGGGACATATTCAGCGCGTGGCCGGGAAGCGTGAGAGCGGATCCTGGGCAACCGTCACGTGGCTGATCAGCAAGAATGACGCGCATGTGAGCGGAGGCAAGCTGGTGGGTGACACCCGGGACGCCAAAGACCTGTTGGCGAAGCTTGGCACAACAGCGAAGCATCAGAAGGGCGATCAGTTCAAGGCCAGCGATCGTCCAAATGTACCCGAGCGGACGAAACCCACAGCAGCCCAGACCAGGGCGCGCAGCCAGAATATCAAAAAAGCCCAGGCAAGCCGGAACAAGAAAGGATAAGGTGAATGATGAAGCTCGCTGAGATCATGTCCCGTGATGTGGAGGTCGTCCACCCGGATGACGGCATCCAGGTGGCAGCCCGCAAAATGCGTGACCGGGATATCGGTTTCCTGCCTGTGTGTGACGGTGATAAGCTGGTCGGTGTGTTAAGCGATCGCGATATTGCTTCACGGGTGGTTGCCGATGGCATGGACCCCCAGGCTACCGCTAGCCGCAAGGCTTCCTCCAGCCCGGTGATCTATTGTTACGATGACCAGGAGGTTGGCGAAGCCGCAAAAATCATGCATGATAAGCAGATCCGCCGGTTGGTGATACTTGATCGGAATAATCACCGCATGGTGGGTGTGGTTTCCCTGGGCGATATTGCGACCAATTCGGCCGAGGAGATCTCCGGGGAGGCCCTGCAGGGCATTTCCAAGCCGGAAGGATCAGGCAAGCTCATTTAGATCGGGCATTACTCGATCAGGACTCTGAACAGGTTTGCATTTCCAATGGATGCAGGCCTGTTGTTTTAATGTGGGGTTGAAGAGCTCGCGTATAATAGGGCTGTGAAAGTGACCTGGCGCACCGGAGTTGCTCTTCTGATTCTCGCGGTCTCGTTGGGATTGCTCCTTTGGGGATTCTGGCCGATGCCCGATGAAATTCATGTGCTACCCATTTCCCCCTCCAATTTGCAGCTTCCCGCCCCGTCATCCCTCCAACTAGACCCGTGTCCCCTGATCTGATTGCTGGTGAAAAAAAGCATTGCCCACTTTCTGATCTTTCTGGCCGGGTTGGCGCTGATTGGTGCCAGCCTGGCCTGTTTTTCAAGCGTTGCAGAGCCTCCTGCCGCGGAAAACCCTCCCGAGCCTGTCTTCTCTCCCACCGGCGTTCCAACCCCGGGGACGGACCAGGCAAACACCCCGGTCTCTCCGCCTGCGGCCGCCATCCCAGAACGGCGGCGTGTGACCCTGGAGTTCCCACCCCAGATCCGCGCTGGTGATTCAGATATTGTCCGCCTGACGCTTGAGGTGGATGACCTTGGCGGACTCACGCCTACAGCCTCGTTCGAAGGGAATCAAGTTACTGGAGAGACGGTGGAGATCCCCAACCTCTATGAGACGCACAACGTGATCGCGGAAGCGCGCCTGGACCTGGCCGGGGCGGAGGTTCGTCCTTCGGAGATTGTCCGCGCGCCCATGGGACCAGAGCAGTCCGTAACATTCTATTGGAGCGTCCGCCCTCTTTCGAAGGGGACCTTCAAGGGAACCGCCTGGCTCTTCTTGAGATTTGTGGACAAGCTCACAGGCGAGGAGAGCCAGATGGCCGTCTCAGCGCAGGTGGTCTCGATCAAGACGACTGATCTTTTTGGTTTTTCCGCGGGCTTTGCACGTACTACGGGCGCGATCGGCACTCTGATTGGGGGAATCGCGGGTTTTCCGTTCTTTGAAGATATTTTGAAGCTGATCTTCCGGCGTTTGCGGAAAAGCCCGGCCTCGAAGTAGTGGTTCATCGGGGCCGCGGTACACCCCGGGTAGGAGCAAAAACCGGATAGAAGCGGGAAAAAATATGACGAATATCCATTAAAAAATTGACATGCGGTCATTCGTCCGGTTTGTCCTTCATGGTACAATGTAGCCCGTTAACAGGGCAAAAACCCGCCTTGTGACGCGATTCCTGCCTTTGGAGTGTCCATGAACAACCAATGGCTCTTGGTGGCCTTCTTCATTTTTGTGGGTTTATTGATCCCGGTTGGAGCCATTGCCGTCGCATGGCTTTTGGGGCCAAAGAAGCCCAATCCCATCAAACAGACAACCTACGAATGCGGCCTGGAAACTGTCGGGGAGAGCTGGGTGCAGTTCAAGGCCCAGTATTATATTTTCGCCCTGGTCTTCCTGGTCTTTGACGTGGAGACGGTGTTTCTCTTTCCCTGGGCGGTCAAACTGGGTCAGTTGGGTTTGTTCGCGGTCATTGAAGGGATCATCTTCATCTCCATCCTGGTCATCGGGCTCGTATACACATGGCGCAAGGGCATGTTGGAGTGGGCCTGATCCTTGAGAAATCGAGGGAAAGGCTGACAGGAGCATTCCTATCAGCCTTTTCTTTGTGTGACAGGAGTGCAGCATGAATTTTTGGAATGATCCGCTCAAGATCATCGCAGATTGGCTGGTGGGAGTCCTCGCAGGATGGGGAATTGCGACGGGTATTGCAGAAGGGATTACCGCTTTTCTCGGCATCCTGGTCCTCATATTGATCCTCATGGGCGTGGACGTTCTGCTCGTATGGGTGGAGCGCAAGGTCGTTGCCCGCTTCCAGGACCGCCTGGGACCGAACCGGGTGGGGCCTTGGGGCCTGATCCAGCCTTTTGCCGATATCATCAAGCTTCTGATCAAGGAGGATACCACCCCGGGAAACGCGGACAAGGTGGTATATAACCTTGCTCCGATCCTTTCCATGATGTCGGTGCTGATCCTGTGGGCCGTGGTGCCTCTCGCGCCCAATATCCTTGGAGTGGACCTGAATATCGGGGTGCTGTATCTGATCGCCGCCGGTGCCATCGGTACGCTTTCCATTATTATGGCGGGCTGGGCCTCGAATAATAAGTATGCTCTTCTCGGAGCCTTCCGCCAGGTGGCGGTCCTGGTGTCCTTTGAGATCCCCATGGTGGCGGTGCTCCTGATCCCAACGATCTTCGCCGGTTCCATGGGTATGAATGCCATCATCCAGGGACAGGATATCTGGTATGTGCTGCTCTCGCCTCTTGGTGCCATTATTTTTATCGTAGCAGCCATTGCCGAGCTTGGACGGGCTCCTTTCGATATGGGCGAGGCCGAGTCAGAGCTGGTCTCCGGTTACAACATCGAATACTCCGGGATGAAGTTCGGCATGTTCTATGCGGGCGAGCTGCTTCATGCCTTCACCTTCGGGGGGTTCTGGGGGATCTTATTCTTTGGCGGGTATCGCTTCTTCGGTCTTGAAAAGGTCAGCCCTTTCCTCGCCATCCTGATCATTCTTGCCAAGGCATTCCTGGGATACTGGATCATCATGTGGGTGAAATACACCATGATGCGCATCCGCATCGATCATATGCTGGCCTTCAACTGGAAGTTCCTCACCCCGCTTGCATTCGTGCTGCTGATGGTGACGGCCCTGATGAACGCGCTTCTGTCCGGAGCCCAGCAGTGGCTCTATGCCCTCGGAATGCTGCTCTCAAATATCGTGGTTGGCTGGATCGTCCTCGAGGTCATGCGGCGTTACAGCCGCGGGGAGAGGGCGCGGGTGGAAGAAGCCTATGAGGCCCGTCTGGAAACCGCCGGTCACTAGGAGTCGGAGATGTCTTCTTCACAGATCATTTTTCTGGTCGTAGCCCTTTTCACACTCGGCTCCGCTTTCATGGTGGTGGGAACCGGCAACCTCATCCATGCGGCCCTTTGGCTGGTGTCCACACTGTTCGGCGTGGCGGTTTTGTATGCCCTTCTCAATGCCAACTTCCTCGCCGTGGTCCAGGTGGTGGTGTATATCGGAGCGATCGCCATCCTTTTCATCTTCGCAGTCATGCTGACCCGCAAGGAGATCCGGGACCGCGGCCCGCAGCTCAACAAAGGCTGGTGGCTGAGTGCGTTGCTCTCTGTATTGACGTTCGGCGGACTGGCTGCCATGCTGTGGGGCTGGCAGGGCATGAGCCGGACGGCCGCGGGGCTCCCGGCCGGTTTTGACTCCATGAGCGAGCTGGGGATGGCCCTGATCTCTCCCAACGCCTTTGTGCTGCCCTTCGAGGTGGCCTCCGTGCTGCTTTTGGCGGCTCTGGTGGGCGCGGTGTACGTCGCATTCAATCGCAAGTAGGAGGCCCAAT
Source organism: uncultured Anaerolineaceae bacterium (assembly GCA_964608885.1). Lineage (GTDB taxonomy): Bacteria > Chloroflexota > Anaerolineae > Anaerolineales > Villigracilaceae > JACPVF01. The sequence goes on along the minus strand of CAZSPX010000002.1, from coordinate 26,622 downwards.
GGTGCCGCTCTCCTGGTATTTGATCTTTTCGGCTGCATTATTCAGTATTGGCCTGTTTGGCGTTCTTGCCCGCCGCAATGCGGTGGCGATCCTGCTCGGTGTGGAGCTGATGTTGAACGCCGTCAATGTGAACCTGGCCGCTTTCTGGCGGTACGGGAATCCGGTCCAGATGGGTGGACAGGTTTTTGCGATCATCGTTTTCGCCGTGGCAGCCGCGGAAGTGGCAGTGGGCCTGGCGCTTGTCATTTCGGTTTATCGCCGGCGCAATACGGTCGTTGCTGACGAGATCGACATGCTGAAGTGGTAGGGAAATCATGACGACTGAAACCCTGATCTGGCTGATCCCTCTCCCGCCCCTGCTGGCATTTTTCCTGATCGTTCTCTTCACCAATCGCAGCAAGGCATTGAGTCACACCATTGCTGTGGGTGCGGCCCTGCTGTCCTGGTTGGGGAGCATGGCGGTGTTCCTGGCTTCGCTGCGCGCGGAACATCTTGGCGCACACCCCTTTGAGTCCTCGATCCCCTGGATGCCCACCGGCGAAACCTGGTTCCGGATCGGCGTCCTGGTGGACCCACTTACTGCGGCGGTCCTGTTCTTCGTGGCCTGGACCGTTTTGATGATCTTTATCTACAGCGTGGGGTATCACAACTACGGCCAGCCTGCCGGGGACCATGACCGCATGGGCCTGCCTCCACACGGCGTCACCGTGGAAGAACACGGGCACAAGCACGCGGTTCCCTCCGTGGAGCCGATGTATTCACGGTTCTTTGCTTTTATCGGGCTTTTCGCCTTTGGCATGTTCACATTGGTGGTCTCAGACAACCTTTTGACGATGTTCGCCGGTTGGGAGATCATGGGTCTTTGCTCGTACCTGTTGATCGGCTTCTGGTATGCCAAGGAATCTGCCCGGAATGCCGCCATCAAGGCCTTCATGACCACCCGCGTGGGCGACGTGTTCATGCTGCTGGGCATCGCTTTCCTCTACTCAGCCACCGGGACGCTTTCTTTCCGCGAGATCTTCCGCGAGGAAGTCCTGGGTGCGCTTGCCGGCATGCCAGCTGCCTTCGGCCTCTCGGCTGCGGGGTTGATCGGTCTGCTGCTCTTCATTGGCACGGTCGGGAAGTCGGCTCAATGGCCGCTGCATGTATGGCTCCCTGACGCCATGGAAGGCCCCACTCCGGTCAGCGCCATGATCCATGCTGCGACCATGGTCTCGGCCGGTGTGTATGCTGTGATCCGCATGTACCCGCTCCTGAGCCTGGATGCCAACACGATGACTGTGGTGGCGTTGATCGGAACGTTCACCGCCATTTTTGCTGCCAGCATTGCCGTCGCCCAGAATGATATCAAGCGCGTTCTGGCATATTCCACCATATCCCAGCTAGGGTTCATGATCGCGGCGCTGGGAATCGGCGCTTATGTCGCGGCGGCCTTTCACCTGATCACCCACGCCTTCTTCAAAGCGCTTCTCTTTTTGGGGTCCGGCTCCGTCATCCATGGGATGGAGCATGGTGTTCTCCATACCGGGAATCACCATGTGGATCCCCAGGATATGTTCAATATGGGTGGCCTTCGCAAGAAGATGCCCATTACCTTCTGGACCTTCCTGATCGGCGGCTTTGCTCTTTCCGGGTTCCCGCTTGTCACTGCGGGGTTCTGGTCCAAAGACGAGATCCTGGCGGATGCCTGGGCCAATGGCCACCTGGTGGTCTTCCTGACCCTGGCAGTTGCGGCCTTCATGACCGCCTTCTACACCATGCGACAGATCACGCTAACCTTCCTGGGCGAGCCGCGCACCGAAGAGGCCAGGCATGCCAGTGAGACGCCCTGGACCATGACCGCGCCGCTCGTCATCTTGGCGTTCTTCGCCGTTACCTACGGGTGGGTGGGAATCCCGGAAGACTTCATGGGGCTTCACCTGCCTGCCAACTGGTTCCACGGATTTATTGGTGGGACGCTGGCGGAGCATCCGGAAACGATCGCCTTCAGCTGGATCCCATTGGGAACCTCGCTTCTGGTGGCCCTCGGCGGCCTTGCATTGGGCTGGCTGTACTACCGCAATATCCGCTCCGCGGCTGAAGACCGGTTCCAGATCCCTGTTCTCAAGAACAAGTGGTATTTCGATGAGGCCTACGATTTCCTTTTTGTGAAACCGGTGATCTGGCTCTCCGAGGTCTTTACATACAAGTGGCTGGACAAGGGTGTGATCGACGGCCTTTTCCTGCATAGTTTTGGAAAGGTCACCCAGTCCCTGGGGGATGGGATCCGCAAATATATCGACCTGCGGGTGATCAACGAATTCGTCGGGGACGGCACAAGCCAGGTCGTCAAATGGACGGGTCGGAACCTGCGTCCCATCCAGACGGGCCGCATCCAGCAATACATGATGCTCTCTTTGATCATCCTGGCAGTGGTCGGTGGCGCGCTGGTGTACTACCTCTACCAGACAGGCCAGTTTTAGGAGCGGATGATGAACTTCATCGCAACCCATCTTCTTTCGCTGATCCTTTTCATCCCGGCGGCGGCCGCGCTCGTCATGCTTTTCCTGCCCTCCGGGGAGAACAAGCTGCTCCGTTGGTCCGCCCTGGGCGCCAGCCTGCTGCCTTTCATTCTCTCTCTCGTGCTTTGGGCGGGTTTCCAGCCGGGCGCGGAAGGATTCCAGTTCCAGGAGCAGTACCCCTGGTATGACGCGCTGGGCTCCTCCCTGCACCTGGGCGTGGATGGTCTTTCCCTGACCATGGTGCTGCTGACCACGCTGCTGACCCCTCTCGCAATCCTGGCATCCTTTGGTATCACGGACCGTGTCAAAGCCTACATGATGCTCTTCCTGTTCCTTGAGACAGGCATGCTCGGCGTTTTCATGGCCCTGGACCTGCTGATCTTCTTTGTTTTTTGGGAGATCGGCCTGGTCCCGATGTACTTCCTTATCAACCAGTGGGGCAGTGCCAACCGCAATTATGCCTCCCTGAAGTTCATGATCTACACCATGGGCGGCTCGCTTGGCCTGCTCCTGGCTATCCAGCTCCTGGGCGTCCTGTTCCAGACATATGACCTGCAGTACATCACAGCGAACTGGTCTGCCTATACCAAACCGATCATGGGCCTCCCGGTGACTACGGTGAAATCCGTTGCCTTCTGGGCCTTCGTGATCGCCTTCGCGGTGAAGGTGCCGGTCTGGCCCTTCCATACCTGGCTTCCGGATGCGCATACTGAGGCGCCCACCGCCGGTTCCATGATTTTGGCCGGGGTGCTGCTGAAACTGGGCGCTTACGGATTTCTGCGGTTGGTGCTCCCGCTCTATCCCGTTGAAGCCAAATACTTTGCGGGTGCTTTGGCCCTGTTGGCAACTGCGGCCATCGTATTCGGAGCCTTTGGATCTTTCGGGCAGACGGATTTCAAGCGCCTGGTGGCCTATTCCTCGGTAAATCACATGGGTTTTGTGGTGCTTGGGATCGCTGCGGCGGCTGCGGCCTCCGGGACGACGAATGCCAATCTCGCCCTTAACGGCGCCATTCTGCAAATGTTCAATCATGGTCTCTCTGCCGCAGGGATGTTCTTCCTGGTCGGTGTGATCTACGAGCGCACTCATACCCGCAATCTGGATGATTTTGGCGGCCTGTTCCCACTTGTGCCGGTGTACGGTGGCATTCTGATCTTCACCAGCATGGCCTCGCTGGGCCTGCCGGGATTGAACGGTTTTATCTCCGAATTCCTGGTGGTGCGAGGCGCGTGGCCGATCCTGACCGTCTATACGGCCATCTCCATGCTGGGTCTGCTAATGACCGGTGCTTACATTCTTAAGGGGATCAAGCAGGTCCTGCATGGTCCACTGAATGAAAAATGGGCTCACGGTGAACACCGTCTTACCGAGATCAACACGCGGGAGATCCTGGTGATGGCCCCGCTGATGGCTTTGATCCTCGTTATCGGCATCTGGCCGGCCTGGATCCTCAACGTGATCAACAAAGCCGTGATGATGCTCTTCTAACCGAGGTGGATCAATGACCTTTCCTGTTCTGAGCGTAATTGTCTTCACTCCCCTCGCGGCGGCGGTGATCATTCTCCTGATGCCTGCCAGCCGCAAGAACGAGGTCCGTGTTACGGCTCTGGCCGCGGCGGTCTTTGCCCTTTCGCTATCACTTTGGGTATTTATCCAGTACCTGACCGGGCACCTGACGGGTTACCAGTTCCAGGAACATTATGATTGGCTGCCCGCCCTGGGGATCTCCTATTTTGTCGGCGTGGACGGCATGAGCACCCCGCTCGTGTTGCTGACTGGCGTGGTCATGTTCACCGGCGTGCTGATCTCCTGGGGTATTGACGACCGTCCCCGTGAGTTCTTTGCCTTCCTGTTCATCCTGGCGACCGGCGTTTTTGGAGTTTTTGTCTCGCTCGACCTTTTCCAGTTGTTCTTCTTTTATGAGATCGCCGTATTCCCCATGTACCTGCTGATCGTCATCTGGGGCTGGGTCAAGACCCGAGAATACGCAGCCATGAAGCTGACACTTTATCTCTTCATCGGCTCGGTGGTATCGCTGGTCGGAGCCCTGGCCATGTACTGGACCGCCGGTCAGCAAACGGGAATCTATTCCTTCAATATGCTGGAATTGGAGAAGGCAGGTTTCTCCACGGCCTTCCAGAACATCTGGTTTCTGCCGGTTTTCCTGGGGTTTGCCGTGCTTGGAGGCATCTGGCCCTTCCATAACTGGTCCCCGGACGGCCACGTAGCAGCGCCTACTGCGGTTTCCATGTTCCATGCAGGCGTGCTTATGAAGCTGGGAGCCTTCGCTGCGCTGCGTGTGGGGATCATGCTGCTCCCCGAGGGCGCCAAGACCTGGTCCTGGCTGATCATGACACTGGCCGCCGTCGCGGTGGTCTACGGGGCTTATATCGCCTTTGTCCAGACCGACATGAAGTACATGATCGGGTTCTCGTCGGTCTCTCATATGGGCCTGGTGATGTTCGGCCTGTCCACACTTAACCGGAACGGCCTGACGGGGGCCGGGGTGCAGATGTTCTCGCACGGCGTTATGACGGCCCTCTTCTTTGCTGTAACCGGAATGATCTACGATCGGGCGCATACCCGGCAGATCCCTGAGCTGGGTGGCATGTCCAGGGTGATGCCCTGGGCTGCAGTTGGCTTTATTATTGGGGGCCTGGTATCCATGGGTATGCCGGGCTTCTCGGGTTTTGTCGCCGAGTTCCCGATTTTCATGGGCGTCTGGCAGAGGGTTCCGATAGCTGCCATTATCGCCTCCATTTCCATTGTGATCACGGCGGCCTACATCATGCAGAATATCCGCAAGGTGTTCTTTGGCGAGATGCCTGCCAATCTCGAGGGCCACGTTGGGGACGTCACAGTTCTGGATAAGGTCGCGATCGTGACCCTCTGTGTGCTGATGGTGGGCCTGGGCCTTTTCCCCTCCTTGATGGTCCCGATGGTGCAGACCGGCGTCCAGAATATACTGAACCTTCTGGGAGGTGCGTAGGTGTACACCCCAACCATGCTCCTGGCAATCCTGCCCGAGCTCCTTTTGCTTGTTCTGGCCGCCGCCCTCCTTGTCGTGGAACCGTTCTGGAAGGAGCAATTCCGCCGCAACGCCGGTTGGCTGACCGCTGGCGGCCTATTGGCCATCCTGCTTGTCAGCCTGATCTTCGGCCGCCCCTCTGAGCCGCAGGCGGTATTCGGCGGGATGCTGCGCTTTGACTGGTACGGCTTCTTCCTCAAGATGCTGCTGATCTTCAGCGCTGCCATCACTTCGCTGCTGATGATGGATCATGAGAAACTGGGCCGGCGCGGCGAATCCTATCTCCTCATGCTGGCCTCCACCATTGGAATGTGTTTGATGGTCTCCGCCGGCGATCTGGTCATGCTGTACCTGGCCATCGAGACGACCTCCATTCCATTGTATGTCCTATCCGGATTCATGCTGGATGACAAGGCTTCCACCGAGGCAGGGTTCAAATACCTTCTGTATGGCGCGCTTACCTCCGCCATCATGCTCTATGGCTTCAGCCTGCTCTACGGCTTTGCCGGGACCACCAACCTCTACCAGCTTGCAGGGACGTTCAGTGCAGGCGCCTCCAACATCCTGCTCGTCCTGGGGGTCATTTTCCTGATCCTCGTAGGCCTGGGCTTTAAGATCTCCGCGGTCCCATTCCATTTTTGGGCCCCGGATGTCTATCACGGCGCCCCAACCCCCGTGGCAGGCTTCCTCTCCACAGCATCCAAGGCGGCAGGATTCGCGGTCGTGCTCCGTCTGTTCGCAGCGGCTTTCCCTGAGTTCGCGCCTTCCTGGACGACGATCATGGCGCTCCTCTCCGTCGTCAGCATGACAGTTGGGAACCTGTTGGCTTTGGCGCAGAGCAATATCAAGCGCATGCTTGCCTATTCCTCCATCGCACATGCCGGCTATGCCCTCATCGGCGTGGTGGCCTTCTCCCCCCTTGGAACTCTGAGTACGGTCTTTTATCTTGCCGCGTATATCCTGACCAACCTGTTGGCCTTCGGTGCCGTGATGGTCTTTTCCCGCATCAGCGGCTCCGATGAGCTGAAAGATTACGCAGGCCTCAGCCGTCGGTCGCCGGAGCTGGCCCTTGCCATGCTGGTGGCTTTCCTTTCCCTGGCAGGCATGCCTCCCTTTGGCGGCTTTGTGGCCAAGGTCTTTGTGTTCGCCGCTGCTATCCAGAATCCCGCTCTGATCTGGCTGGCTGTGGTCGGAATTCTTAACTCCATTGTGGCACTGTACTACTACCTGAACGTCCTGAAGTATGTGTACCTGTATCGTATGGAAGGAGAGGGGGAGGAGCAGCACCCTGTTCCTCTCACCCGCCCTTACGCGATCGCATTGGCCGTGCTCTCGGCCGGGATCATCCTGATCGGCACGGCTTTTGGCCCCTGGTACGCGTGGGCGGCAGAAGCGGCTCAGAACCTGTTTTAAGAGGCTTTATTGACCCATGTTGGGGCCTCAGGTATAATCGTGCGACATGGCGCAATCGAAACCAGAGCGGCAGAGCATTCTCACCACCCTGTTGATCGTCATGGTCGGGCAGGTGGGATGCCTTACTCTCGTCATTATCCTGGCTTCCGTGTTCGGCGGGCTGTGGCTGGATAATACCCTTGGGACCAAACCGCTCTTTACGTTGATCTTGTTATTTGCCGGCATCCCTCTTTCGGTGATCCTGATGCTCACAGTGGCGCGCAGGACCCTGGCGAGGCTGAAATCCGGGGCAGAATCAGGTGAAACCGACATGGATAAAGGTGGAGGTGGAATTTGACGGAAGAAAAAAGAAGACCCTGGCGAAGATGGGTCGTTCTGGTTCTCATGATCGCAGGCTTTGCCATCGGGACGTTCCTGGTCCCCGTCCAGCCGTTCATTTCGGTGAAAGCCGAGAATCTGCTGGGGGAGGGGCATCCCTGGTTATTTGGCTTGCCGTTGGTCAACACGCTGACGACTCTGGCCTTGACGATCATATTGATAGTCTGGATCGCCTGGGCAACCCGAAATTCCCTCAAGAAGAGCGCCCAGACCGACATGGTTCCCCGCGGTATCGGGAACCTGATGGAAGCATTCTTCGAGCTGCTCTACAACCTGACCGAGGGCTCGGCTGGAGCAAAATGGGCACGGGCGATCTTTCCCTGGTTCGCCACGATCATGTTCTACGTGCTGTTCGCCAACCTGCTCAAGCTGATCCCTGGTTTTGAGTCGATCGGTGTGCTGCACCATGCGGAGCATGGGGTAGGTAACGAAATTTCCCCGCTGGCAGGAAATTGGTCCTACCTGCTGCCTGCCAAGGGCGATTACATTCTTGCCCCATTTTTCCGGGGCATCTCGGTTGATCTCAACTTCACCGTGGCGCTGGCGCTCATCGCTGTGATCGCCATCCAGGTGATCGGTTTCCGGGCGCAGGGGTTTGGGTACCTGAGCAAATTCTTCAACTTCCGCACCATGTTCAAGACCCCTTTCTTCGGCGCCATGGACTTTCTGGTGGGGCTGCTGGAGTTGATCTCGGAATTGTCCAAGATCCTCTCGTTCGCTTTCCGTCTATTCGGGAACATGTTCGCAGGGGTTGTGTTGGTTGCCATCGTGGCGGGGCTTTTGGGAAAGATATCCATCCTGCCGGCGATGATTATGATGTTCGAGTTGTTTGTCGGCATTATCCAGGCCTTCGTGTTCGGCATGCTGACCATGGTCTTTATGGCGCAGGCCACCCAGGGTCACGGGCATGAAGAAGAGCACTCGGAAGCTGCCGCCGAAGCGCACGAAATCTAACAAAACAGGAATAATCCAAGGAGGCTGAACAAATGGAAGGAAATATTCTGGATGCTGCCCGCTTAATTGGTGCCGGCCTGGCAATGATCGGGGCCGCAGGTGCGGGTGTGGGGATCGGCTTAAGCGTGCAAGGGGCACTTACGGGTATGGCCCGCAACCCCGATACGTATGGGAACCTGCTGACCAACATGATCCTGGGAATCGCCTTTTCCGAAGCGATCGCCATCTACTGTCTGGTCATCGCGTTCTTGATGCTCTTCAAAGTCGTGTAATCTGGCAGGAGAGATCAATGGAAGCACTTGGTATCAATGTAGGTCTTCTCGTCGTTCAGATCATTGCATTTGCGATTGTCTTTCTAACGTTGAATGCCTGGGTGTACAAGCCCATGTTGAACATGATGGACAGTCGCAAGAAGAAGATCGCCCAGGGCCTGGAGGATGCGCGTGTGGCCGCCGAAGCGCGCGCCCATGCGGAAAAGGAAGCCCAGCGCATCATCGCCGAAGCTCAGACTGAGGCGGGAAAAGTGGTCCGCGAGGCTACAGAACGCGCCGCGGCTGCCTCCAAGGATGTGAAGGCACAAGCCGAAGCGGAGGCTGCCAAGGCCCGTGAGGCCGCCATGGCCGAGGCCGAGGTGGAGCGCAACCGCATCCTGGGAGATCTGCGCGGGCAGGTGGCGGCTCTCTCGATCGCCGCCGCCCAGAAACTGGTGGGAGAGGCGCTGGATGAGAAGCGCCAGCACGCCCTGATCGACGAGTTTTTCTCAGGCGTAAAGGCCAAAAAAGTGGTTGTCCTTGAAAACGTCGATTTCAAGGGCGAGGCTGCCGAGGTCACGAGTGCCCTTCCTCTCAGTGAAGAAGAGAAGTCTTCGGTGAAGTCAGAGGTGCTGAGCAAGGTCGGTGCGCAGGCTGTGACCTTTCGTGTAGACCCCTCCATCTTGGGCGGGCTGGTCATCAAAGTTGGCGACAAGGTGCTGGACGCCTCGGTCTCGGGACGGTTGGAAAACCTTCACCAGAGCTTGAAGTAAGCCTGAAATTAGCTCAAGCCTGATGGGCCTGTGTCTTTTTAGACGCAGGCCCTTTTTTTCTTCAGTAGACACTGATATCTTTGCCTATTTAGACAATTTTGGGCTTGATTGTCAATCCGTTTTCCCTTACAATGGGGGCTAATATTAATAGCCTGGTGTACTCTCGGAGCGGAATTTTAGAGGCCAACCTATGAACGAATCGCGCATCCAGCAGGTACTTGAGATCGAGAAGCAGGCCCGTCAGATTCACGAAGCAGCGGTGAGCGAGGCTCAGCAGATCCCGCTGCAAGCCCAGCAGGAAGCTCAGAAGATCATCGAACAAGCGCGCCTCCAGGCGGAGGAAGAAGCCCGCCGGATGGTCGCCGCGGCCCAGGCAGAGGAAGAGACCGCCAAGATCCTGGCCCAGGCAGAAGAGAAGAACCGGCAGCTTGAAGCGCGTGCCATGAGCAATTTTGACCGCGCCGTGGCATATATCCTCGACCGTATCGTGGGGAAGGGATAAATCCATGCCAGGCGGCGGCGTCTCCGGATATGCGGCCATCAGCGCAAGAGTGCGCGCCATGTATTCGGACCTGCTGGAACCTGAAGAGCTGGAGCGCCTGAGCGACGCGCCTGACCTACCCTCAGTGATTGCCCAACTTAAGACGACAGCCTATGGACCTTACCTCGAACGGCTAAAGGACCAGGCTGTATCCCCCCAGCAGCTCCTCCTGGCCATCAAGGGGCGGTTGGCCGATTCCTACGAGAGCGTGATCCAGCTTGCTCCCGGGCAGGCGCGACCACTCCTGAAATCCCTCTACCGCTATCATGAAGTCGATAATCTCAAGGGCGTCTTGAGAGGCCTCCAGGCCGGCGCTTCCTGGGAAGAGATCCAGACCATCCTGTTTCCGTTCGGCTCGGTCGGCGTTCTGCCTGCACGGGCCCTACTCGAATCCGGGAGCATTGCCGCAGCTGTGGAACTCCTGGCGGGGACTCCCTATTACGAGCCACTTTCCTTCGCAATGCGGCGATTCAGCACCGATCAGAACCTTTTCACGCTTGAGGTCGCCCTGGACCTGGACTATTGGCGCCAGTTCTGGGCGGAGGCGAAAAAGCTCCAGGGGTTGGACCGCGATCAGGCACTGCGGATCGTGGGCGCCTTGATGGATATGAACAACCTTACCTGGGTGATCCGTTACAGGGTTTATCACGAGTTGTCAGAAGAGGAATTGATCAACTACACCCTGCCCTTCGGGTATCACGTCCGGGACGAGGATGTGCGCGCCATTGCAGCCGGCTCGGATATTGCCTCTGTGGTGCACAGCGTGTACCCGAACCTCTCCGAGGTCGATGCCTTAATGGCGGAGCCTCGCCGCGGTCTTCCCGAGCTGGAGGTCCTGCTCAAACGCAACCTTCTGGAGCAATGCATGGCTTCCTTTATCGGCAACCCCTTCCATATCGGTGTGCCACTGGCCTTCCTGGTCTTGAGCGATCTTGAGATCAATGACCTGACCGTTTTGATTGAAGCCAAATCCACCGGCATGCCCGCCGGGGAGTATCGTCCCTTCCTGCTGCGTGCGGGTACCCCCATAAAGACATGATCGAGAACACCCGGTTCTGAGAAGCGCTTACACCTTATTCATTTGGAGACGCCATGTTTTTCCCGAAAACAATGTCCGAGATCGAGCTGATCGTACCCTCCAAGGATATGCTGGCGGTGACCAAGGTATTAAGCGGTTACGGGGTGTTCCACCAGACGGACAGCAACTATTCGGGCAAGGCCTCTGATTCAGGCCCGAATT
>CAZSPX010000002.1:0-15443 GCA_964608885.1 uncultured Anaerolineaceae bacterium | reverse complement strand
TTCCACCAGACGGACAGCAACTATTCGGGCAAGGCCTCTGATTCAGGCCCGAATTGGCAGGAAAGGGCTTCCGCTTACGCAAGTCTCGAGCGGCGGGTCCAGCTACTGTTGCAGTCCCTCTCCATCTCGGAGGAGCACCCTGCATCTGCCGATCCCGGTTCGATCGTGGAACTCGATCAGCTGGGCCCGGCCGTGGACGCGGTGGAATCGCAGGTCAAGGGAATCAGCGATGAGCTGGCGGCCGAGGGGAAAAAGCTGGAGCAGTTGGAGAGCACGCTCCACCAGTTGGAGCCGGTCGAGGAAGTGGATATCGACATCAGCGCGCTGCGCGATCCCCGCTATGTTTTTTCCATGCTGGGTGTGATCCCCGCGGCCAATACCGACCGCCTGAAAACCAGTCTGGCCCGTGTGCCTCATGTATTCCTTACTCTCCGCCAGGACCCCGGGAAGCAGGTTGTCTGGCTGGCGGGCAACAAAGCCAATTCGGATGTTCTCGAGAGGGCTGCCCACAGCGCGTATCTAAACCCCCTTGTCCTGCCGGAGGACTATCAGGGTACACCCGGGAACATCATTCAAAACCTGCGAGATTCGATCGCGGAAACCGGCAAGAAAATGACCGAACTGAAGGATCAGTTGGCCCGCATCGGGGAAACGCAGGGGCCTCAGCTTCGGGAGCTTCTCGGGCAGGCCCATACCAGCCGGGTGCTTGCCGATGCGATCGTGCGCTTTGGCCAGCTTCGCCATACCTATGTGATCACGGGCTGGGTCCCCGCCGAAAAACTGGATGGCCTCATCCAGCGCCTGCGCCAGGCTTCGAAGGAGATGCTGATCGAGGCCCTCCCCACCAAGCGCTTTGGCGACAATCTGCATGTCCCTGTTGCGCTTTCGAACAATCCGCTGCTGCGTCCCTTTCAGATGCTTGTTACCACGTACTCCCGGCCGCGCTATGGGGAATTGGACCCCACGTATCTCGTCGCCATCACGTTCCCCATCCTGTTCGGGGCCATGTTCGGAGATATCGGCCAGGGCCTGGTCCTGGCTTTGATGGGCTGGTTGATCAGCTCGGGGCGGATCCCGAAGTTGAAGAGCATGGCGGGCCTGGGCGCGCTCATCATGATCTGCGGCATCTCGGCCACCGTCTTTGGCTTCCTGTACGGCAGCGTGTTCATGTTCGAGGAGAATTTCCTGGGAATTGAGCTGCATCCATTGTGGATCAACCCTTTGCATGACATCATGAGCATCCTGATCGTAGCGGTCGCGGCAGGTGTGGTGCTGTTGCTGCTGTCTTACATTCTCAGCATCGTCAATGGCGTGCTCTCGCGCGACTGGGGCCATGTACTCTTCGGGCACACCGGTGTCTCTGCCTTCCTCCTGTACGTCTCACTGCTGGGGATCGGCGCCACATTCATCCCGAATCTCAATTTCCCCATCCCACGCATCGTGTTCATCGTCCTGGCAGCCATCTCAGCCGTGGCCGTGATGATCTCCGAGGTCCTGATCAACCTGGTGGAGGGCCATCGGCCTCTGGTGGAAGGCGGCCTCGGGACGTATTTCATCCAGGCGCCCATTGAATTATTCGAAGTCTTCCTCACTTTGGTGAGCAATACCCTGTCGTTTGTCCGTGTGGGCGCCTTTGCCGTGGCGCACGGCGGCCTCAGCTCGGTCTTCTTCATCCTGGCCGACCTGGCCGGCGGCGGAAGCCATAACCTCCTCTACTGGCTGATCGTCATCATCGGCAACATTTTCATTGTTGGGTTTGAGGGCCTGATCGTCGGTATTCAGACGATGCGTCTTCACTACTACGAGATCCTGGGCAAGTTCTTTACGGGCGGCGGCGCGCGCTTTGAGCCGCTGACCCTGCAGCCGACCAAATCGGATTAGGACGGCTTCGCATGCAATTTATGATGTAGAAAAACCATAATCCAAGGAGAGAGAACATGTTTCTGATTATCGCAGTGATCGTTGGCCTGATCCCGATGGTACCGGCCGTTTACTTTTTCATCCGGGATCGGGGGAACTCTCCCGTCAAGGCCACCCGTGACATGGTCATGGGCTTGAATGGGTTCAATGTGGTGGTGGGCTTTCTGGCGACCGGCTTCGGTGTTTTCTGGTTGTTCTCTCCGACGGCGGCGGCTGCGGCCGGCCTCCACCAGGCTGGCGGTGGTGACATCTATGCCAGCCTGGCCGCGGCCATCTCTACGGGTCTGGCCTGCGTGGGCGCAGGCATTGCCGTGGCAGGTTCCGGCGCGGCGGCTGTGGGTGCCACTGCCGAGAAGCCTGAATCCTTCGGCCGCTCACTGATCTTTGTGGGCCTGTCCGAAGGCATTGCCATCTACGGTATCATCATTGCCTTGCTTGTGCTGCAGCGGTAGGAACCTATGAGAGTACTGGTGGTCGGCCATCCCGATGCGGTGCTGGGATTCTCGCTGGCGGGGGTGAGTGGGCAGGCCGTCTCCAGCGCGGAGGAGGCCAACCAGGCACTGGATGCGGCCCTCTCCGCCCGGGATATCGGCATCATCCTTGTGACCCAGGATGTCGCCCGCCTGATCCAGGCCCGCGTGGAGGATCTCAAGCTCCACAGTACCGTCCCTCTCGTGGTTGAGATCCCTTCGCCGGAAGGCGTTTCTGCGGATGAGTCCTCCCTGGGCGATCTTGTCCTGCGGGCTATCGGGATACGTCTTTGACGGAGTGAGGTCCAGCCCGGAGAAGAGCGGGATTTCTCCGCCTGTTTATCGGAACGGAATGGTGACACTTTATGAAACCTGAAGACGAGACGATTGATACCCTTGCACGGGCCATCCTTAGAGACGCTCGTGAGGAGGCCGAAAAGATCCAGTCCGAGGGAAGAGCCAAAGCGGAGGAGATCCGTGCGAAGGCGCAGGCTGAAGCGGAGGCGGTTCGCAAGGAGATCCTGGATCGCGCCCGGCTGGAGGCTGAACGCCTGCGCAGCCAGGTGGTGGCCTCAGCCCAGCTCAAAGCCCGCACGCTGCAGCTGGAGCATCGTGAAAAACTGTTGGACCAGGTGTTCAAGGCGGCGCGGGAAAGAATGGCGGGCCTTCAAAAACGCTCGGATTACCCAGAGATCGCGGCCCTCCTTCTTCGCGAAGCCTTCCAGCAGTTGAACGCCTCGGAGGCTGAGGTGCGCCTGGATGCCGGGACGCAGAAAGCCCTTGGCCCGCACATGGATAAACTGTCAAAAGACCTCAAGGTAAAGCTGGCGGTCAAGGAGGCGCTGGAGGAGGGCGTGGGAGTCATTGTGGATGCCTCCGGCGGCCATCTTCATTACGACAATACACTGGATACCCGGCTCGACCGGATGAAAAAGTCGCTTCGATCCCCGGTGTATCAGGTCTTGATGGGAGAAAAGCTATGAGCGAGCGGGTTGGAACCGTTACCTGGATCAGCGGACCGGTGGTGCGGGCGCGTGGTTCCAGGCATGTGAGCATGCTTGAATTGGTGGAGGTCGGTGAAGACCGGCTGGTCGGCGAGGTGATCGGCCTTCAAGGGGATATTATCACCGCCCAGGTCTATGAGGAGACCTCCGGGATGCGCCCCGGCGCTCCCATGTATGGCACCGGGCTTCCGCTCTCCGTAGAGCTTGGCCCCGGCCTTCTCAAGAGCATCTTCGATGGTGTGCAGCGTCCCCTCCCTCTTATCGAAATGCAGTCCGGCTCGTTCATCGGCCGGGGAATGCGCCTGGATCCTTTATATCGCAAGGACCGCTGGAAGTTCACGCCCAAGACCGGGGTGGGGGCTGAGGTCCGCGGTGGGGAGGTCATCGGATCGGTCATGGAGACCGAAACCTTCGAGCACCGGATCATGGTGCCCCCCGACCAATCCGGGACGATCACCTGGATCGCAGAGGAGGGGGAGTACACCATTGATGAGCCGATTGCCCGCCTTAAAGTCGGGAAAGAGGAGAAAACGCTGACGATGCTGCAGCGCTGGCCGGTGCGCCGCCCACGTCCTTACAAGTCGAGGTTGAGCGGCAGCACCCCACTGATCACCGGGCAAAGGGTCCTGGATACTTTCTTCCCTGTGGCCAAAGGTGGAGCGGCAGGCATACCGGGGCCTTTTGGCTCGGGAAAAACCGTCACCCAGCACAGTATTGCCAAGTGGGCAGATGCACAGGTGATTGTCTACATTGGCTGCGGCGAGCGCGGCAATGAGATGACTGAAGTGCTGCAGGAATTCCCGCACCTTGTGGATCCCCGCTCCGGCCGGCCCCTCATGGAGCGAACGGTCCTGATCGCCAACACCTCGAACATGCCGGTCGCGGCGCGCGAGGCCAGTATCTATACGGGGATCACCATCGCGGAGTACTACCGTGACATGGGTTATCACGTGGCTCTCATGGCCGATTCCACCTCCCGTTGGGCGGAAGCACTCCGGGAGGTCTCGGGGCGTCTGGAAGAGATGCCTGCCGAGGAGGGATATCCTGCCTACCTCGCAAACCGCCTGGCGGAGTTCTATGAGCGCGCCGGGTATGTGGAGACCGTGAACGGCGAGCATGGGTCGGTCAGCATCGTGGGCGCCGTTTCCCCTCCCGGCGGCGACTTCTCCGAGCCGGTCACGCAGCATACCAAGCGGTTCATCCGCTGCTTCTGGGCCCTGGATAAGTCACTGGCTTCTGCCAGGCATTTTCCTTCCATCCACTGGCTGGACAGTTACAGCGAGTATCTGGAGGATGTGGCAGGTTGGTGGCGCGAGAAGGTGGGTGTGGACTGGCTCAGGATGAGGAACCGGGCTATGGAGATCTTGAGTGAGGAGAGCCGTCTATCCCAGATCGTGAAATTGGTGGGACCGGATGCGCTTCCCGATGAAGAGCGTCTCACCCTTGAGACGGCCCGCCTCCTGCGCGAGGGATTTTTGCAGCAGAACGCCATGGACAGCGTGGATGCCTATTCACCGGTCGAGAAGCAGATCCGGATGCTGGAGCTGATCCTGCACTTCCATAACCGGGCCTTGCAGATTGTGAAGCGCGGAGCTCCCATCTCTGTGATCCATGAGCTTCCCATCGTGGATGCCTTGATCCGCATGAAGACCACGGTCCCCAATGAAGAGCTTGGGAAAATGGACGAGATTCAGGCCGCCATCGATGAGCAGATGAGCCGGCTGGATTCGGAGTACCAATGAGCGACGAAATGACCATGAAAAGCGGCCAGGAGGTGGTAGGCGTAAGCCGAATCACAGGGCCTATCCTGATCGTGGAAGGCGCGGCCAACGTGAGCTACGATGAGGTCGTGGAGATCCATGATTCCCAGGGCGGCATCCGCCAGGGACGCGTGCTGGAAGTGGGTGAGAATATGTCGGTGGTGCAGATTTTTGCCGGCTCCACCGGCCTCTCCATCGACGGGACACGCGTCCGTTATCTGGGAGACACCCTGCGCATCCCGGTCTCCGAGGAAATGCTGGGGCGTGTCTTCGATGGATTGGGCAACCCTCTGGATGGCGGGCCGATGCCGCTTACGGACAAGTTTGCCGATGTCAACGGGCAGCCTATCAACCCAACAGCCCGCGTGTACCCCAGGGACTATATCCAGACGGGCATCTCGGCCATTGATGGCCTGAATACCCTGCTGCGCGGCCAAAAGCTTCCCATCTTCTCCGGGGCTGGCATGCCGCATGACCAGTTGGCGGCCCAGATCGTCCGCCAGGCGACGCTGGGCGCTGAGGCCGGTGCGCCGGGCTCCCAATCTGAGCAGTTCGCCATTGTGTTCGCCGCCATGGGAGTAAAGCATGATGTGGCCGATTTCTTCCGCCGGTCCTTCACGGAAAGCGGCGCACTTACCCGTGTAGCCATGTTCCTGAACCTGGCGGACGATCCGCCGGTGGAGCGCCTGGTAACCCCACGCGCGGCCCTCACCCTGGCAGAATATCTTGCCTACGAGCGGGATATGCATGTCCTCGTGGTGCTGACGGACATGACGAATTACTGCGAGGCCCTGCGGCAGGTATCTAATATCCGCGGTGAGGTTCCGAGTCGAAAAGGGTATCCGGGCTATCTCTACAGTGACCTGGCCTCCATGTATGAGCGCACCGGACGCATCAGCCGGAGCGAGGGTTCCATCACTCAGATCCCGATCCTGACCATGCCCAGTGATGACATCACCCATCCGGTCCCCGACTTGACCGGCTATATTACCGAGGGACAGATCACTCTGGGTCGTGACTTGGACCATCAGGGAATTTACCCACCCATCGCCGTCCTGCCAAGTCTCTCGCGCCTGATGAAGGATGGGATCGGGAAGGGCCGCACCCGTGAAGACCATTCCCATTGGGGCGCTCAGCTGTATGCCGCCTATGCCCATATGCAGGATGTCCGCGCCCTGGCCTCGGTGATCGGCGAAGAGGAGCTTGGCGAGGTGGATCGCAGGTACCTGGAATTTGGCCGGGCCTTCGAGCGTGAGTTCGTGAACCAGTCTCACACAGAAAACCGGACCATTGAGCAGACCCTGGATATTGGATGGCGGCTGCTCTCGGCCCTCCCCAGGGAGGAGCTTACCCGCCTCAGCCTGGACGAGATCAAGAAGTACTACCAGGGTGAAGATGCCAACCATTAACGTCGCGCCAACGCGCTCGAATCTGATCCGTATCAAGAAGGAACTCAGTTTTGCGCGCGAGGGATACGAGATCCTCGACCGCAAGCGCGAGGTCCTGACCACCGAATTGGTCCGGGTCGCTCACGAGGCGGACGTGCTCCAGAAAGAGGTGTGGGCGCTTTTGGATACGGCCTATCGTGCCCTCGAAAAGGCGCGCCTCACCATGGGCAGCGACCAGGTGGAATGGGCTGCCCTTGCCGCGCATAAGACCGTGGATGTGCATCTCAAACTGCGAGGCATCATGGGCGTGGCCATCCCGGTGATCGAGGCGCGTGGCGAGCCCCAGCGGATGCTCTACAGCCTGAGTGGGACCAATGCGGCCCTGGATGAGGCCAGCGCGGCCTTCCGGGAGGTCATCATCAAAACCCCCCAGCTTTCTATGCTGGTGACCACGGTCTGGCGGCTGGCCGGAGAGCTGCGCAAAACCCAGCGGCGTGTGAACGCACTTCAGCATATTTTCATTCCGGCCTATGAGGAGACTGTCACTTTTATTGTCAGCTCGCTGGAGGAGCGTGAACGCGAGGAGATCTTCCGCCTGAAGTGGCTGAAGACGAAAATGGCCTCCCGGTGAACCCCCGGGTGGGCCGTGGATTCATTTATAATTGAACGATACTTCTGCCTTCGGCGAGAAGGGCTTGGGGTGCATATTGGACGTAATCCCGGGCCAACCACACAGCGCTAAAAGGAGCGTGCCATGAGGATCGGCGTACTTGGGTCGGGAATGGTAGGTCAGGCGATCGGTTCGAAGCTGGTGCATCTGGGACATGAGGTGATGATGGGCTCGCGGGATGTGGCCAATCCGAAGGCGGTCGTCTGGGCCAAGGAGGAGGGCGGGCAGCATGCCCTGTTTGGAAGCTATGCCAATGCCGCCGAGTTTGCCGAGATCATTTTCAACTGCACCCTTGGCACCGCCTCGCTTTCAGCCCTGCGCATGGCGGGAGCTTCGAATTTAAAGGGGAAGATCCTGATCGACACGGCCAACCCGCTGGACTACTCCACGGAGCACTGGGCTCTGACTGTCTGCAACAATGATTCACTTGGGGAGCAGATCCAGCGCGAGTTCCCCGAGGTGCGCGTGGTAAAGACCCTCAACACGATGAACGCGGATGTCATGGTCAATCCCAGCCGTCTGAATGAGACCACCGATGTCTTCGTCAGCGGGAATGATATCCATGCCAAGGAGACGGTCATCAAGATCCTTCGTGATTGGTTCGGATGGAAATCCATCATAGATCTGGGCGACATCACGACCTCGCGCGGCGTCGAGATGTATGTAGTGCTCTGGCGCAATCTGCGCCTGGTGGTCTCCTCTCGTCAGTTCAACATCAAGCTGGTGCGCTCCGCCTAGTCTGCCCCGGGGAAATCCGGGAGATACGTACTGGCTCTCCCGTCCGCAGCATTCCCTGTCTGCTTTCAGGAGGTTTTGGCATTAAAATTGCTGAAACCTCCTTTCATTATGAAAACGCTCCGCCAGCTTTTTGTTGATTTTCCCTATTCCTTCCCCTCGGATCTGCCTGATGTCCTGATCGGGGGGATTGCCATTGACAGCCGCCAGGTAAAACCCGGGGACCTTTTCGTCGCAATGCGGGGCGGGGCGGCAGACGGGCATCGCTTCATACCCCAGGCGCTTCAGAACGGGGCCGTCTGCGTGGTGGGGGATCAGCCGGTGGAGATTGCGCCTGTTCCCTATGTTCAGCTTTCGGATGCTCGCCAGGCCTTGTCCTGGTTGGCGGCGGCATTCTTTGACTGGCCGGCCCGGAAACTTACAGTGATCGGTATCACGGGCACGGACGGCAAGACCACCACCAGTAATATCCTGTTCCACATTCTTCAGCAGGCCGGTGTTCAAGCCGGGATGATCTCCACTGTAAACGCGGTGATCGGCAGCGAGGAGCTGGATACTGGATTTCATGTCACCACACCGGACGCCCAGGATGTTCAGCGTTACCTGCGCCGGATGGTAGATGCCGGCGCAAGTCATGCCATTCTGGAGACCACCTCACATGGCTGGGCGCAGCATCGGGTGGATGCCTGTGAATTCGATGTGGGCGTGGTGACGAACATCACACATGAGCACCTGGATGAGCACGGCACCTATGAGAACTACCGGGCTGCCAAGGCCCGGTTGTTCTCCAGTCTTGACCAAACACTACCAAAATCCATGGGGATCCTGCCTCTCGCTGTACTGAACCGGGATGATCGCTCCTTTTCATTCTTGGAAGCGGCCACGGGGGTCCGCAAGGTCAGTTATGGGTTGCAGGAGGGGGCTGACCTCCAGGCTGTGGATATTCGGTATGAGGGCTCGGGGTCTCAGTTCTATGTGAAATCCAATAAATATCGTGTAGCCATATCTACCTTCTTGCATGGTGAGTATAACATTTCGAACTGCCTGGCAGCTTTTTCTGCTGCGGTGGAGGGGCTGAACATTTCCCCGGCTGCTGTCGCTGAAGGGATTGCCTCTTTCCGGGGCGTTCCCGGGCGTATGGAGAGGATTAACATGGGGCAGGACTTTCTCGCCATCGTGGATTTTGCCCATACCCCGAATGCCCTGAAAGTCACACTGGAGGAGGCCGGGAGAATGAGGGATCAGGCTGGAAACAGCCAGCCCGAAAAGCCCAGGCTGATCGCGGTCTTTGGATCTGCCGGCCTGCGAGACCGCGAGAAGCGCCGGCTTATGGCAGAGACCTCCGTAAGGTTGGCTGACCTGAGCATTTTCACTGCTGAGGATCCCCGGACCGAATCCCTGGATGCCATCCTTCAGGAAATGGCAGGCGCAGCCCTGGCCAGCGGAGGGGTGGAAGGCCGCAGCTTCTGGCGCATTCCCGACCGTGGCGAGGCCATCAAGTTCGCAGTCGCGCTTGCGCGTCCAGGGGATATCGTCCTGGCCTGCGGAAAAGGCCATGAGCAGTCCATGTGTTTTGGCGTGACGGAATATCCCTGGGACGATCGAACGGCCATGCAGGCTGCCCTGGCCGCGCACCTGGGGATTGCCGGACCCGGTATGCCCTATCTCCCCTCGCAGGATAAAACCGAGGCAGAATGGTTGGAATAATGCAAGTTGAACCGGTTGTCCTGACCGGAAAATACATCCGCCTCGAGCCGATGACCGAGGCGCATATCCCGGCTCTGGCCGAGATCGGGGCTGGCCAGCCCTTCTGGAACTTTATGCTTTATGGAGATATCCTGACCGAGGAGGACATGGGCCGCTGGGTCCGGGAAATTCTTTCCCGTGCGAAGAACGGTACCGACCTGCCGTTTGTCGCTGTGCATCTCGCCTTCGGGCAGGTGGCAGGCGCCACACGCTACTTGAACATCATGCCCAGAGACCGCGGGCTGGAGATCGGTGGTACCTGGTATGGACCGGAGTTTCAGCGTACCGTTGTCAATACCGAGTGCAAGTACCTGCTCTTGAAGCATGCTTTCGAGGTATTGGGGGCAATCCGCGTGCAGCTGAAGACCGACGCCCGGAACGAACGCTCCCAGCGTGCCATCGAGCGGATCGGAGCGGTGAAGGAAGGGATCCTGCGCAACCACATGATCCTTCCGGATGGGAGGACGCGCGACTCGGTATTCTACAGTATCCTGGACAACGAATGGCCGGCGGTCAAAGCCCGGCTGCAGCAGTTCATGGAAGGATAGGGGACCACCTAGCGAGCCAGGTAGCCGCCATCCACAGGGTAATAGGCTCCCGTAACAAAGGATGCCTTCTCCGAGCTGAGCCAGATTACCAGTTCGGCTACCTCCTCCGGTTTCCCCAGCCTTCCGAGTGGATGGAGCGCGACCAGTTGGTCATAGGCCTGCTTGTTGTCTTCCAGGGCCTGGATCATGGGAGTGCTGATGAAACCTGGGCCAACCGCGTTGACTCGGACTCCCTGTGATGCATACTCCACGGCAGCATTTTGAGTGATCCCCACTACGCCGTGCTTGGCGGCTACATAGGCTACAGCTCCGAGGAAGGAGACCTGCCCCAGTATGGAAGCCATGTTGATGATCGAGCCTCCGCCATTCTTGAGCATGGCCGGGATCTCATATTTCAGACAGTAGAACACACCTGAGAGATTGACCCCGATCACATTCTGCCAGCCCTCAATGGAGTAATCAGCAGTGGGGTTTTGTTCTCCGCCGATGCCCGCGTTATTGCAGGCGTAATCCAGCCGGCCGAACCGTTCCACCGCCGTTTCCACCATTTTCTGGCAGTCCTCCGGGTTGGAGACGTCGGCCTTGACGAATATTGCCCGTTTCCCCGAGGGATCGATCTCCTTCGCGGCGGCCTGTCCAAGTTCCTCATTCACATCCGAGATCAAGACCGAGGCTCCCTCCCGGGCATAGAGCTCTGCGACGCATTTTCCAATGCCCGAGGAGGCTCCAGTCACGAGGGCGGTTTTTCCGTTCATATCCATAGATGGTTCTCCTGTAAAGGGGTGTTACCAGTATGGTACCTTCTGACCCTGAAAGGCATATGAGCTTGGAAGGAACCCGCTGGAATCAGGTTTGGTTGATAAGAGAGCTAATCCACAGAAAGCGAACCGCTTTTCCCGGCAGATTCCGTGAAAGATTCGGTCGCAAGGCTTTTCAGTTCCCGGAAAGCAAGGAAAGATAATCCGGCCACGCTGGCAAGCCCGATCAGAAATCCGCCCACCCATATGGAGCGCGGTGCAATGGCATCGTTCAGAAAGCCACCGATCAGTGGAGCGGCCGCCCGCGCCAGGCCCCAGCCGAACCAGTAGATGCTCATATACCGGCCGCGCAGGTGTGCCGGGGCCCGGTCGGCGACAAATTTGCTGGCAGTTGGGACGATGGTCAGCTCGCCGAAGGTGAGGATCACCATGCTGAGCCAGAAGCCCCAGAAACCGGACATGAGAGCCACGCTGCCTGCTCCTGTTGCATAGATCAGCATCCCGGCAGCAACCACCGGAAGTGCCCTGAATTTCCGTGTCAGGCGTGTGATCGGGTATTGAAGAAAAACGCACATCAGTGCATTGGTGGTGGGGATCCAGCCGTAGAGAGCCTCCGAAATGCCAAAATTGGTTTTCGTATAGACAGGCATCAGGATCCAAAGCATGGTGGGGGCGATCAAGCCCAGGCTCGTCGCCAGCATAAATGCCATGTAGGGACTGTCTCTGAATGCCTCACTGAATCCACCCTGTGCAGGAGGTTCAACCTCCTTGAAGGTCTTGGGACCGGATTGAAATTTGGATGCTCCTGAGAGCCCGGAACTGGCCGGATCGATCTCTTGGTGCAGTGTTTCGCGCGCCAGGAAAAATAGGAGCAGGCTGTAAATGAGGAATCCGGTTGCAGCACCGTAAAAGGTAAGGTTATAAGAGCGGGCAGCAAGAAAGCCTCCCAGGGCCGGCCCCAGGGCGAAAGCCGCATTATTGGCGATTCGGTTGATGGCGTAGGCGTCGGTTCTTTTTTCCGGCGGGATCATATCTGCCAGCATCGCGTCGGCGCCTACCTGGTACAGAGGATTGGAAAGCCCGATCATGACCATGAGCAGGGCGAATTGCTGGTATGTCTCGGCGCCCAGCAAAAAGAAATATGCCAGCCCATTGATTGTCAGGCTGAAATTCATCACAACCTTGCGGCCAAACCGGTCAGCGACCCACCCTGCAAGGAAGGAGGCGAGAAGCCCAGTCCCCGCGTTGATCGAGATCAGTGTGGCCACGGTGCTGAGGGGGAGTCCCAGCTTGGAGCTGGCATAAATGAGCATGAAAGGCCAGATCATGCTTCCGCCCGCCGTGCTGATGATGATGCCCGTGATCATCAGCCAGTATTGGCGTGGATATTCGTGGTAGAGACGTGTAATTGATCGCAGCATTGGTCTTTCTGAATGGAGGATTGTCTCAGCCTGTTATTTTTGGCAGAAAAAACAGGGCGGGCTCCCAAATGGCGCCGCCCTGTCCATGGTCAGAAAGCAAGACCTGTGAGGCTACCTGCGGTCGCCGCCCCGGCGATCGCCCCCGCGGTTCCCTCCTCCTCCGTGCCGGTCGCCTCCGCGGCCGCCTCCCGGCCGTCCCCCGCCGGGCTTGCGTTGATCCTTCTCGCGGGCCTCCTCAGCCGTCCAGCCTTCCAGAACGGCCTGGCGGGAGAGCCGGATTTTGCCCTGCGGATCGATATCCGTCACCATCACAGTGATCTCATCTCCCATGGCGACCACATCCTCCACACGGTTCACCCGCTCGCTGTCGAGCTGAGAGATGTGGACCAATCCGTCCACGCCGGGTAAGATCTCCACAAAGGCGCCAAAGGCCTCGATGCGCACCACGCGTCCTGTATAGATGCGACCGATCTCCGCGCTCTCCCCCAGGGCTTCGACCCGCTGGCGTGCGATCTCGGCGCCCACGCCCATGACAGAGGCAATGTATACGGTGCCGTCTTCCTCAATGTCGATCTTCGTGCCTGTTTCTTCCTGCAAGGCGCGGATATTCTTGCCGCCCGGTCCGATCAGCGCGCCGATCTTGTCCACCGGGATCTTCACGGTGATGATGCGCGGCGCATGCGGCTTGAGCTCGGCCCGGGGCGTGGCCAGCACTTCCAGCATGCGGTCAAGGATGGACATCCGGGCCGCGCGGGCCTGCTCCAGGGCTTCTTTCATGATCTGGGGGCTGAGCCCGGTGATCTTGATGTCCATCTGGAGGGCCGTAATTCCCTGGGCGGTGCCCGCTACCTTGAAATCCATATCGCCAAGGTGGTCCTCGGTACCCTGGATGTCGGTCAGGATCTGGTAGCGGCCGTTCTCGTCGCTGATCAGGCCCATCGCCACACCTGAGACCGGCGACTTGATGGGTACGCCGGCATCCATGAGCGCCAGCGTGGATCCGCACACCGAGCCCATCGAGGTGGATCCATTGGAGGACAGCACCTCTGAGACCATGCGGATGGCGTACGGGAAGGTCTCTTCTGCGGGGATGACCGGCTCGAGGGCCCGTTCAGCCAGCGCGCCGTGACCCACCTCGCGCCGGCTCTGCCCGCGCAAGGGCTTGACCTCGCCGGTGGAAAATGGCGGGAAGTTGTAGTGGTGCATGTAGCGCTTGCTGTCCACCGGGGAGAGGTTGTCCAGCTCCTGTGCCTCGCCCAGGGTGCCAAGTGTGCAGAAGGTGAGCACCTGCGTCTCGCCGCGTGTGAAGAGCCCGGTTCCGTGTGCGCGGGGTGATATGCCCACCTCGCACCAGATCGGTCGGATGTCCGTGGGGGTGCGGCCATCAGGGCGTTTGCCGGCGCTCAGGATCCGCTCGCGGACGATCTTGTGTTCGGCCTCGCTGAATGCGGAGCGAACATCCTTCTCCAGCGGAGAACCGGAGTCCCCTTCCACGACCATCTCGCTGATGATGGCGGCCTGAAGTTCATCCATGCCGCCATAAAATTCCACCTTGCTCAGGGGCTTATCCAGCAGTTCGTTCATCGGCGCGTTCACGCGGTCAAAGACGCGCTGCTGGAGATCCTCGTTGGCCAGGGCGATGTTGGGTTCGCGCTTGGGTTTTCCCACCTCGGCGGCCATCTTCAATTGCAGGTCAATCAGGGGCTGGATGGATTGGTGCCCGAGTACAAGCGCCTCAGCCATCACGTCTTCCGGGATCTCATTTGCGCCGCATTCGACCATCAGGATGGCGTCCCGGGTACCCGCCAGCCTGAGGTCCAGGTCAGAGGCGTCCATCTGGGGAAAGCTGGGGTTGATGACGAACTCGCCGTTGATGCGCCCCACGCGTACGGCTCCCACAGGACCTCCCCACGGGATGTCCGAGATCATGATGGCTGCCGAGGCTGCATTGATCGCCAAGATATCCAGGGGGTTCTCCCCGTCCGAGGACAGGGTGAACATCATGACCTGCACCTCGTTCCGCATTCCGTGCTGGAACAGGGGGCGCAGCGGTCGATCTGTGAGCCGCGCCGTCAGGATCGCTTCGGTCCCCGGCCGCCCCTCGCGACGGAAGAATGATCCGGGGATCTTTCCTCCTGCCGATAACCGCTCTTCGTATTCCACTGAAAGCGGGAAGAAGTCGATGCCTTCCCGGATCCCGCCCATGGTGGCCGCGGCGAACACGATGGAATTCTCGCTTCCAAAGGTTACCGAACCGCCAGCCTGGCCAGCGAGCTTCCCAGTCTCAAAGGTGACCGTCTGTGTTCCGACAACGGTCGAATAACGCTTGGCTTCTGGTTTCATTTTTCTCCTGTTGGATCGGGCCGTCCCGCCATGAACGGGGACGCCTCATTTCATTTCCGCCTGTTCAGGGACTGAAGAGCGGGCACAACGGGGTTGTTCACGCTATTCAATTCCTGAGGGGCGGAGCTAATTTGTAGGGGCACAGTTGGCTGTGCCCCTACGGTTGGACGAATGGTATTCTATTTGCGACGGAGGCTCAGGCGGTCGGTCACTTCCAGGTACCGCTGGTACTCCGTCTTGCGCAGATAGGCCAGCATTCTGCGGCGCTGGCCGACCAGCTTGAGCAGCCCGCGCCGGCACGATTCATCGTGCTTGTTGGCGCGCAAATGCTCGGTAAGCTGGAGGATGCGATTGGTCAGGATCGCGATCTGCACCTCGGGAGAGCCGGTATCGGTCTCGTGGCGGTGAAAATCCTGGATCGCCTTCGTCTTCACTTCTTTCGCAAGCGGCATGACGTGTGCATTCCTTTCTAAAGATTTTTGCAGGTCTCCATATCCGCAGCCGGAACCGCGGGACAGGACCAGTCACGGGCACGAATTATACCAGAAAAAGCCAGGGCTCCATCGGGTGCAGCGGTACTTATGCATCCGGGTCCGCGCGTCGTGTTTTCTTGAGTTCACTGCGTATTTTCTTCTGTTTTAAGCGTTCCTCCCTCGAAGTCTGGGTGGGGCGCGTGGGCT
>CAZSPX010000001.1:21342-61028 GCA_964608885.1 uncultured Anaerolineaceae bacterium | reverse complement strand
GTAAGGCAAGGGTCTGCAAAACCCTCACCACGGGTTCGAATCCCGTCGACGCCTCTAGAGCGGCCTGCAGGTCGCTTTTTGATTGCAGGGGGGCCAACGTTCCACATTGATTCATGGCCTTTTTTCCATGCAGAGGCCAAAAAGGGGGGAATTGAAATGTAATTCAAAGGTTTTATTACCCAACTTCTGATTAGAATCCTCTTGTTATGAGAGCGTCCCGTCTCCCTGTTGCCATCTACATTACGCTGCTCATCGCCTGCCTGGGAGCAGCCTGTATCGCTCTATTCAACTACATCCTTCCGGCACATATCCAATCCCCAGGGGTTGTGAAGTTCCTCGCCGACTTTGGCGGCTGGATCACCCTGGCGGTGATCGGCGCGGCGCTCTATTTCCTGCTCCGCCAGGAGAGCAGGCAATGGATCAAGATCGAGGGGGATTATCACCGCATCTTCGACCACGCGCTGGAAGGCTTCTTCCAGTGTTTGCCCGGGGGGCAATTTGTGCGGGTTAATCCCGCCCTGGCGCGTACCTTCGGTTATGCCTCTCCCGAGGAGATGATCCGGTCGGTTCCCAATATCGCCTCGATCATCTACGCCGAGGCGGAAACGCGAACACCTCTCCTGGAACTGCTCAAAGAACAGGATGAGATCGACCGGTTCGAACCCCTGGCGCGCCGCAAGGATGGCACAACCTTCTGGGTCCGGGTGAACGTCCACCTGATCCGGGGACAAAACTCCGAAATCCAGTATGTAGAAGGCTTTTTGAAGGAGATCAGCAGCGAGAGGGGCGGCGAACGCTCCTCTCCAGAACTGGAGGGAGGTCTCCGAGACCTGTATGACAACAATCCTCTGATGCTGGTGACCCTGGATGAAGCTGGCTTGATCCTGGCGGTCAACAGAAGCATGGAGGAATTTCTTGGCGCAAGTGCAACAGACCTGGTGGACCGGCCCTTTCTGGATTTTATCAACGAGTTGGACCGTGAGCCGGTCCTTGCCCATATCCGTCAAGCCATTGCCAATCCCGGGCAGACCAACCACTTTGAATACCGCATTACCAGCCGCCAGGCTGTCACCCTGTGGGTGGAGGGCGACGCCCGTGTCTTCACAGGACTGCAGCAGCCCGCCCGTGTCCTGGTGGTATGCCATGACGTTACAGAAAGGCGTATGGCCCGAGCCAGCCTGCAAATGGCGGAGGCCCGCTATCGCGCGCTGGTGGAACAGATGCCGGCAGCGCCTTACACCGAATTGATCAACCCTCAGGGGACAACCCACCAGGTCTATATCAGCCCTCAGATCGAGAAGCTGACCGGCTACACCCCGCAGGAGTGGTTGGCCGACCCACAGCTCTGGATCGCATCCCTCCATCCGGATGACCGGCAACGCGCTATTGAGGAGAACCGTCGCACCAACGAAACCCTTGCTCCTTATAATATCGAGTACCGCCTGACTGCCAAGGATGGTCGGACCATCTGGGTGCGGGACCGTGCCGTGCCGGTCTGGGATGAGCAGGGAAATCCCCTTTACTGGCAGGGCCTTTTGTTGGATATCTCCGAGGAACGACGGACACGCGAAGCCCTGCGCGAGACGGAACATTCCTATCGTGGCCTGTTTGATTCTGTTCAGGATGCCATTTACATCCAGGACACGAACGGCGTATTTCTGGATGTGAACGAGGGCGCCAGCCGGATGTACGGCTTTTCCAGGGAGGAATTGATCGGGAAATCCCCTGCGGATGTAGCTGCACCGGGAAAGAACGACCTTGCTGTTATATCCAGTCAATTGCAGCTTGCTTTGCAGGGATCCCCCCAACAGTTCGAGTTTTGGGGACGCCGCAAGAATGGAGAGGTGTTCCCCAAGCATGTCCGTGTCTCCAGGACCTCCTATTTTGGACAGGAGGCGTTGATCGCCTTCGCAGAAGATATCACCGATCGAAAACAGGCCGAGCAAACCCTTAAGGCGGCAGAGGCCCGCTACCGTGCGCTCGTTGAAAATGTCCCCGCGACCGTATATATTCTGGATGTCGAGGACGGGCGGGTAACATACGTAAGCCCGCGGATCGGGGAGCTTACAGGATATCCCGATTATGAATGGTTGGGCGGCACGGGCCTGTGGTCCCGGGTTATCCACCCCGATGATCTTGAACGTGTACAGGCAGAGGTCGGCCGGTCCGAAACCACCGGACAACCTTTAACGGTGGAGTATCGCATGGTCTGCCGGGATGGTCGCATGATCTGGGTTCATGACCATGCCCAGATGATTCAAGGGTCAGATGGCACTCCTGCGTACTATCAGGGTGTCCTCGTCGAGATCACCAACCAACGGGAAGCCGAGGCGGCTGCCGTCCAGAGCGAGGAGAGGTTCAGCAAGACCTTCCAAACCAGTCCTATCCCGACATGTATTACCACCTGGGAAGAAGGCCGGTTGATCGAAGCCAATCCGGCCTTTTGGGCCATGAGCGGATATCTGCCTGAGGAACTTCTGGGCCGTTCGGTCCTCGAGATTGGCTCCAATAGTGTTGAGAAACACCGGGTGTTTCTGGAACAGCTTGACCGCGAGCGGTCCCTCCGGAATATCGAGGATATTTTCTCCCGAAAATCCGGCGAGATTCTCGATGTTTCTGCGTTCTATGAGATTATCAATCTGAATGGCAAGCAGTGCATCCTTGCCATGTTCCACGATATTACAGAACAGAAAATCGCCCGGGGAAATGTGGAGCGGAGGGAAGCCATTCTGGGCTCCATCGCCTTTGCAGCAGATGAATTTCTGAAATCAGCCGATTGGACCACCAATATCCAATCCATTCTGGAAAAACTTGGACTGGCAGCCGAGGCCAGCCGGGTATATATTTTCAAGAGAACCGCCGGGGAAGGGCCCCGGGCCGTAATATCCCAGCTGTTCGAATGGTGCGCTGCCGGGATCCAGCCCATGATCGATGATCCAGTTTTGAAGGATTTCGATCTGACCGAGGAAGGACTCTCGCGCTGGGGGGAGCTTCTGGCGAAAGGTGAGCCCATATCTTCCATCACCCGCCAACTGTTACCCGGGGAGCAGGCCGAATTCCTGCGCGAGAATATCCTCTCCATTATCATCGTTCCGATCATGGTGGGCGAGGAGTGGTGGGGGCTGATCGGACTGGATGATTGTCTTCGCGAACGCGTCTGGACACAGAACGAGGTGGAAACGCTTCGCACCGCTGCGAACATCCTGAGCAGCGCCATCCAGCGTGAAGCGGCTTCGAGCGCAGCTTCGCGCCAGTTGATGGAATTGACCATGCTGCACTCTGCTGCGGTTACAAATGCGAATCTCACGGATAGTGACGAACTGATCACTACGATCACAGACATTATTTACAACACCCTCAAGCCTGACAACTGCGGTATTCTGTTGATCGATGAGCCCACCGGATCGCTTCAACCCCACGGATCATACCGGGGCGGGATAAAAGCCGAATTGATGCAGAAGTCAGGTATCGACACGGGTGTTGCAGGTGTGGTGATCTCCAGCGGCCGCGCCTTCCGCAGCGGTGAGGTTGGAACCATGCCCGAATACGTGGAGGTCCAGCCTGGCATACGCTCCGAGCTGTGTGTCCCCCTGGTCTCGGAAGATAAGGTCGTCGGTGTGATTAACATCGAAAGCTGCCAGCCTGATGCTTTCGACGAGGCCGATGAGCGTTTGATCAATACCATTGCAGGCGGGCTGTCCACCGCCCTGATGAAGAGCCAACTCTTCGAGGCCGAGACACGCCGGGCGCGTGAAGCCATCCGCCTGAGAGAAGCCACCACAGCTCTCACGAGCTCCCTCGACCTTGATACCCTGTTGAACACGACGCTCGACCTGCTCGTGACCTTTGCCCCATACGAGATCGCGTCCGTAGAGCTTATCGAGGGGAATATTATCAGGACGGCTGCAGGACGAAATCTTGCCCCCGAAACGGTCGGAACGCAATATTCCATTGATCGTGAAAAATGGAAGCTCAGCACATCTCGCGATCCGATCCTTATCCCCGACATCCAGTCAGATGATCACTTTGCGGATATGAAAGACAGGGACCAGCTCCATGGCTGGATGGGAATCCCTCTGTTTGCCCAGGACACACTGATCGGGTTTATCAACCTGTACAATCAAAAGGAAGGCTTTTACACGCAGGAGCAGGCCTCCCTCGTTCAGACCTTTGCAAATCAGGCTGCCATTGCCATTCAGAACGCTCACTTGTTTGATGCCGAGCAACAGCGGCGGCGCGAAGCCGAGACCTTGCGCGAATCGCTTGCCACCATGGCCTCCGACCTTGACCAGGAACAATCCATACAACATATTCTGGATCAACTGGCCAAGGTTGTGCCCTATCGAACAGCCTCTGTCCAGTTGCTGAACAATGGATTCCTTGAGATCGTGGGGGGCGCAGGCTGGGAAGACCCCTCCCGGGTACTCGGCATGCGATTCCCTGTACCAGGAGACAATCCGAATACCCGGGTGATTCGAGAACGTCGGTCGCTGCGTCTCGGGAATGCCCCCGACCTGTTCCAGCCCTTCCAGGATGGCCCGCACAGCCATATTCATTCCTGGCTGGGCGTACCTTTATTGGTGGGGGACGATCTGCTGGGCATGCTGGCGATCGACCACTCTCAATCCAATTTCTATACGGAGGAGCATATCCGCCTGGCAGAGATCTTTGCCAACCAGGCGAGCATTGCCATCGCCAACGCCCGGACCTTCCAGGAGGAGCGGCGGCGAACCAGGATCATCGAAGCCCTGGCCGATATTGCGAACGAATTCGCCACCACCCAGGAAATGGGGCATCTGCTGGACAAGGTCTCTCAAAGGACACTTGAGCTTCTGAAAGCCAGCCATGTCGCGATCTATCTGGTGCAGAATGACAACAAGACCGTCAAGATCGTTTCCGCGAAAGGCACCTATAGCGACCAGTTGATCTCGCACACAATCCAGGTGGGGATCGGAATCACCGGCAATGTGATCGCTGCCGGGAAGTCGGAGATCGTCAACGATACCCGCGGCGACCCGCGCACCATTACCGTCCCTGGCACTCCCAACGAAGATGGCGAAGTCGAGACCATGATGTCATCCCCCCTGATCTTGCGGGGCCAGTCCATCGGTGCGATCAACGCCTGGAGGCTTCGGGCCGATGGGCTCTTCAACGAATCCGAGCTTAATTTCCTCATCAGTATTGCCCACCAGACCTCCATTTCCATTGGGATGAGCCGCCTGTTCCAGGAAACGGTACAGCGCGCCCAGGAGTCGGCAGCCGTGGCCCAGGTGGGCCGGGATGTCTCCTCCACGCTGCAGTTGGACCAGGTTCTGGAGCGTATTGCCTGGTACGCCAAAGACCTGCTGGACGTGGAGACCAGCGCCGTTTACATGATGGACGAGAAAGATGGGCAGCTGCATGGCATCTCAGTGATCGGCGCCGACGCCGAGGAGATCAAGAACGATCCTGTAGTCCTCGGGATGGGGATCGCCGGACAGATCGCCCTGAGCAAGACCGGCGAGATCGTCAACTATGCACCGGCTGACCCGCGCGCGATCACCATCAAGGGGACCGAGACCAATCCGGCTGAGCATATCATGGGTGTCCCGGTATTGAACAAGGACCAATTGACCGGCCTGGTCGTGGTATGGCGAACAGGAGCCGACAAGGAATTCCGCCCTTCGGAACTGAACTTTCTGAGCAGCCTTGCGCAGCAGGCAGCCGTGGCGATCCAGAACGCCCGCTCCTTTGCAGCGGAGAACAAACTGCGCCTGCGCGAGGCAACCATGCTCGAAATGATGCGCCTCGCCGCCTCTTCTCTCGATCTGGACGAGGTCAATCAGACCATTCTCGGCCATCTCATCCAGCTTATTCCCTGCGATTCCGGTTCCATCCAGCTCTTGAAAGGCGACCGGCTTCGGATCTCGGCAGCCATCGGTTTCCCCCCGGATACTCTCCACCGGGGCAACAACCTGCTGTTGGAAGATTTTCCCCTCAACCGTGAGGTCATCGAGACCCGAAAACCGGTCCGGATCGAAGATACGCTCACGGATGATCGCTATCGCTGGATCCCGGGGATCTCTGAATTGCGCTCCACGCTTGCCATCCCCATCCTCGTCCGCAATACTACGATCGGCATGGCAACCCTGGATAGCAGCGAGCCCG
This sequence comes from uncultured Anaerolineaceae bacterium, assembly GCA_964608885.1. GTDB lineage: Bacteria > Chloroflexota > Anaerolineae > Anaerolineales > Villigracilaceae > JACPVF01. The sequence goes on along the minus strand of CAZSPX010000001.1, from coordinate 54,881 downwards.
GACATTTCACCCGGGAAGACGAGGAATTGGCCCTGGCAGTCGCAAATAATGCCGCCAACGCCATCGGGAATGCCCGTCTATTCGAGCTGGAACAGCAGCGCCGCGAGGAGGCAGAAAATCTCCGGTTGGCCGCTTCCGCGGTGACATCCTCCCTGGACCCGCAGCAGGTGCTTGAGACCATCCTTACCGCCTTAAGGCAGGTGGTTCCGTTCGACAGCGGCTCGATCCTTCTTCTTGAAGGCGACAAAGTCCGCATCACAGCCGCACAGGGGCTGCCGAACCAGACACAGGCGATGCACCAGACCTTCCCCTCAGACAACAAGCTTTTGCTGGCCATCGACGCCAATAACAACGAGCCGGTGATTCTGTACGATGCCCAGGTCGACTCCCGCTTTGAGCGCTGGGCTGCGGCAGACAGCGTACGTGGCTGGATGGGCGTCTCGCTCGTGACCCGCGGCGAGGTGGTGGGATATATCACGCTGGATAGCTATGAGGTGGGAACCTTCGACGAAAAGTCGGCCGCCCTGGCACGAACCTTTGCCTATCAGGCCGCTGCGGCCATCGATAACGCACGCCTGTACCAGGAGACGCGCAAGCGCATGGAGGAATTGGAGGTGGTGGGCCGGGTTACCTTTGCCCTGCGGGCCCTGAGCCGGCCCGATGAGGTTCCTCCAGTCCTCCTCCGGGAGGTGCTGAAGGTCATCGATACGGACGCAGCTTCGATCTGGCTGCATGACCCAGTGACAAATCAGCTCGACCGCAAGGTCTCCAGTGGTTGGCTGAGCCAGGCCGGATTGAAACAGATCCAGTCCAACCAGTCCATTGCCGGGCAGATCTTCCGGAACGGCCAGGTCCTCCTCATCCATGATTTTGGCAGTGATGCGCTCTCAGCGAAGGACCTGGGAGAGGGAGTTGAGACCGGCTGGGCGGGCGTGGGAATCCCCATCAGCACATCCTCCCAGACGATCGGTGTCATGTTCGTGGCCGTTCCGAGGCCGCGCAGGATTGAGCCCGCCCAGGTACAACTGCTCACCACTCTTGCCGAGATATCCGGAAACGCCATCCATCGCGCACAGCTTTTTGACCAGAGCGAGGGGCAGGTCAAGCGCCTGACAGCCCTCCGGGATGTGGATACGGCCATTGCCTCCAGCTTTGATCTGCGTGTTACCCTCAACATCCTCCTCGACCATACCGTTTCACAACTACATGCCGACGCTGCCGCGATCTTCTCCTACAACCCCGAAATGCGCGCTCTGGATCATATTGCCAGCCTGGGTTTCCGGCAGGCCGCGCTGATCCAGACCAATCTACGGGCTTCCGGCAGGATACTGGATGAAGCCCTGCTGGAGCGGAAGATGATCCGCGTGGAGGATGTGGGTAGTGAGCCTCAATTCCACCGCAAGGACCTTGCCCGCCAGGAACGGTTTATCAGATATTTCGCCACGCCGCTTATCAGCAAGGGACAGGTCAAGGGTATTCTGGAGGTCTATTACCGACAGGCGCCTCCGCCCGAGGCAGATTGGTTGGACTTCTTCCAGACTATGGCCGGCCAGGCAGCCATTGCAATCGACAACTCACAGCTTTTTGACAATCTTCAGCGTTCCAACCAGGAGCTGTCCCTGGCCTACGACACCACCCTGGAGGGCTGGGGCAAAGCCCTGGAGCTTCGTGATCGTGAGACCCAGGGTCACACTCTCCGCGTTACGGATCTGACCCTGCGCCTTGCGCGCCGCTTAAGAGTTCCTGAAACAGAACTGGTGAGCATGCGCCGCGGTGTGCTTCTGCATGATATTGGCAAGATGGCGGTCCCTGACCATATTCTCAAGAAGTCCGGTCCGCTGGACGAGCAGGAATGGGTGGAAATGCGCAAGCACCCGCAATACGCCTATGATCTCCTCCACCCGATCTCGTACCTGCGGCCCGCGGTGGACATCCCCTATGCACATCACGAACGCTGGGATGGGGAGGGCTATCCCAACCGGCTCAAAGGCGAGGAGATCCCGCTGTCAGCACGGATATTTGCGCTGGTGGATGTGTGGGATGCACTGCTCTATGACCGCCCGTACCGGAAGGCATGGCCGCGCGAAAAGGTGATCGATTATATCCGGGGTGAGATTGGTACCCGATTCGATCCAGAGATCGCAAATGAGTTCCTCAAAATGGTGGATGAGGAGCACCTGACTGCCGAGGGATGAGCCCTCGAATTGCGAAATATGGGGAAAAGCCGATTACTTCACGCGCAGGAAACGGCGCTTCCCGACCTGCAAGACACCGGGGTGCGGGAATAACACATCCCCGCGCTCCAGTGTTCGACCATCCAGCCGGACACCTTTTTGGTCTATGAGGGCGCGCGCTTTGCTTCGGCTTTCCGCCAGGCCCGCCGAAAGGATCACGTCCAGCACTGTTTCCTCCGGCTTCAATTGATACTCCGGCATTTCTTCCGGAGTCTCTTTTTGCTGGAATGTCCTGACGAAAGCTTCCTGGGCGGCTCCGGCCGCGGACTCGCCGTAAAAAATGCTGGTGATTTCGTGGGCAAGCCGCATCTTGGCATCCCGGGGATGCAGGCTTCCGGCGGCGAGAGCCTTTTCGATGCCTTCGATCTCGTGAGGCGAAAACCGCGTCACCAACCGGTAGAATTTCCCCATGGCAAAATCCGGAACGGACATGACCTTGCCGTACATGTCCTCCGGAGTGGTGTTGATCGGGACAATGTTGCCCGTGGATTTGGACATCCGCAGGATTCCGTCCGTGCCGGGCAGGATCCCGCAGATGATGCCCACCAGCGGTTTCTGCCCTAGCGCCTCCTGAAGCTTGCGCCCCGCAACAATGATGTTGAACAACTGGTCTGTACCGCCCACCTGGATGTCGGTCTTCATGGCCACGGCGTCATATCCCTGCATGAGGGCGTAGAATGTCTCGTGCAGATAGATCGGTTCGCCTTTATCCAGCCGGTTGGAGAAATTCTCGCGGGCCAGGAATTGCTGCACCGTAAAGTTCTGCCCGAGGCGGATCAGGTCCAGCAGGGAAAGCTCTGCCAGCCATTCACCGTTTGCCCGCACAATAGTTTTTTTGCGATCCAGCACCCGGAACGCCTGCTCGGAATAGGTCCGGGCGTTCTCGGCCACTTGTTCCTGGCTTAGGATTGGGCGCGCCTTGTTCTTATCTGATGGGTCTCCGACCAGGGCGGTATAGCTGCCGATCAGGAAGGTGACCTCATGTCCCAGTTCCTGGAACTGCCGCAGCTTGCGCATGGTAATGGTGTGGCCCAGGTGGAGATCTTTGGAGGTGGGGTCGTAACCGCAATATACCCGCAATGGGCGGTTTTCTGTCTTGGCCAGCAACAGCCGCTCACGCAGCTCGGCGGACATGGCTTTTTTCAGCTCTTCATCGCCATATTCAGTCCCCTGCATCAAAAGCTCGACTTGCTCGTCAATTTCCATGTCATCCTCCACCCGATTCTCCGAGGCACTCATGCCCCGCCGGCATTTGAAATAAAAACGCGCCCGCGATGGTGGGCGCGTTCAATCACCATCGGAACCATTAGAGACGTAAATAAGAGTAATAAACGGTTTTGAACATTCGCCGATTATAACATTTCCGGGGCGCTGCGAAGAGGCGGATAACACCGAGCCCGGGGCTGCAAGGCTCCGGGCTCGCTTCTCCGTTCTAGTTGCCCTTATTGCGCCAGGTTGAAGGTGAAGACCCAGGGGCCAGGGATGGAATAGAACTCGTCGCTGAATACGATCGCCTCCGCCTGTTCCTGCGTCATTTCGGGAGGGAAACTGGTGATCTGCAGGTTCTGAACTCCGTTCGCGTCAGGCGTGCACCCGATCGCGATGGCCACGCCCCGCGATTGAAGCGCGGTCTGGATCTTGGGCAGGTATAGATCGCAGTACTCGCCCTCACGTGGAGGTGCAGCGATGGCTTCGATCGTGATGGTGGTGTTGGTCAGGTCAGCGTCCGGAGGCACATAGAAGTTGATCGTATCGCAGCGCTGCCCGGTTTGTCCATCGGCAGGCGCCTGAAGGCTTTGAAGCGTGGTGCCAAAATCGGTCACGGTCGTTCCTGCGAACTGCAGGCTGGCCTTCCAGATGGACCAGTCGGAGTCGTCCGGTAGGGTAAAACAGACATCGGCATTCAGCTGTTTCCCGTCCTGCCAGGCGCGGTCAATACGCACATCCACGCCGCTCATGAGCTGGTTTGAGGACAGCACCTGGGCTTCGGCAGTGGGATAGGAGGGGGCTATATAGGGCGTGGGAGCGTTCAGATACTCGGATGGGAGTGTTGGGATCTGGGGGATGCGAGACGCGCATCCGGTCAACACCATCACTGCCAGCAAGATCAAGACACGTTTCATGGGTAGACTCCTTTGAAGGATCTGACGGGTGGCCCGGGAATGCTGAATTACCCGTCAGGAAAATAGATCGGCCAGCGCAAGCTCAAGCGTTGGGAATTTGAAATCATACCCCATTTCCAACAGCCGCTTGGGCTGGCTGTACCGTCCCCGGGTGACCATCACGCTCATCTCGCCCAGGACAAAACGCAGCAGGAAGGCCGGAGTGGGAAACCAATAGGGTCTCTTGAGCGCCCGGGTCAATCCGCGCATGAAGAGCTCGTTCGAGGTCGGCTGGGGAGCGATCAGGTTGAAAACGCTGCGCGCCTCCTCATGTTCCAGAAGGAACCGCATGGCCCCGATCTCATCCGCGATATGGATCCACGGCATGGCCTGTGTGCCTTCCCCCAGCCGCCCGCCGATGAATAATTTGACAGGCAGGCTCATGAGAGGCAGCAACCCTTCCCCTTGTGCAAGAACAACCGCCGAACGCGTCACGACCCGCCGGACTCCCATGGCTTTGACCCCCCGTGTGGAATCCTCCCAATCGACCGTGAGGCGGGCCGGGAAATCCTCGCCGGGAGGGGTGGATTCATCGGCCAGCTCGCCCTGAAGCCCATAATGATTGATACCGGAAGCCTGCAGGAGAACAGCCGGCTTTTTATCGGCGATCCGGATCGCTTCCGTGAGGGCCCGCCCGGCGTTTACACGCGATTCGAGGAATTCCCGCTTCATCGCCTTTGTCCAGGGCCAGGAATCGAGCGAGCGCCCCGCCAGATTGACCACCGCGTCCATCTCGTTCATCAGGTGGCCCCAGCCCGCAGGTGTGCTCCCATCCCACTGGACGACTTCGAATCCTTCCACGGCGCTCTTCTGCTCCGCATCCCGGCTCAGGGCCCAGACCTTGTGCCCATCGCCAAGGAGAGAGGCGGCCAACCACCGGCCGATGAAGCCGGTCCCCCCCGAAATGAGTACATTCATACCAATTTTCTCCAGTGTGGTGTCGTCATGCAGGCTGCTGAAAAGCAGTATAATCGTGCCTATTATAGAGGCTCCATGAATGAGCCAGTTTTAGTGCTCAACGCCAATTTTGAGCCGATCAATGTCTGTTCTACACGGCGGGCCATCAGTCTGCTTCTTTCAGGCAAGGCTGACATGGTCGTGAATGGACGCGGCCACATCCACACCGTTTCCGAGCTTTTGCCTCGTCCCTCGATCATCCGGCTGGAGGAGCAGATCCACCGTCCCCGTCCACGGGTCAAGCTGACCCGTCGGGAGGTCTTCCGGCGTGACAATTATACCTGCCAGTATTGTGGGCGGAAGGATGGCAGCCTGACGGTCGATCATGTCAAACCCCGCCATCAGGGTGGGGAGCATGTCTGGACAAATGTTGTTGCCGCCTGTCCTTCCTGTAATCACCGGAAAGGCAGCCGCAACCTGGATGAGATCCATATGAACCTGCTGCGCCTGCCGAAGGAGCCGCCTGCCAGCGCAGTCTACCTGTATGGAAGACATCTGATCGAATACAACGAATGGGAGCCCTATATCACGGGCTGGTAGAAGAATCTCCCTGTTCCTGAGGGAGTTTTCTTATCTGGTCGGAGCCCGGGATAGGCTCAGAGCTCAAGCTCCATGAAATCCTTCGCCAGGGTGATCTTTCCCTGAAACCGCTCCGCGGCCTCGGCGACAGGCTCCCCTTTGGCAAAGCGCCCGGTTGGATAATGGATCAGGCAGAGCGTCTCCGCCTTCGCCTGGGACGCAACCTCTGCGGCCTGGGCAGCCGAGGAATGGCCCATTTGCTCGCCTGTGGCCTCATGGATAAGAACACTGGCGCCCTGGGCCAACCGTACCACCTCTTCACAAGGCTCGGTATCGCACGAGTAGGCCAGTGACTTTCCTGTGTTATGAAAATCAAAGCGCACGCCGATATTGGGGATGAAATGCCGTACCGGTGAAGCCAGCGCCCTGAAATCCGGACAATCCAGGACAAAAGCTTTTTCCACCAGCGGGATCCGGTGAAACGCAACCGGGTAGAAATCCGGCCACTCCGACCAGGAATATAGACCCATCATTTGTTCCACCCGGTCGAGGGTGTAGTGCAGGCCGTACACGTTCAATGCAGTGGTCCGCCCCTGCAGCCACATATCCATCAGCAGCAGCGGCAGCCCTGAGACGTGGTCGGGGTGGAAGTGTGTAATGATGACATCGGTAAGCTGTCGGAAGTCAACGCCTGCCTGCTCCAAACGCAGAAGGGGGTTTCCAACGCAGTCCACCAGTGCGGTCCTCTGCGATCCGACGATCACCATGTGTGTATTTTCATGGTTCGGTGTGGACGTTGCATTGGAGGATCCAAGGATGACAATTCTGGACATGATGACCTACTTTAAAACAGCCAAAATGATGAGCGGAGTAAGATAAGTTTCGACAACCGCCGCCACGCACAGGAGCGGGACAACCAGGCCCACGAAGATCCGCGCCCAATCGGCGATCAGGTCGATCACTACTTCCCCCAGCGATCGCCCCGCTTGCGGCGTGACAAGCGCACCGCTCATGCGCAGTACCGCTGCCGCGCTCAACATCAGCGCCGGAATTTCAAACAGACCATGCGGAAGAAGTCCGGCCGTGAACACAAGAACCGGCGACATCCCCACAAAAGCAAACAGGCTGACCACCGCGCCTATCAGGCCCACATTGATCAAATAGAATACGAGGCCCAATACTCCGAAGGAGACCAATCCCACAACGTACATGAGGGAGGTGGCCCGCAGGTTATTAAATAATAGCAAGGGCACGGTCAGGTTTGTCCCCATCTGGGCAAGCCGGGGGATATCTCCAATCCGGTTGGCTATCTGTGACAACCGGTTCGAAGAATCGCTGGCGAACCACTGCGGAGCGTTCTGGGCCATCTGCGAATAACCCAACCAGGCCCCCAGGATCCCGATCAAGAAAATGATGAGCAATGGCTGCCTGAGACGCCAGAAGGCAGGGATGACAGCTCGGCGATACCAGTCCAGCGGCGACTTCGACTGCTCGAGGAAAGCGGCCCAAAAACGCTTCCACATCCATCGCAGGTTGAGCACATCGATTTCACGCCCGAGCAGATACTCACGCTGGAAGTGAGCGATGCCCACACGGATGAGAAGGGCCGCCAGGATGACAACGCCTATCACAGCCAGCCAGAGCACTTTCCCGTTCCCCCAGAATAAAAGGACGCTTTCCCCCTGCAGCAGGAAGGCCACAGGCAGAATCACAAAGGAGGCAAGCAGGTTGGCGGCCTTCACAGAGGTGGATTGGACCGAAATAATGATGGCTCCGCTGACCATCAAGACCGTATGCGCAGCCGTCAAGACGAAAAGCTGGACTATGATCGAGCTCTGCGGGAGGGTGATATCCAGCCTCCGTACCATGAGAAGGTAAAGAGTGATGGCAATGTAGCTTGCAGAAAGAGGTGTCAGCATCCCTACCAGGAATTTACCCAGGTAGATCTGCGAATCCGCGAGAGGCAGGCTGAGGAGCGGCTCGATTGTGCCCCGCTCCTTCTCGCCCACAAATGACTCCAGTGCAACCACCAGGGAGATCGTATTGGGGAAGAATCCGATGATCAAAATACTGAACGGAACCAGGCTGTCGATCACCAGGTCCGCTCCATAGCGCTGGACAAAGGACACGGTCTCATGGGCGACCGCATTCATCAGGAAGGGAAAACCCAAGGTCAGGACCGCCAGTGGGAACAGGACCCGCCAATCCCGGAACTGATCACGCAGCTCACGACGGGCCACCAGCCAGACGGGATAAAGGCTAGATTGCATACCCGCCTCCCTGGACTTCGGCCATTACCTTCAGATACACCTGCTCAAGGCTGCGCGGGATCTCTTGAAAGGTCAGGAGCGGCGCATGGGCATTGGAAAGCGCTTCCAATACGAGTGGATTCGATAGGCTCGGCTCATCAATCCGAAAACGGAGGCTGTCCGGTTCAATCTGCTCCAGGACCACACCGGGCGGGACGAAAAGCCCGCCGGCATCCCAGTGCCTCGAAAGTTGGGCCGCATACTCCACAGGCCCCAGCACCCGGTCTTTAAGCTCTCGAAGCGAACCCTGAAGCAAAATGCGCCCCCGGTAGATGATCACCACTATATCTGCAAGTGCTTCCGCCTCAGCCAGATTGTGCGTGCAGATGATGATCGCGCGCCGCGAGGAGCGGAGATTTGCGATCTCGTCCCGTACCAATCGTGCCGATTCCGGGTCCATGGCAGAGGTCGGCTCATCCAGGAGCAGGACCGGCGGCTCGTGCATTAATGCCCGCGCCAGGGCCAGCTTCTGTTTCATTCCCTTGGAGTATTCGCCGATGCGCCGGTCCGCCACCTCGGATAAACCAAAGTATTGAAGCAGGTAATTGCTCCGGTTTTTCTGCGCCTGGAGGCTCATCGAATAGGTCTGTGCGAAAAACTCGAGATATTCCCGGGCGTTCATCCGCACATAGAGTCCCTGCTGCTCGGTCAGCACACCCACAGAGGCACGGACTGCATTCCCGTGGCTGGCGACATCATGGCCTGCCACTCTGGCCCAGCCGCGCGTAGGCCGTAGGAGCGCGGTCAGCATGCGGACCGTGGTGGTCTTGCCAGCGCCGTTCTGTCCCAATAGCGCAAGGATCTGGCCGGGCTTGACCTCCAGGCTCAGGTCCTGCACAGCCCAGAAATCATTGAATTGCTTTCCCAGTTCACACGTTTCGATCATATTGACGAGCCCGGGGATCAGGCAGCCGGAGGAACTCCGGCAGCATCATCCGCCATATCCTCGTTATCCTCGATCTCACTGAGAGGCTGGCTTTGTCCGGGGCGGTGACGCCAGATCAGCACAGCCGCAGCAAGCACAGCGATGACCGCCATAAAATACTGGTTGATATTGATACCGCTGATCATGGAGGAGTCCAGCCGAAGGAATTCCAGCCCAAAGCGAATCATGGGATAAGCGATCAGATAGACCAAAAATACATCGCCCTTTTTGCGGCTGATCTCATAATTTCGCGTCACCCATATGAGCAGAAGCATGTTGGCAAAGTTAAGTATCGACTCGTAAGCGAACAAGGGATGGTAGTAATCGACGTTCTCAAAGCCGGGCAAGCGATGGGCGGGATCGATATAGAGCTTCCAGGGCAAGGTGGTCGGCGCACCGTACAGCTCCTGATTGAAAAGATTGCCGAAGCGGCCAATAGCCTGGCCAAGGGCCACACTGGGAGCGCCGATGTCCAGCCACTGCTGGAAATCCAGACCGTGCCTGCGGGCATAGAAATAGAGCGCCACCACCCCACCGATCACAGCGCCCGGTATGCCCAATCCCCCCTTCCAAATGGACAGGATATCAAGAAAACGCACGGTTCCCCCGGCAAAATACGGATTGACCATCTGTCCGGTATTGGGATCCACCACCAGCGCGCTGGGGGAGGGAGTGAATACATGCCAGAGGCGCGCCCCAATCACACCGCCCACGATCAACCAGATCAGCAGATCCCAAACGATCTCAGGATCCATGTCTCGCCGTTTGGCCTCCTGGGCTGCGAGCCACCCGCCCGCCAGGGCGCCCAGCATGAGGATGATTCCGTAAAACCGCACATACAGGGGCCCGATCTGAAATCCGTCAATCATGGCTTGCTCTCCTCGACTATTGAGGTTTTTACGCGGCCGCCGTGTGCCTGCGCGCGAACCACCGCGATCCGTTGGAGGGCCGTGATATTGGCCAGGATGGCGATGATCCACACACCCACCGCTGGAATATTGAACAACAGGGATGGTCCTAGGACCAGGTATCGCTCTGCCCTCGTCAGCAGCCCCTCCTTTGCGCTGAAGCTCTGGGCCTCTGCCCGCGCCTTGACATAGGAGACCAGAATCGATCCCGCGGCAGCAGCGAATGTCGCGATCTCGGCCAGGTGCTGGTTGGTCTGGCTGAAATAATAAAGCAGGCCTCCCAGCAGGATGAGCTCCGAATAACGATCGCTTACAGCGTCCACAAAAGCACCCCAATCACTGGCTTCGCCGCGCAGCCGCGCCATGGTTCCATCCAGTGCATCCACCGGCCAGACGATCAACATGATCAAACCGCCCAGCGTGATCCTCCCCGTGGCAATAAAGTAGGCTGCAATAACGTTGCCTAATACGCCCAGCAAGGTGACTGTATTGGGGGTCAAGCCGATCCGGTTTAAAAAGCCGCCGACAGGATCAAGAAACCATTTGAATGTGACGCGCAAAAAATCAGTGAAGGTTTTTTTCACCGAAGCTGAATCCTTTCACACAAGATTCGCCAATGATACCCGAAAAAGGGCCTGAGACTCAGCGCGAGCCGTTCCCCTCGCCCGGCTCCTCGTCCTCTTCGGTTACAAGTACATCCCGCTCACGCCCGCCGCCCTGGGAGGAGCCTACAACCCCCATTTCCTCCAATTGATCCAACAGACGGGCAGCGCGCGGATAGCCTATGCGCAGCCGCCGCTGGAGCAGGGAAGCGGAGGCGCGCTGCGTTTGTTTGACAAGCGAAACAGCCTGCTCCACCAGCCCCTCATCCTCATCTTCTTCCGGCTCGGTCAGCAGTTTTTCCCAGGGCGGATCCGCCTCGGAGGGTTTCAGCTCGGATTTCTGCCAGTGTGCGATGATGCGCTCGATCTCCATATCTGTGATCAAGGCGCCCTGTGCGCGTACCGGGTTCCCCACCTCGGGGTTCAGGAAGAGCAGGTCGCCGCGCCCTAGAAGGCTTTCTGCCCCGGTCGCGTCGAGGATGACACGGCTGTCGATCCCGGAGGCGACCGCGAACGCCAGCCGGGCCGGGAAGTTGGCCTTGATCAACCCGGTCACTACATCGGTGCTGGGACGCTGGGTTGCAACCACCAGGTGGATTCCCGTAGCGCGTGCCATCTGTGCCAGGCGCACCAGATTATGCTCGGTCTGGTCCGGGGCGGACATCATGAGATCGGCCAGTTCATCGACCAGAACCACGATGCGGGGGAGCTCCTGGCCTGCCTCCTTGCGCGCCTGTTTTTTATTGTACGAATCAAGATCGCGCGAGTGGCTGGCCTCAAGCAGGCGATAACGGTGCTCCATTTCACGCACCACCCACCTCAGCACACCAAGGATGCGCTCAACATTCGTCTCCACCTTCCCGTACAGGTGCGCCAACCCATTAAAACGCAGCAGCTCGACCATTTTCGAGTCGATCATGACCATGCGCAGTTCTTGAGGGGAATTGTTCATGGCCAGGCAGGCTGCCAGGGCTGTGATGCATACCGATTTTCCCGATCCCGTTGCTCCGGCGATCAACAGGTGCGGCATGCGCGCCAGGTCTGCGACCACGGGCTGTCCCGAGACATCCCTTCCCAGGGCGATCGCCAGCGGACCGCTGATCTTATGGAAGGCCTCGCTTTCCAGGAGCGGGCGGAGCCGTACCACAGAGGAACGGGCATTGGGAACTTCGATCCCTACATAAGGCTTGCCTGGCACAGGGGTCTCGATGCGGAGGCGTTCCGCAGAGAGCGCCAGGGCAAGATCCTTTTCCAGCGCAGCGATCTGCGCAACGCGCACCTTCATTTGCTGGGCGTCTTCCTCGTCCGAGCCCTTCTTGATAAATCCCGGTTGGATGGCAAACTGCGTCACCGCCGGTCCCACCCGGTAGCCAATGACCGTGGCCGGGATGCCGAACTCGGATAGTGTCTTCATGATCAGGCCGGCGGTCTGGTTGATGGTCCGCTCATCGGCGCGTACCGAGCTTTCAGCCATGAGGATCTGAAGGGGCGGCAGGATCTCATCGCGCGGTGGAGCCTGTGCCGGTTTCTCCGGCTTTTTTTCGGGCGCCCGGAGGGTGGTCCGAAATTCAGGCGGCAGAGGTGCTGTCTTTTTACGTGGGGATTTTTCCGCTTTTTTCCCGGGTTCTTCGGGCTGACTTGGGGCAGCCGGTTCGATGATCGGCGGGGGGAGCGCTTCACCTGATAGCCTTAACAAGCCCTTTTCCAGGAGCGCCCACAGGTTGAGCCCTGCCATGATGCTCAAAAGCCAGCCGGCCAGCAGGATCAGTGTCCCTCCGGTTGGCGTGGCCGCCAGCCAGGCCAGCCGGGCCAGGCCCCAACCGATCTGGCCCCCGTCCATTCCGGCCTCCGCGCGCTGGATCGAATTTCCACCAAAAATGGAAAGCAGCCCAAGGCTCAAAAGGGCAGCGATTTCCAGCCAGACCAGGCGGCCGATATTCCAGGAGCCAAGATTTCGTTTGAGCAGGCCGAACCCGAAGAAGGCTACGGCCGCGATGATCAGGTAGCTCCCCCACCCAAAGGAAGTGGATAGGAAGCGCGCCCACATGGAAATGAATACCCCTTCGGTCAGCTTCCATATGGCCAAAAGGGATGTCAGGGCAAGGACCAGCAAAAACAACCCCACCGCATCCCGGACAAACCGTCCGAAATGAAGGTTGAACTGCACCAGCCGGTCCAACAGATCTGGATCTGCTGATCCGCCCGGAACCGTGGGGGGTGTTTGCTGCTGGCGATCAGGCATGGATCAATCGATCTTCATGCTCAGGCCCATGCGCTGCTGGGGTGCGTCGACGTGCAGGACGCGAACGGTCACGGCCTGCCCTTCCCTCAGCGCTTCCTTGACCGGCTGGCCAGGCTCCAGGGGGATCTCCGATGCATGGATCAACCCTTCAACACCGGCCTCCAGGCGGGCAAATGCGCCATAAGAGACAACGCTGGTGACTACGGCAGGCAGGACGGAACCCACCCCGAAAAGGGTATCCGCTTTTTCCCACGGGTTGGGCGCCAGGCGCTTCAAGCTGAGAGCTACCCGGCAGCGCTCGGGTGCCAGCTCCAACACCATGACCTCCACCTTCTGGTTCAGCTTAACGATCTGGTTGGGATGGATCACCCGGCCCCACGAGAGTTCTGAGATGTGGATCAACCCTTCCACACCGCCCAGGTCAACGAAGACGCCGAAATCGGTGATATTGGTCACCTGCCCGGTGATGCATTGCCCGGGCTGGATGGCATTGAAGAGCAGGGCCCGCTGCCCGGGTTCGGCCAGGGCGGCACGCTCCGAGAAAACGATCCGGCCATCCTCCGGAACGCACTCTATCACCTTAAGGTTCAGGTTGCGCCCCAGGTAAGTTTCCAGCGAGCTGTCGCGGTCTACCACTTCCGGTTTCCCCGCCAGGTCGATCAGGTGTGAAAAAGGCACAAAGCCGAACATGCCCTCGCCTTCCACCAGCAGGCCGCCGCGGTTATGCCCTGTAACGCGCAGGTTCACGATCTGGTCGCGTGAATACAGGTCCTTCACCTGCGCCCAATCTGCGGATGGCCGGGGAGCTTCCTCGGCCTTCAGCTCCTGCTTTTGGACGCGCGCGGGCGGCGGTGGAAGATTGCGCCCTTCTTCCGCCAACACTGACGCCCACCATCCTTCATCCGGGAGAGGCATGGGATTTTCTTGATTCTTGTTGCGTTGACCAGCCATATTTGCTCCTTCCCTATCGTTCCTGTATCTCAGATTCCATCTCCAGGATCGCGTGTGCCACTGCCTCCACCGCCACTCGCTGCTTGCGGTACAGGTCGGCCTCAGACATAGCGAGGCGTGAAGCCACTTCGCGCACCTTGCGCCCTTCGATGAATTTCATTTCAAGTATATTGTAGAGAATCCATTCCGTGGTGAAGCGCCGGTCCCCCTCCGGCTTGACTTGATCTACTGCCTTGCGCAGGAGTGCACGCAGCGCGTTGGCCGTATTGCCTTCATGATCATCGGTCAGTTCCTGCACCACCTGAAGGCGCATCAAGGGACTGGCCGTGAGCTTGGGGCCGCCCCAGTAGTGGGTAAGAGCATCCTTCACCCAGTTGGCAAGATCACTCTCCTGGGGCAGCGGCTCAGATAGCAGGTTGGCGCTTACATCGTAGCGGCCTGCCGCTCGCAGCCTCTGGATCATCTCCACCTGGGGTTGAAGGTCTTCCAGGGAGCGGAAGACCCGCTGCTGTAACTGCCGGTCTTCAAGCGCCAGGGCAGCCCGGTCCGCCAGGAGCCATAACGCCTCCCGCTGGTCATGTTCCAGGTCTTCTCCTCCCCGGCGTGCCACGCCCAGCAGGCCAAGCAGGGGTGGCTGTTCATCGCGGTCCATCTCCAGTCGCCTGCGCTGATAGAGCGGGAGCACCCAGAAATCTCCCCATATAAATTCATGGCGCGGCCCATTGCCGTTCACGCGCTCCATTACCTGCGGCAGGTCCGGTTGGCTGATCATGCTGCGCTTTCCGGCAAGCACGATCATTGATAGCTCATCTTCGTCCAGGGCAGCCACAAAGGCCGAGGGAGACTGGAGGTGGTCACGGACCGCTGCCAGGACAGCCTCCAGGAATTGGTTCAGGTCGCTTCCCGTGAGGAGGCGCTCCTCCACATTTTGCAGGAATCGCAGTTCTGTCCTGTCCCGGCCATAAAAAAGCCAGCGCTCCCAGATCGGAGCAACCAGGGTGATCAAGTGCTCCAGGAGCAGCACGGTCGCCACCACGACCAGGGGCACAAAGGCATTATATGGAATGCCCCCAAAGACCTCCCCCGCGCGCCGTACAATCGTCATCATACCCAGAGCGGCCGAGGCCGTGACGGGCCCGCGCATGATCCATTTGAACAGTCGGCTTTTGACGACCCGGTCCGGCCATGAAACCCCGAAAAAGGCTACGGCATACGCCATGATGACCACAAGCCCCGCCACCAGAATATTGATGACCAGGGCAACTCCCCAGAAAAGATGGGGAAACTGGGCCGCAAGGCTCGAGCCGAACATCAGGTACGGGTAGGAACCCAGGGCCGGAGCAGTCGCTCCCGCCATCAGGTACAGCATTCGCCGCTGACCGGAACGCGTCAGCATCCGCCGGTATGCTCGCAGGAAATTCACCCCGGCCCAGGCGATCGTG
Organism: uncultured Anaerolineaceae bacterium; assembly: GCA_964608885.1. Taxonomy (GTDB): domain Bacteria; phylum Chloroflexota; class Anaerolineae; order Anaerolineales; family Villigracilaceae; genus JACPVF01. Next base: position 39,630 of record CAZSPX010000001.1, on the reverse strand, counting down.
AATACGTAAAATAGCGTGAATATTTCTGTCCACAGGGTGCGCTGGAGATGGGGCGCGGGCACGCCATTTGGGACCAGCGGTCCCAGAAGGTACCCTGAGGCCATCAGGACCAGGAAAAGGGTCGAGATAAGGTAGATACCCCGAACAGCCAGCCGGCGACGGCCGCGCGAGGGACGCCCGGCAGTGACAAGGACCGCATCCGAGAGATGCAGATAGGCGGCCGGCAGGTAGATGATCCCCAGCCACTGCAGGCGCAGAAGTATATCCAGCCCCCGCGCCGGGATCGAATCATCCTGCAGGGCTTCCGTGGTGAACACAACCACCACGCACAGAAGGATGATGGCAAAAGACCGGGCCACCCGGTCTCGTAAATTGAATGAAAGCGCGTACAGGAATAGTGAAAAAGCCGTGATGGCGATTCCTGCCGTCAGGATCTGGTTGAGTGTTCGGATCCCCCCGAGTAAGTTGTCTGACCAACCGGTAACCATGCAGCCTTCCAGTACGTTAAGTTATTTCAAGGCCCTCGCAAAGAAAAGGGCAACGTCCTGACTGAGATAGTAATGGTCATTATACCCGCAGAATTCGTAACCATGTTTCTGCGCCAGGCGGATGGCGGGCAGGTTCTTGGCCTGCATTTCCAGCATCATTCTCCGGCTGTTATGTCCCTGCCCCCAATCCTGGGCAGCCGCCAGAAGAGCGCTTCCCACCCCCTGCCGGCGGACCTGCGGCGCGACCACCAGGTCAGCGACACGGACCAGCGATAACTCCGGCTGTTCCGTCAGCAGGATGTATCCCACCGCATCCGGTCCGCTGATGGCTGTGTACATCATGGACATCCGCTTCCATTCGTCCGCCAGGGCAAAGGGATCATGCGGGTATTCCAGGGTGATCGGGCGTGGCAGACGCACCTCCCGGAAGGTCGCCAGCACCTGGCTTGCGTCCGTGCGCAGCTCAAGCTGCCAGACGTGGTCGCTGCGAATGCTGTGGTCGAGCGCCATTAGGCGGGACAGGTCGGAGGCAAGGGCGGGTCGGATCTTGAAATCTATCATGGTCAGGGAGCCAGTACTCGAATGGGGATGATGCAGGGAGGCAGGGATTCTCCCTGATTGTCGGTGGCAACGATCCGCAGTTGGTAATCTCCCGGCGTCAGAGCCGATGTATCCCAACTTCCCAGGGTGCCGTCCTTGACAACCGAGGTGTCGGCCGCGATCGTTGCCCAGGTTTCGCTGCCGCGCAGCGCAACCTCATATTTATAAAAACCAAAATCCGGAATATTGACCGTCCCGGCTATATCGATCTTGCCTTTCACCTCCGCGCCGGGGATCGGGGAGGTGATCATCAGCTCGCCGGGAATGCATCCCTGCATGTTCGCCGAGACGGCCGGCTGGGTGGCCTGGGCGACGCGCGTCATCAGCTCAGGGGAGAGGGTGCCCGGAGGCAGGGCCAGCAGGTCCAGGGTAGGCGAAGGGATAAACACCTGTGCGGGAAGGGAGGGAATGATAAAGGAAGCCACCACAAACTCCGTACAAAGCAGCGCTACCACCACCAGGCTGACCGCCAGCGCCTGGCTGAGCCTGCGCAGGGAAAACTCGCGCTCCAGTCTGAAGACCGACTGCTGCCATTCCTGCCAGGAAGTGAAAAGCCATCGAAACGCAAACAGGCCCCCGATCGCAAGGACAATGTAGATTAGCGCTTCATACGAAGCGAGAAAACGAAACAGGCCGGTCATGCCACTGCTTTGCGGTCATAACCCGCGCAAAACCCCGCGGATGATGGTTTCCAATTGAGGTGTGAGGATCTTTCCAGCTTCGAAAACCTCTTCATGCGTGGTGGTGGTCGAGCCATCCAGGTTGGCTTTGTTGCTGATGCCGGAAAGCCCCAGCACCCGCATACCGGCATGCCGGGCCACGATCACCTCCGGCACAGTGGACATACCCACCGCGTCCGCGCCTGCCACACGCAGAAAACGCAGCTCCGCCGGCGATTCAAAGGACGGGCCGCTCAGTCCAGCATAGACGCCTTCTTGTAGGACAAGGTGATTTTCAGCCGCCACCCGGCGCGCGAGCTCTGCCAATTCGCGGTCGTACGCCCGGCTCATATCCGGGAAACGAGGCCCAAATTCATCCAGGTTGGGTCCCATCAAGGGATTGTTCCCTGTCATTCCCATGATATTCAGATGGTCGGTGATCAACATGACCTGGCCGGGCTCAAATTCCGGGTTCACGCAGCCGGCCGCATTCGTTACGATCAAGATCTCGATCCCGAGGCGTTTCATGACCCTCACCGGCAGCGTGGTGCGATTGATGCCGTAGCCTTCGTAAAAATGCACCCGCCCTTGCATGACGAACACCGGGACGTTCTCAAGATCTCCAATGACCAGGCGCCCGGCATGTCCCTGGACGGTTGAAACCGGAAAATGCGGGAGATCACCAAATGGAATGATATCCGCATCCTGCACCGACTCGGCCAGCGCGTTTAAACCGGATCCCAGGATCATGCCTATGCGCGGTTCGGCTGAGGAGCGCGACCGGATGGCTCGCACGGTTTCATCGATCTGTTCAAGCGTCAGGTTGGGTTGCATTGTTTTCCAATTCTCAGAATTAGGACCTCAGTCCCACTGGATTGCAAAAGGATTATATCAGAAAGGGGAATCTGAACGATCCTGCATCCGCCAAGCCACAGGCTCAAAATGTGGCTTCACGCCTTCCCCGGCAGAGATCAGCCTGCCAGTACGGTCTGGAACGCCTCGATTGCCTTGTCCACCGCCGCATCATCGATCCAGCAGTGCGTTACCAGGCGGAAGCGGCGCGGCCCATCCGGATCCAGCAGGACACCCAGGGGACGAATCCGCAGAGTGACCTCGGCCGCATCAAATTTTGCCTCTTCTCCCAGGGAGAAATAGACCATATTGGTATGTGGGGTGCCTGAATCCAGTTCGATCCCCGGAATGTCCCCCAGCCTCTCGGCCAGCCGCCGTGCACGTGAATGGTCATCCTCCAGCCGCTCGATCATGGATTGAAGGGCAACGATCCCGGCCGCTGCAAGCACGCCCGCCTGGCGCATCCCACCCCCCAGCATCTTTCGCAAATGCCGCGCTCGCTGGATAAAGGCTCTCCCGCCCACCAACATGGAACCGACCGGCGCGGCCAGCCCTTTGCTGAGACAGAACATCACGGAATCGGCTGGCTCGACCAGGCTCACGACCGGCACACCCTGTGCCACGGCAGAATTGAAGATGCGCGCCCCATCGATGTGGAGATGGAGCCCATTTGCGCGCGCCAGCTCGCCAACCTCACGGGTGTACACGGCTGTCAGCGGAACGCCCCCGCAGATATTCTGGGTATTTTCAAGACAGATCAGGCGTGTGATCGGGTGGTGGACATCCTCCGTGCGGATCGAGGCCCGGATATCCTCCGGGCTGAGGGTGCCATCTGCCTGGTTTCTCACCGGGCACGCCTGGATGCCTCCCAGCGCTGCCATACCACCCGCCTCATTCAAATAAATATGGGAGCTGCCCCCTACAATGACCTCATCCCCTCGCTGGCAGTGGACCAGCAAGGCAAGAAGGTTGCCCATCGTCCCCGAGGGGACAAAAAGAGCAGCCTCCTTTCCCAGCATCTGGGCGGCCATTTCCTGGAGACGGTTAACGGTGGGGTCATCCCCGTAAACATCATCGCCCACGATTGCTTCTGCCATTGCGGCACGCATCTCGGGTGTAGGATGGGTCACTGTATCGGAGCGGAGGTCAACGATATCCATTTTTTTACTCCCGGATACGTAGCTGATCCAAAACGGTCTGAAGTTCCTGTGGAAGGGGAGCGTTGAATTCGTGCGGCTTTGATTCCTGGGGCAGGACGATCCGAAGGCGGGCAGCATGCAGGAAATGGCGCTCCAGGTCTATGGATTGTTTCCTTTGTCCATATACTTTGTCCCCCACGATCGGGCAGCCGATAAATGCGCAGTGCAGCCGGATCTGGTGCGTCCGCCCGGTGAGTGGATGGAACTCCAGGAGCGTGTGCTCAGAAAAGGATTCCAGGGTCTTGTATTCGCTCACCGCCTCGCGCCCCTTCCCGGGCGGAAGGATCGCCATTTGCTTGCGGTGCGCGGGATCTCGACCAATGGGGGCTTCCACGCGTCCGACGGGGGTGGGAGGCCGGCCTTCGACAAGCGCCAGATAGGTCTTTTCCACTTTTCGTGCGCGGAATTGATCCTGGAGCCAGCGGTGCGCCGCATCGTTCCTTGCCAGGATGATCAGCCCGGAGGTCTCTTTATCCAGCCTGTGAACGATTCCGGGCCGCGTTTCTCCACCGATCTCTCCGAAGCCGGGGTCATACCCCAGCGCGGCATTGACCAGGGTGCCCGAGTGATGCCCTGCTGCGGGATGCACCACCATGCCTGCCGGTTTGTTAACCACCATCAGGTCCTGGTTTTCAAATACGACCTCAAGCGGGATTTTCTCGGGGCTGATCACCGCGGGAGCCACAGGCGGGATATGCACAGAGACCCTCTGTCCCGGCTCCAGCATTTGGCCCGCCTTGCGCGCTGCCGCACCTTCCACCAGTACATACTGGTCGGTGATCAACTCCTGGATTCTTGACCGTGAATACTCCGGCAGCTTCTCCACCAGGTATTTATCCAGGCGCTCGCCGATTTTTTTATCGAAAAGGAATTCGATGCGGCTTTCTTCCATTGGCTGCCCCTGCTCAGTCAGGGCTGTGCTCCCCGGCTTGTGCCTGAAGATGTTTCTTCTCCTGGTTTTCCTTCCACCAGACGCCCAGGATCAGCACCACCACCCCCACAGAGATGCTTGCGTCCGCAATATTGAAGACCGGGAAATTGCCCACAGAGATGAAATCTGTCACCTGGCCGCCCTGCGTCAGACGGTCGATGAGGTTCCCCAGTGCCCCCGCCAACTGCATGCCCATCGCAATCCGCAGCGGCCAATCCCCGGCTTCCACGCGCGGATAATAATAAAGAATGGCGCCGATCACCAGGAAGGCAAGGATGGTGAAGACCAGGCTTCCACTCTGGAACATCCCAAAGGCTGCCCCACTGTTATTCCAGTGGACAACGCGTGCGTAGGGAGCCAGCCCTTCCCAGCCATCCGGCAGCCATGAGCTCTGGAAAGGAATGCGGGTCCTCACAAGCCATTTGGTCCACTGATCCAGGAGAACGATCCCACCGCCAAGGACAAATAAGGTCAGGTAATCCTGCAATTTTCGTTTCAACAATCACCTCAGGGTTGATAATGCCCGCCTATTGTACCCTACCCGGTGACGTGTACACGCGGCACCCGCTCATTGATATTGGTCAGGGGCTCGTAATTGTTCGTTCCCGCCCATTCTCCCAGATCGTCCGCGGTGATCCCATCTCCCAGCAAGATCACCGGATCACCGACCTTTACATCGTCCTTCCCTACGTCCACCATGAACTGGTCCATGCAGATGCGCCCCACCTGCGGATATCGTTTCCCATTGATCAGCACATGCGGCAGCCCCGTCATTCGGCGAAAATAACCATCCGCATACCCGCAGGGGATGGTAACGATGCGCGTCGGGGACCTGGGCTCCCACAGCGAGCCATATCCGACCGGCCGTCCGGGCGGGGTGATCTTCGAGTAAACAACCTGGGATCGCCAGATCAGAGCCGGCTCGACCTTCACTGGGCGGTCCACTTCGGATCCCGGATAGACCCCATACAGCATGATCCCGGGCCGTACCATATCCAGGTGACCTTCCGGAAGCTGCAAGATCCCGCCTGAATTGCACAGGTGACGTATGCGCGGCTGGGCAGCTCCCAGCTCATCATACATGGAAAGCACCTTCTGAAACCTCTCCAGCTGCAGCCGTGAAAAGGAACGATCCCCCCGCTCGGAGTTGGCGAGATGGGAGTAGATGCCCTCGATATCCAGGTGATCGCACGCAAGCGAGGTTTCAAGAAAGGGGCGCGCTTCCGTATCGCGCACTCCCACCCGCTCCATGCCTGTGTCGATTTTCAGGTGGACGCGCAGGGGTTTTCGGCTCTCTTTTGCAGCCGCCTCCGCAGCGAGCAGAAGCGTCGCAGAGGATGCCGTCAGCGTCAGATCATGTTCCAGGTACTCCGGGATCTGAACCGGCAGCACCCCACCCATGACGAGGATGGGCTTTTTGATGCCCAGCCCTCGAAGGTGGATCCCCTCCTCCAACAAAGCTACTCCCAGATAATCGACAAATGGCTCAAGAAAGGGCGCCACACCATCCACGCCGTGACCGTAAGCATTCGCCTTGACAACTGCAAGCACGGCCGCCGGCGTCACCCATTTACGGATGGCTTCCAGGTTTTGCCGGAGTCGGGACAGGTTCACTTCAACGTAAGTTGGACGCATCCTGCTATTTTACGGGCAAAGGCCCTCTATGGCAAAGGTTGCTACGGCATGGGCGATTCGCGGATTGGAGCTTCAACGGGGCGCCAGTGATACTCCACATCCGGCTCACTTTCGGGCGGTGGGCTGGTCCCGAACCGCTCCGCAACAAATCCATGCTTTTCATAGAAGGAACGCGCGGGCTGGTTCACCTGCAGGGTGTACAGCCATAGGTGGTCAGGCGAGAGACCGCGTGCAAAATCCAAAAATTGCCTTCCCAGGGACCTGCGCCAGTGAGCCGGATGGACGTAAAGATGGTCGATGAAATCCCCGCGTATGGCCATGAAAGCCGCCGGGGATCCATCCTCCATCACCCAGACCTGATCCTCCGCAGCGATGTGATCCCGGAAATAATCCCTGTCTTCGTAAAAGAAATGTCCTTTGCGGCGTTGGAAATCCGGAAGGGAACGCTCCCGCGAGATCCGCCAGAGAATGGTAACCGCGTCGAAATCTATGGCCTCATACGGACGTATCTTCATGGCAAGATTCCCTTGCCCACCATCCAGGTATGCAGCTCAAAGACCAGGCGGCCGATCTTGACCATGGGATCGGTACTGATCCATTCACGGGCCTCTGTCTGGGAGCCCGCTTTCAATACGCCAATTCCACGGATCTCTCCGCTCAACTGGAAGGAATCCAGGAGCGGACCATTCAGGACCAGTTTTCCCTCCTGCCCCAGCCGGTCCAGGTTTGCCAGGTGCGCATCCTGTAAGGCTTTGATTTCCGGCGTCGAATCCGGGGTCCAGCTGGGACCTTTTTTCAGCAGGTAGATGTAATAGACCGCCATGCCGAACTCGCCAGCATCGCGCCAGGCCTGTGCGTCATCATATTCCATGAAATGCTCGCTTGCGCTCAAAACGAAGGTTACTTCCAGGCAGCCAGGATCGCCCCGAACACCATCAAACTCAAGAGGTGGTTCCCTGTCTCGATCGCCCACACCTTCCACCCGTGCCCCGCGAAAAGGTTGTTCAGCAGGTACGTCGGCGCGATCAATCCCAGCCAGAGCATAAAGCCCGCCGCCGCGCCCGACGCCAGCGAATCCGCCCCCATGGCTTTGATCAGGAATGAAACGCCCGCCGCCTCCACCAGTGCCGCGATGATTGTGAGTACCCAGATCATCGGTCCCGGGCTCATCGCCGCACGGTCAGCTTCCGTTTTCCCGATCCCCTTCCACCAGGCCGGGAAGAAGACCTTGGGGTGATACCAGACTGAACCACTTACCATTGCAAAAATAACACACGCCAGAACCGCCATCCAGTTGACCGATGCCATATCCATAAGAGCCTCCTGTTCCAATCGCGCTCGGTGCATACCGATCAATTAGTCTACATAACCCGAATATTTGTTCTGAGTTACGGGCGGCCCGGATCAGGAAAAGATAAAAATTGGTACTTGACAAGGGGGTGTGGATTCCCTATACTGATTTTACTAACACGTGTTAGTCCCTATCTATAAAGATGCCACCCACCAAGCGTGCCACCAGTCTGGATGTCGCGAAAGAGGCCGGGGTCTCCCGCTCGACGGTCTCGTTTGTCCTGAACGAGGTCCCAGGGATCAGCATCAGCGAGGCCACCCGCCAGCGTGTGCGTGAGGCCGCACAATCCCTCAACTATTTCCCCAATTCCGCCGCCCGCAGGCTTGTGAGCGGGAAGTCGAATACTCTCGGTCTCATCCTCAGCCAGTCCCGCGAACAGGTTTTTGTGGATGCCTTCCTTCCCCGGGTGATCCTGGGGGTGGAGCAGGCTGCCATGAAGCAGGGGTTTCACGTGTTGTTGAATCCCGTCTCGCCGGATGACTCCACTGGATACACACGGCTTATCAAAGAGAACCATGTGGATGGGATCCTTCTCTCCGGTCCGCGGCAGAGCGATCGGGAAATTTTGCGCCTTCACCAGGAGGGGGTTCCCGTCATGCTCATGGGCCAGCTCCCGGGTACGGATATCCCTTTTGTGGATGTCGATGCCAAAGCCGGCGCCGAGGCGGCCGTCAACCATCTCATCGAGGGCGGAAAACGGCGGATCGCCCTGATCACCAATGCTCCCCTTTCTTATACCTCGGCCCAGCAGCGCCGCAGCGGGTACATCGCCGCCCTGGAAAAGGCCTGCATCCAAATGGAGCCTGCCCTCATCCAGGAAGGATCCTTTACCCCTGCCAGCGGCTTTCATGCCATGCAGGAACTGCTGGATGGCAATCCCCGTCCAGACGCGGTCTTCGTCGCCAGTGATGTGGTCGCCGTGGGCGCCTTGCTGGCGATCAAGAAAGCCGGTTTGGGCATACCGCAGGATATCGCTGTGGTTGGGTTCGACGATATCCCCCTGGCGGAATACCTTGACCCCCCGCTGACCACCATCCGCCTGCCTGCTTTCGGTCTTGGCTGGGCCGCCAGCGAGCGCCTGATCCGTCTGATCCGCGGAGAGGGCTTGGACGAGCATGATGTGCTGGTCGAATCGGAATTGATCGTGAGAGTCTCCAGCGGCCTATCCGCTGTTCCGTCCTGATTGGAGACTTCTTTATCGGCCTGAAAGGAGGTGATCGCTTTCAACCCTGACTTGTCCAGGTTCGACCGTGTTGTTTCCAACCAATTCTTCGGAGGACGAGAAAATGTCAAGAATTAGCAAGTTGCTGACACTGGTTTCGCTGTTTGCCATCCTGCTTGCAGCCTGCGGCACTCAGGCCACGCCGACCCCGGTGATGACCGAACCCCCGGCCGCCACAGAAGCGCCCACCATGGCGCCCACTGAGGCTCCCACCGAGGCCGCCACCGAACCGCCTGCTGCCGCCATCGATTGTATGGGCGCTGCCTCAGGTGATGAAATCAGCATGATCTACCAGTGGTCAGGCGTGGAAGAGGAAAGCCTCAACAAGATCCTTCAGCCCCTCGTGGATGCCTGCGGTATCGTGCTAAAACCTGAGTCCACCCGCGACCAGGCTCTGCTGGATACCCGGGTCCAGGCTGGCACTCCCCCGGATCTTGCCTTCTGGAATGTGACCCAGCTCAACCAGTACAAGGACAAACTGTTCGCGATGGACGAGCTTGGCGCCAGCAAGGATGCCTATATCCCCGGAGCCATTGACCCCGGCATGGTGGATGGAAAATGGCTCGGCCTGCCTGTCAAGTCCGATGTCAAAACCATCATCTGGTACAGCCCGGTCAACTTCGAGGCTCTCGGCTACACCGTCCCCACTACCTGGGATGAGCTGGATGCCCTGGTCGAGAAAATGGTCGCTGATGGGAATGTTCCCTGGTCCATGGGTCTTGAATCCGGTGATGCCACAGGCTGGACCGGTTCGGACTTCATACAGGACATTCTCCTTGTCCAGCAGGGACCGGATTATGTCAAAGGCCTGATCGATGGAAGCATCGCCTATGATGATGCCGGCGTCCAGCAGGCCTACGAGACCTATGGAAAATGGGCGAAGGATCCGAAGTACACGGTAGGCGGCGCAGAAGGCACACTCTCCACTGCCTTCCTGCAAGCCATCTACAAACCTTTTGCCGACCCACCGGAAGCCATGATGGTCAAGCAATCCGGTTTTGCAGGCGCTGAGATCGCCAAACAGTTCCCGGATCTCAAATACGGCACCGATTATGACTTCTTCGTCGTCCCGGGCGCCAAGGGCCTGCAGGGCGGTTCCGATTGGATGATGGCCTTCAGCGACAAGCCCGCCGTCAAGGCGCTTGTTACCTACCTGGCATCGTCTGAAGGCGGTGCCAACTGGGCCAAGGCCAATTTCGGCCTCTCCCCCAACAAGGGCGCTGAGGGTAACTTCACCGATCCTGCCTTGATGAAGACTGCCGAAGCCTTCTACGCCACCCAGGGTTTCACTCCCGACCTCGGTGATACGATCCCCGGCGGCTTCGGCTCTGCCGAATGGAAAGCCATTGTGGACTATCTCAATGGCGGCGATCTTGCTGCTGCACTTGCACCTGTGGCAGCTGCCCAGAAGGAAGCCCTCGCGAAATAACCTGTCTCGTTTTGCCGGGGACGCCCGAACAAGGCGTCCCCGGTCTTGCTTATGAGGAGAAGCACATGGCCGCGACGAATGTTCCCAAGATCATGAAACAGGGGCGGCTGGCGCCCTGGCTGTATCTCCTTCCTGCCCTGGTGGTGATGTCTTTCTTCATCGTTTATCCCATGATCAACACCATAGGTTTGAGCTTCAGCAACAAGAACGGTACAGCCCCGGCGGCTTCCACTTGTACAACGGGGCAGCCCTGCTGGGGAGCCTTCGAGAACTACCGCCATGCACTGACAGATGAGATCGACGCCCGAAACATAGGGACCCTCTGGAGCTCGTTCTGGAGCTCCTCCTTCGGCAACAATCTGAAATGGATCATCTTCATGACCGCGGGCACCGTCTCGATTGGCCTGGCCTTTGCCGTGTTGGCGGACCGGGTCAAATATGAGGCTTTGGCCAAGGCGATCATCTTCATGCCCATGGCCATCTCCTTTGTCGGCGCCGGCATCATCTGGAAATTCGTCTACGACTACGGTACCTCCCAGGTCCAAATCGGTCTGCTGAACTCCATGATCACAGCCCTCGGCGGAAAGCCCGTCTCATGGATGTCCACGCCCGTGGTGAACACCTTTGCTCTCATTGTGGTGGGCGTCTGGATGTGGACCGGTTTCTGCATGACTATCCTCTCGGCGGCCTTGAAAGCGGTCCCCGATGAGATCCTGGAAGCCGCCCGTGTGGATGGCGCCACAGAGTGGACCACCTTCTGGAAGATCATGGTGCCGATCATCATGCCCACCATCCTCGTCGTGATCACCACCATGGTCATCAATGTGCTAAAACTCTTCGATATTGTGTATGTGATGACCGGTGGAAACTACGGTACCGATGTGATCGCCAACCGTATGTACACCGAGATGTACAAGAACTTCAACGTGGGCCGGGGCACCGCCGTGGCCGTCATCCTGGTGGTTGTCATCATCCCCTTCGTCTACTTAAACATCAAGCGCTTCATCGCGCAGGAGGAGACCCGATGAACCGCGATCGCATCAACAAGTTCTTTAGCCAGCTCCCTGTCCACGTCATCATCATCTTCACCCTCCTGGTCTGGGTGATCCCGACGGTGGGTCTTCTGGTGACCTCCCTCCGGCCCATCCAGGATATCAACGCCACCGGATGGTGGACTGTTTTCGCCCCGGCAAAGGCCACCTCCCCCTACGCAACTTTCTGCTCTTCCTGCCATGGCGATGACGGGCGTGCCCTTCCCAACGCGGACCTCAGCAATCCTGAGATTTCCGGAAAATACCCACGCTCTCTGCAGTTACTGGCCATGCTTAAGAAACCCATCAATGGCCAGCCTCACATGGGCGATATCCCGCTCCCCAGCCCGCAGGAAGCCGCAGACATTGCCGCCTACCTGAAAGATCCCGCTTCGGCGCAGGGAGGCGCCCGCTTCACCGTGAGTAATTATGTGGACGCGCTGGTGGGCTACCGCGGCACCCGCACCTACGCCCAGGACTGTGCAGATGGCACCCAATCCCTGGACTTGAGCTGCACTGCACGAGATTTTCTGAATCCGCGCGGAATGGGCCGCGCCTTCATCAACAGCCTGCTGGTCACCATCCCTGCCACCATCCTCCCGATCCTGTTCGCGGCCTTCGCGGGATATGCCTTCTCCTGGCTCCATTTTAAAGGACGCTATTTGCTCTTCGCGATCCTCGTTGGGCTCCAGGTTGTGCCCCTCCAGATGACCCTGGTCCCGATCTCCCGCTTCTATGCCGCCGTGGGGCTGAACGGAACCTTCCTGGGCGTCTGGCTGTTCCACACCGGCTTCGGCCTGCCCTATGCCATCTATCTGATGCGGAATTTCCTGGGCTCCCTGCCCAGCGACCTGTTCGAGGCCGCCTATATAGACGGCGCTTCACACTGGACCATCTTCCGCAACCTGGTCATCCCTCTCGCGATGCCGGCCATCGCCTCCCTGGGAATCTTCCAGTTCCTGTGGGTATGGAACGACCTGCTGGTCGCCCTGGTCTTCCTGGGAGGCAACAACCCGGTAATGACCTACCAGATCAGCAACATGGTCACTTCGCACGGGGCTGGCTGGCAGCTTTTGACTGCCGCAGCGTTCCTCTCCATGATCCTGCCCATGCTGGTCTTCTTTGGCTTCCAGCGTTACTTTGTCCGCGGTATGCTGGCAGGTGCGGTCAAAGGTTGATAGCTCGATAATGCAGGATACCCGGAATAGCCCTGATTATCTGGATCTGCTGCGCGGCCAGATCGACCTTACGCGCGTTCCATACAGTGATCGCGGTTCGCGGCTGGTTCTGCAACAGGCCCCTGGCCGCAGCAGCCTGCAGATCCGCCTGGGAGAACGGTTGACGGCTCTGGACCCGCATCCCGAGGCCTACCTGAACCGGCCGCCTTTCATCCAGTCTCTTCAGTTCATAGACCAGAGCGGCCAGCCGCTCCCTTTCGAGTCCGATGCTTCACCGGAGATCTTGATTTTTCAGACCCGGCTCGGAAAGTTCAAGCTGGTCTTTGCCGGCGAGGACACCCTCGCCATCGGTCTTCCGCCCCGTGGCTCGGCCGGCATACGCTTCCATGTGAATCACCAGCATTTTCGCCCCGGCCAGGATTGCGACCCGGTCCGCAGCGTGGTCTACGGCTCCAATGCGGGCACCCTTCGGACCGAGATCACCCCGGATGCGAGCGGCGCAGTCATTGAGCTCCTCCTCGAGCCGGGTTTGGACAGGAGCATCCTGCTCAAGATCGGCGAGGCGCCGGGGCTTCCGGAGATCATCCCGGCTTTCTCTGAAATGCAAAAGCAGGCCCTGGAGCGCTGGAAGGCGTGGTTTTCACCGGTTCCACCCGTCTCGGAGGAATATGCGGAAAAGTACGCCTACGCATGGTGGGTCATGGGCAATAATATGGTCAGCCCGCGAGGCTGCATACAATTTGAATCCCTGGCTCCCTCCAAGGCCTCCTATATCGGGTTGTGGCTCTGGGATAATGCCCTGCATGCCATTGCACTCCGGCACGTGGATCCCCAACTGGCGCGTGACCAGATCCGCGCCTTTCTCATGCTGCAGCAGCCCGATGGGATGCTCCCGGACGCCATCTTCGATGAAGCCGCCCTCTTCGAGTTGAATCATCCAATCCCTGGCAAGGTGACCAAGCCGCCGATCCTGGCCTGGGCTGCCCTGAAGATCCACGAGGTAGCCCCGGATAACGGCTTTCTGAGGGAAATCTATCCGGCCCTCGCCAGGTTGAATACCTGGTGGCTTCAACAAAATGATCCGGACCACAATGGTCTGGCACAATACTTCCACCCCTACTCCTCCGGCCTGGATGACAGTCCTTTATGGGATCACGGGCTGCCAGCTGAGGCGCCGGACCTGAACACCTATTTGTATCTTTCGATGCGCTCCCTGGAACGCATCGCCCGAACTCTGCGCCTCAGGTCTGAAGCCGGCCTCTGGAAACAGGGCGCGGAGATGCTTGTCCAGCGCATGTTGGAACGCCTCTGGGATGAGGGCGCAGGCGTGTTTCGAGCCATGCATAACGGCGAGCCCATCCCTGTCATCACACCGATGAACTTGCTGCCTCTCTGGACAGGCAGGCTTCCTGCGCGCATAACAAAGCGTCTGCTCGCCCAGCTCACGAACAAACGGAAATTCTGGGGCAGTCCCATGCTGCCCACTGTGGCGCGCGATGATCGCGCCTTCGACCCGGAAACTATGTGGCGCGGTCCGGTTTGGGCAAATATCAATTACTTCTTTATCGAGGCCCTGAACGTCGTCCGCAAAAAGGAACTCGCCCGTGAGCTTCGCGCCGCTACCCTCAACATGATCATGTCCCAGCCTTCCACCTACGAATACTACGGTGCAGAGACGGGCGTCCCCCCGGCTCGCTCAGCGCCGGCCTTCGGCTGGACCGCGGCCCTCTTTATTGACCTTGCCCTCCAGGCCAGCCGTGAGGCGAACCCCGGGGAGGCTGCCTGATGGATGCTGCAACCCGGACGCTCTGGTATAAGGATGCCATTTTTTACCAGGTCTATGTGCGCGCTTTTCACGACAGCAATGGCGACGGTCACGGGGACCTGCGCGGCCTGCAGTTGAAACTGGACTATATCAAGAGCCTGGGCGTGGATTGTATCTGGCTGATGCCTATCTACCCATCTCCGCTCAAGGACGATGGCTATGATATTGCGGATTTTTATGCCATTCATCCTGACTACGGCACGCTGGAGGATTTTAAAGCCCTCCTGGAGGCGGCGCACGCCCGCGGTCTGCGGATCATTACGGACCTGGTACTGAACCACACCTCCGACCAGCATCCCTGGTTCCAGGCCGCCCGCTCAGACCCGGCTTCGCCTTATCACGATTATTATGTCTGGAGTGACACCGACCAGAAATATCCCGGGGCAAGGATCATCTTTATTGATTCACAACGATCGAATTGGACCTGGGATCCGGCCGCCTCACAGTATTTCTGGCACCGCTTTTATTCATCCCAACCGGACCTGAACTACGACAATCCCGCCGTACAGGAGGAAATGCTGGTTGTGATGAAGTTCTGGTTGGACCTGGGTGTGGATGGATTCCGCGCCGATGCCGTGCCGTACCTTTTCGAGCGCGAGGGCACCACTTGCGAGAACCTCCCTGAGACGCATGCCTTCCTGAAGAAGCTCCGCGGCTATATGGACGAGAATTACCCCGGCCGCATACTGCTGTGCGAGGCCAATCAGTGGCCGGAGGATGTGCGCCCTTATTTCGGGGATGGCGATGAGTTCCACATGGGATTCCACTTTCCCATCATGCCCCGTATCTTTATGGATATACGCAAAGGGAACGCCGGAGATATGCGCGATATCCTTCGCAGGACGCCTCCCATCCCCGAGAACTGCCAGTGGTGCATCTTCCTTCGCAACCACGACGAGTTGACCCTGGAGATGGTCACTGAGGAGGAGCGGCAGTGGATGTGGAAGAACTTTGCCCCGGAACTGCGCATGCGGTTGAACCTCGGCATCCGCAGGCGCCTGGCGCCCTTATTGGATAACGATCGCCGCAAGATCGAGCTGGCCCACTCGCTCCTGTTCACGCTTCCCGGCTCCCCCATTATCTATTATGGCGATGAATTGGGGATGGGCGACAATATCTGGATGCACGATCGCAATGGGGTGCGCACCCCCATGCAGTGGGATTCCACCTCCAATGCAGGCTTTTCATCCGCCCCTGAGACAGCCCTGTATTCGCCCATGATCCGGGACGGCGCCTACGGGATCGGGCAGGTCAATGCCGAGGCGCAGCAGGCGAAACCAGACTCGCTTTGGAATACCATCAGGAAGATGATCACAGCCCGCAAAGGACATCCCGCCTTCGGGCGCGGCCGTTTCCGCTGGCTGGAATTGCACAATGACCATCTCGCCCCCTTCCTGCGCTCCTATCAGGGGGAGACCATTCTGTCACTTCATAACCTGAGCGCCGAACCCCAATCCGTGCCCGGAAACGGCTTCACCGCCGGCCATTACAGAGACATTTTGACCGGGGAACGATACGAGCCCGCCCGGGAGGGACTACAGCTTTACCCCTATCAGTATCTTTGGCTGCTCCATCAGGAGGGTTGACTCCGCCTGTAAACCCGGCGGGCTCTCCCGGGAGGCCCGGCATTTCTCAGATCTTCCCTGCTACATAATCCAGCACGTCTATCTTGGTCAGGATACCGATCGGCCGGCCGCCATCCATGACGATCAGCGCCAATCCATCGCGCAGATAGGGCATGGCATTCTCCAGGGTTTCTTCGCCCGGAAAGACCGCATCCGCATTTTGCACCAGCGAATCGATCGTCTCCTCCTGGGAGTGGTCATGCTTTTCCACCATGTGATTTAGGAGATCCACCTCTTCGATCAGCCCCACCAGTGAGCCATCCTCTCCCACCACAGGCATCTGCGAGACCGCGTACTGGTGCATGACCGTGACCACATTCCGCATCGTATCCCCCAGGCGGGCGGTGTAAAGCGTCCGGTTGGGCTTTGCCAGCAGCAGGTCCGAGAGAGTCATCTCACCGAACTCCATCGAAAGGAAGCCAAACTCCCGCATCCACTTGTCGTCGTAGAACTTGGAGAGGTATCGGCCACCGGCGTCCGGAAAAAGTACCACCGGCAGGCGGTCAGCAGACAGCTTGCGGCAGTATTTCATTGCCCCCGCCAACGCAGAGCCGGAGGATCCACCGGCAAAAATGCCTTCCTGCCGAACAAGCTGGCGCGCCCACAGGAACGATTCCCGGTCTCCCGCCCGCTCGATCTCATCCACCACGCTCAAATCAGTAGTGGAAGGCAGGAAATCCTCCCCGATCCCTTCCACCTTGTAGGTTTTCGGGTACGCCCCTTCGGGGATCTTCCCGCCGCTTTGCCAGATTTCGGTCAGGATGGAACCTTCGATATCAACGCCAACGATCCGGATGGCGGGATTCTTCGATTTGAGGTAACGCCCCACGCCGCTGATCGTGCCTCCGGTTCCCATCCCCATGATGACATCCGTCACCTTCCCCTCGGTCTGGTCCCAGATCTCCGGGCCCGTCGAGATCTCATGTGTACGTGGGTTGTCGGGATTATGGTACTGGTTCGCAAGGATGGCATTGGGCGTCTCGCGTGCGAACCGTTTTGCCACCTCGTAATAGGAACGCGGGTCTTCTGGAGGGACGGCTGTGGGGGTGATCACCACTTTTGCGCCGTAAGCCCGGAGCAGGAGGATCTTTTCCCTGCTCATCTTATCGGGCATCACAAAGATCGTCTTATACCCCTTTAATGCCGCCGCGATCGCCAGGCCGACCCCTGTATTTCCCGAGGTGGCCTCCACAACGGTCCCGCCCGCTTTCAGCTCTCCTCGCCGCTCAGCCTGCTCGATGATGTATGCACCGACCCGATCCTTGATCGAGCCGCCCGGATTCATGTATTCCAATTTTGCATAAAGCGGGACAGGCAGATCACGCGCAATGTGCGCCAGCCGTACCAGCGGGGTATTCCCCATTGCTCCCAGAATGCTGTTATAGACCCTTCTCGCGTCTGATTCCTCTAAACCGGTCATTCCTGCTCCTTTGGTGGTGGCGCAATTTTACCAAACCCTCCGATTCTCTCCATCGCCATTTGGTCACTGGATGCAGATGCCTATCCGCCGCTGGAAACCAAAAGGACTGGCAGGAAAGCTACCGGCCAGTCCTTTTGGTAGATTTATTGGGGCAGACAAGGAACAAAGGTTTCAGTACAGCGGCAGGCTTGGATCGATCTCCTGCGCCCAGGCATTGATGCCGCCTCTGAGGTTCTTCACCTTCTTGAACCCCGCACTGACCAGCAGCTCCAGCGCCCGCGCCGAACGCGTGCCTGATTTGCAGAAGATCACCATCTCCTGCGCGGAATCCAGTTCCGGCAGCCGTCCCGCCAGCTGTCCCAGGGGGATGTTGACCGCCCCTGGCAGGGAAGAGATCTGCAGCTCGTGGGGCTCGCGCACATCCACCAATTTGAGGTGGTTGGTCTTGACACGCTCTGCCAGCTCCGGGGCCGTGATATCCCATGCTGCTCCTGCCGAGCCTTCGTCATGGTCATGACCCGGCACGCCGCAGAACTCCTCATAATCGATCAGCTCGTGGATGTCCGCCTCCGGACCGCAGACGCGGCAGTGCGGATTTTTCTTCAGCTTGACGAAGTCAAAGCTCATGTCGAGGGCGTTGTAGATGAGCAGCTTCCCAACGAGCGGCTGGCCGATCCCCAACAGCACCTTCAGGGCCTCCGTCGCTTGAAGGGTTCCGATTGTTCCAGGCAGGACCCCCAGGACTCCCCCTTCTGCGCAGGAAGGGACCAGCCCGGGCGGCGGCGGTTCCGGGAACAGGCAGCGATAGCATGGTCCCTGGCTGGCATCAAAAACGCTGACCTG
>CAZSPX010000001.1:13882-21242 GCA_964608885.1 uncultured Anaerolineaceae bacterium | reverse complement strand
CGGCCGATTCCGGCCGCTGCAAGATAGAGCGCCACGGGTGAACCCAGCCCGCCTGTGCCGATCACGAGTGCTGAAGATCCCTTGAGCCTGCGCTGACCCTCCAATCCCACTTCGGGGATCAACAAATGACGGGAGTAGCGCAGGATCTCCTCGCGTGTAAGTCCGGGGAGCATGGTCAGCCTCCTGCGATGGACGGGATCAGGCGTAATTGCGCCTCCGGCCCCAGGGGCGTCTCAAGGCCCTGCAGGTCGCGGATATTTTCCTCGCCCACGAACAGATTGACGAAAGCCCGCAGCTTCCCTTCCGGGGAGTACAGGTGAGGCCGAAGCGCGGGATACTGCTTGACAAGGCTTCCCATTGCCTCTTGGACGGTACCGCCCTGCACAGAGACTTCGGCCTTGCCCTCAGTGTAGTAACGCAATGGGGTCGGGATTTTAAGTGTGGGCATATTCTGTTTCGCCTCTCTCATATTGATTCCACTTCATCCGCAGCTCATGACTCAGCCGGCTTCCAGGGCCGGTTCACATCCGCCTCGCTCTACCACAGCCTCGCAGCTTGAGGCCGGGAAGACCTCCACTGATCCGGCCATGGCAAAAGGCTGCATGAATTGGTCGATATATTCAGGAGACTCCGACTCAACGATCAGGACCAGCTCATGTTTTCCGTCCAGGACGGCATCGCTCAGGAGATCCAGGCCGAATTTACGGGCGTTCTGTTTGGTTAAGTGTTGCAGGAGCATCTGCCCCATCCGGGGATCTTTTGCAGGGCAGGCCTCCGCAGAATGTTGGTGACGGACAAAATAAAGCGACATGGGTTGCTCCGATTCTAGGATTTGATCTCGATGTCTTCTTCGATAAACTGCGAGCGGTCCTCGGCCAGTCGCCAGGAGCGACTCCCCGCCGCCTGGCCCGCTTTTACACTTGTGATCACATAGGAGAAGAAGGGCTGCGCCCATTCACGGTCGAACTCTGAGGGCCGGCTGGGATGGTCGGGATGCGAATGGAAAACCCCGATCAGGCCGAGGCCGCGTTCTTCTGCGCTCGCCTCCGCCCGGGAATAATCTGCCGCCGTGATCAGGTAACGGTTGTGCCGCGCCTCGTTTTCACGGGCATTGCCCAGGGGCAATATGTCCAGCACCTCCCCGGGCCGGCCCAACAGGAAACCAGCTCCCTCCTGAGGGTAAGCCAGTTCCCCATGTGCATGGATCAGGCGCATCAAGCCTTCCGGAATCACGAGACAGGTCATTCTCCACTCCACAACGAAGCTTCACTCAGATATTTATACCCCGCATCCGGGAAAACTGTGACCACCAACCCTTCATCCAGCCTTTCAGCTACACGCATAGCGGCCGCTGCTGCGGCTCCCGATGAGATTCCCACGAACAATCCCTCCTCACGCGCCAGGCTCCGAACCATGTGATGTGCTTCCTCAGTCCCTATGCGGATCTGTTGATCCGGGACTCTCTCATCATAGATTCCGGGTCGAATCGCCGTCGGGAGGTGCTTCAGACCTTCCAGCCCGTGAAAGGCATCATCGGGCTCAAAGCCGATCACCTGGACCGTAGGGGCAGCCTCGCGTAGATACCGCCCGGTTCCCATCAGGGTCCCGGATGTGCCGATCCCGGCAACGAAATGCGTGAGTCCGGCCCGCGTTTGAGCCAGGATCTCCGGCCCCGTGGATTGGAAGTGCGCCTGCCAGTTGGCAGGATTATCATACTGGTTGGCATACCAGTACTTCTCCGGTTCAGCGGCAGCCATCTGCCTTGCCATCCGCAGTGCGCCATCCGATCCCTCCAGCCCGTCAGAAAGGTACAGCTCCGCTCCCAGCGCGCGCAGGATGGCGATCCGCTCGGGGCTGGCATTGGACGGGATAACCAGGGTGACCGGGATTCCCAGGACCGCGCCAAATGTGGCATAGGAAATACCCATATTCCCTGATGTGGAGTCCAACAGCCGTCTGGCATCCCCCAGTTGACCATGGGCCAGCGCCTCGCGGAGGATGTTCAGCGCCGGCCGGTCCTTAATGGAGCCACCCGGGTTGAACCATTCCGCCTTGGCAAATACCCTTACCCGGGGGTTAAGCCGTGAGGTGACCCGCCTCAATGGAAGCAAAGGGGTGTTGCCCACATGCGCCGTAAGGTCGGTAAGAAAGGTTGTGTTCGTTTGTGGTGGATGAAAATCCAGAAGTGTCATATCGCCATCCAGGGGCAGCCAGGGATATAAAAAGACGGCGCGATCGTCCGCGCATGCCTGCTTGCTATGCGGGGAACGTCCACCGTCCTTTGTTCGTTGTTTGCCAGGGAAAAAGCTTTATGGAGCGGTGGTTACGAACCCCGCCCGGGACACAAGCAACAGGAAACCAGATAAGGAGCTAACATTGCAGGATATTTTACAATTTTCATACGATTTGTCAATATGTTTACTGTACGGGAATATTTCTTGTTTCTTACCCCCTTGGAAAAAAAACAGGGCGGACCTTGCGGCCCGCCCTGTGCTGATCACTCTTCCTTCTTGGCTTCCATTTCCTTCTTGTGGGCCTCGATGATCGTCCCGGCAATATGAGAGGGGACCGTGTCGTAGTGATCGAGCTCCATTGTGAAGTACCCGCGCCCGCCGGTCATGGAGCGGATCTGGGTGGTATAGCGGAGCATTTCCGCCAGCGGCACATGCGCGATGACGGTGGTATTCCCACGCTCGGTCTCGGTCCCTTGCACGCGTCCGCGCCGGGTGTTGAGGTCGCTCATCACATCGCCCATATTCGAATCCGGCACGGTGACACGTACCAGCATAATCGGCTCGAAGAGCACCGGCCCGGCATCCTGGACCGCAAGCTTAAAGGCCTCGCGGCCGGCGATCTCAAATGCAACCGGTTTGGAATCCACCGGATGCTCCTTGCCGTCAAAAACGATGACCCTGACATTGCTCATCGGGTAGCCTGCAAAGGCGCCATGCTCCATGGTTGCCCGGATACCCTTTTCGATAGGCGGCAGGTAGGATTTCGAGAGGTTCATTCCGACCAGTTCGTCGGTGAATTCAAAATCAGTCTCGGGGAGTGGCTCAATGCGCAAATGCACTTCGCCAAATTGTCCCGCGCCGCCGGTCTGCTTTTTATGGCGGTACTGGGCACTCGCCTTCCGGGTGATGCCTTCCCGGTACGGGACCCGGGGTTCCTGGGTCACCAATCCCACCTGGAATTTCGTTTGAGCCCGGTGGATCGCCACATCGATGTGCTGGTCTCCCATGCCCTGAAGGACGGTCTGGCCAGTGGCCTTCTCGTTCTGCCAGGAAAGTGTCATATCCTCTTCACACAGGCGGGTGAGGGTCGGCGAGATCTTTGCCGCGTCAGCCTGGGTCTTGGGAGAGATGGCCACGCGGTAAAGGGCGGCTGGGAACCTGGGCGGAGCAACTGTGATCGGGTGGTTCTT
The DNA here is from genome assembly GCA_964608885.1 of uncultured Anaerolineaceae bacterium. Taxonomy (GTDB): domain Bacteria; phylum Chloroflexota; class Anaerolineae; order Anaerolineales; family Villigracilaceae; genus JACPVF01. Next base: position 17,818 of record CAZSPX010000001.1, on the reverse strand, counting down.
ATCGCAGAAGGTGTCGCCGGTGGCGCTGACAGTGAGCTTGGAAACGGAACCAATATCGCCGGCATGGACCACCTTGGCAGGGATCTGCTCCTTGCCGCGCTGGAAGTGCAAGCCCGAGACGCGCTCATCTGCGCCCTTGTTCTGATTCCAGACATGGGCATCAGCCTGGATCGTGCCGGAGTAGACCCGGAAATAGGTCATCTTTCCAACGAAGGGATCGGCGGTCGTTTTCCACACATAAGCCGCCAGAGGACCCGAATCTGAGGCGCTGAGCTTCTCATCCCCGGCTTTCCCCTGGGCAACCTTCGCCGGCACCTGGGTGGGATTGGGAAGCAGGTCCACGATGGAATTCAGCAGTGGACCAAGGCCGATCTCATGCGCTCCAGCTGCACACATAACAGGGGCATAGGCGCCCGAGTGGACCACGTGCCGAAGGCCGCGGATCAGTTCCTCGTCTGAAAGGGAACCCGCCTCCAGGTATTTCTCCAGCAGGGCATCCTCGCCCTCGGCCGCCGCCTCCACCAGGGAGAAGTGCGCTTCTTGTGCGGCCTCCTTCAGCTCGGCGGGGATCTCCGAGGCGGTTTTTCCGTCTCCCAGGTAGGCTTTCATCGAGATCAGGTCGATCACGCCCTTGAACTCGTGCTTTTCACCGATGGGCAGTTGGATCTTCACCAGGCGCTGGCCGGCCGCGTGCGCGTATTCCTCCGCGGATTGCAGGGCCTTGGCAAAATTGGCATTATCCCTGTCCAGCTTGTTGATGACCACAAAGCGGGCCAGCTGGTGCTCGTCAGCGTGGCGCCAGGCGATTTCCGTTCCGACCTCCACGCCGGCTACCGAATCCACCAGGATCACAGCTGCATCTGCAACGCTGATGGCTGAGACCACCTCTCCTACAAAGTCTGTGTACCCCGGTGCATCCAGAAGATTGATCTTTACATCACGGAATTCCACGGGCAGCACGCTGGTATATAAGGAGATCTTCCTTCGGATCTCTTCGTCGTCATAATCCGAGATCGTGGTCCCGTCCTCGACCTTTCCCAGGCGGGTTGTAGCCCCCGAAAAATGCAGCAATGCCTCCGCCAACATGGTCTTCCCGGCCCCACCGTGCGAGACCAGGGCAACGTTGCGAAGGAACTCGGTGGTATACTCTTTCATCAAAAGAAACCCTTCCTTGTCTTTGATATAAGGCCAGTTGCTGATTCTAAAAGAATAGCACCGAATTGTCAAAGCAATCGGGCAGTTGGGCCTGTCATAATTCCCCCTATTACATCTGTCATCTCATATTGTCCCCATGGCAGCATTCATCAATCAGTATTCGTTCCTCTTGTTGGCGGCAGGTCTGTCCATTCTGGCCGGCGTGATCTTGCTTACGCGCAAGCCGCGTTGGAATGACTATCTTGCCTTCGCTGCGCTTGTTATGGGGCTGCTGCTCGCCTGGGTCATCCTGCACCCACGCCAGACCCCTTTGATGGATGATGCCCGTAAGGTCAGGGAGATGATCGGCGCAGGTACCCCCGTTTTACTGGAGTATCAGTCACCTTACTGCCTCGCCTGCACCGCCGTCCAGCCTGTTGTGGACGGACTGGAACAGGATGCCGGCGAGACACTCCACATCATTCGCATCAATGCGCAGGAAACCGTGGGAAATGACCTGGCAGCCCATTATGGGCTTGGCTTCACACCCACCTTTATCCTTTTCGATGCCCGTGGGAACGAGCTCTGGCGTGAGGTGGGAAGCCTGGATGTTCAGCATGTGAGGGATTCGATCCGATGAGCTTCCTGCGCCGACTGACCTTCAATCTCTGGTACCTGAGCACTCCGCCCTGGGATACCGGCATCAGCCCTCCTGAGCTGGACCATTACATTCATGAGCGCCCTCCCGGTCGGGCCATTGATCTCGGCTGCGGGACCGGCACCAATGTGATCACCCTCGCACGCGCAGGTTGGGATGCCACTGGTGTGGATTTTGCCAGCCTGGCCGTCTTTCTGGCGCGTCGAAAAGCACGTGATGCAGGCGTGCAGGCTCGTTTTCTGGTCCGGGATGTCACCCGCATCGCCGGGGTGCAGGGTCCGTTCGACCTGGCGCTGGATATGGGGTGCCTGCATGCCCAGGAAGATAAACCGGCCTATTTGAGGGAATTGCTGCGCCTGCTTGCACCCGGGGGGCATTGGCTTCTCTATGCCTTTTTCAAGCCCGCGGATCAAGCCGAGGGGCCGGGATTAACCTCAGCGGATACGGCGCTCCTCTTGGAAAAAATGCATTTGGTCTGGCGTCAGGATGGCAATGACAGCCGCGGCCGGGCCTCAGCCTGGTTCCTGTTGAAGAGGCCTTGAGCCTCGCAGTGTAAGACCCGTCTCTCTCAAAGCATCCACCAATCGATATGCGCGTATTGTTCCTGTTCCTGGATGGCATCGGCCTGGGAAAGGATGAGCCTTCCTCCAACCCCTTCGCGGCAGCGCAAATGCCTGTATTGGGATCTCTGCTGGATGGACATGGGCTCTTGTATGACTCCTCCCCCTATGAAGGTCTGGGTGCCTCGCTTCTACGAGTGGATCCCAATTTGGGAGTGGCCGGTCTGCCCCAATCCGCCACCGGCCAGGCAGTTTTGCTCACCGGGCGCAACATTCCCGCCGAGCTTGGCTACCACTACGGACCGAAACCCAACCCGGAGGTCGCTGCAACCCTGCAGGATGGGGGCATCTTTGGCTGGCTGCAGTCAGCGGGATTTAGCTCTGCCCTGTTGAATGCCTACCCGCCGCGTTATTTTGACGGGATCGATTCTGGGAAGCGGTTGTACTCATCCATCCCGCTGGCGGTCACCAACGCCGGCCTGCGCCTCTTTACCAGCGAGGATTATCTCGCGGGCCGCGCCCTCTCCGCCGATTTCACCGGCCAGGGCTGGCGCGATTTCCTTGGGTTCCCTGATAGCAAAGTGCTGACCCCAGCAGAAGCCGGAAAGCAGTTGGCGGTCCTGGCCTGCAAGTATGATTTTTCTTTCTTTGAGTATTGGTCCACCGATTACGCCGGTCACAAGCAGGATATGGAATGGGCGCTGCGGCAGCTCGAGACTTTCGACGGAGTGTTGGGAGGCTTGCTCCAGGCATGGGATGCGGATGAAGACCTCATCCTGCTCACCTCAGACCACGGCAATATGGAGGACCTGTCAGTCCGGCGGCACACCGCCAACCCCGTGCCGCTCCTCCTGATCGGAACGCACGCCGCGCGCAGCCAGTTCCGCTCCGTCACTGACCTTACTGGCATTGCACCGGCCATCTGGGAGCTGATCACAAAATTTAATAGAGGAACTCCCTGAAGACGCGATTCCCCAGCAGGCGGCCGCGCCGTGTTAAATGCAGGCGGTCTCCTTCCCACTCCAGCAGCCCATCCCCCACCATCATAGCGATCTGAACCCCGTAGCATTCATCGATCGAATATCCAAACCGATCCTCGAATGACTGCCGGGTAACACCTTCCGCCGTGAGTCGTAGCGCGGTCATCATGTATTCCCCGCGCTCATCGGTCTCGCTTTGCCTGTGATGATTGACCGTCGCAGGGGTCAAAGGAAAGGACTGTTTCGCCGGGCCGGGATCCAAGAGACGGTCGATATAGGTCTTGATGCGCAGCACATTGGAATAGCGATAGCCGCTTGAATACCCATGAGCCCCCGCTCCAAAAGCCAGATAAGGCAGTCCCCGCCAGTACTGAAGGTTGTGGCGGCACTCCTTTCCAGGCTTCGCCCAGTTTGAGATCTCGTACTGGGTGTATCCCTGCGATTCGAGTTCTTCCCCTGCCCATTCATACATGTCCGCGGCCAGGTCCGGATCAGGCAACGCCAGCAGGCCCCGCTTCGACCAGCGTCCAAAAGGGGTGCCATGCTCCAGCGTGAGCGCATAGGCCGCGATGTGTTCTGGATGCAGGTCGAGAACGCGCCGGAC
>CAZSPX010000001.1:0-13782 GCA_964608885.1 uncultured Anaerolineaceae bacterium | reverse complement strand
AACGTATCGGCCAGCAGACCGATCAGGAATGGGAGCAGCTTTGCCAGCGGCATGGTGATCGCCCCGATCACAAGCATCAGGCTCGACTGCCCGGGAAGTGCGGAATACAGCCGCCCCTGGAGGATGGGATACCAACCGGTATTCCCCAGGTTGACCAGGACGACCGCCACGAGCTTGGGAAGGTAGCCGGGCAGGAGCAGGAACAGCGAGAACGCCAGGATTTCCAGCCAAGCGGTACTCCTAACGAAACGGATGCTGTCCGGCTGCCGGTCAACGAATGGAATGAAGAGCAGGTCAGTGATCAATCCCAGGGCCAGCCATACTGTGACTGCGATCCCGGCCTGCGCCTCGCTCACCCGGACCACATCCACAAAATACAGAGCCAGGTAGCCCAGCAGAACATCCATCAAAAGGTCTGAGAATTCCAACAGGATCAGCCAGCGCCAGACCTCTGCGCGCCTTAAGTGCGTGAAGGCAGATCGAAAGCCTTCCCATACCTCATGGAAGCCCGGAAAACGACGGTGTGCCTCCGGATCATGTGGAATTTTCCGGTATGCAGCGAACAAACAGATTCCGGCGAGCACCGCCAGAAAGGCATATGTCCCACGCCAGCCGAGACCAAAATAAACAAATGCGCCGAGGAACAAGGGACCGAGAACGTTACCGAGCGAACCCGCCAGCGTCCAGCGCGCCATGTTCTGCTCATGCCGGTCTGGAGCCGAGTCCATCAATGCGGCCTGGCTCAGGCTGACAAATGCGCCCGAGGCGGGATAAAACAGGATGAAGGAAACCAGCAGGGGAAGAAAGCTCCGGCTCAGTGCCGTGAGCACCAGCGAAGCCGTGAATACCACCCCGCCTCCCAGGATGATCAGCCTCCTCTTCCAGACATCTCCAAGGACTCCCAGGAAAGGCTCGATGAGCGCTGCAAGGATTCCGGGGAGACTCATCAACAACCCGATCTGGGAATAGGTAAGGGTCAGGTCATTCCGAATGAGCGGCCAGGCGGTCTCACCCACCCCAAAGACCAGCTCATCGATCAGCTCCGTGAGGAGATAAGGCAGGTTCAATTGCCGCCGCTCTCAGGATTCGAGAAATTCCTTCAAGTAGCTGGGCACGGCCATCGCATCTTCCGGGGATAGCGGCTGTGGAAGATGCGAGTTCACGTAGTGCCAGGTCAGCGCCCGGTTTACATAGCCGATTTTCCTTTCGGCGATGCGTGCCATTGCCTGCAGCTCCTTCAGCGGCGCGGCGGAGGTCCACTCCTCCAGGTACAGGTTGCGAAGCGCAGCGATCTCGGGTGTATCCGGCCCGGCCTCGATCCCATCTCCCTTGAAAGCCTCCAGGGAATTGCCCGCGCCGCGCAGCATCACTACCAGGGAAAGGAATGGGTGAGTGATCGCGCTCTCTCCCCAATCTGTGAATCGTACCCGGCCATCCCGCAGGAAGATGTTCGCATCGTGGAAATCGTCATGATGGATACTCTCAGGGATCCCCAGGTCCTTCAAATCCATGCACATCCGTCTAAACTCGGGCGCCATCTTCTTCAAGCGCTCATATTCCTGGCTCGAAAGTCCCAGTTCATGGCCGATCAACATGGCCGCCTCATCGGAGATGAGACTCTCGAACAACTCTGGAAGCCTGTCCAGCCGCCGGTCCATGATACCCAGGGCCAATAGCTCCGCTGCATGCGGGACAAGGTCCTTCTGGAGCTGCACGAAGAGTGGCATGATCCCCTTCCAGCGGGCGAAGGATTTTTCCTCCCGGACGTACTGCCGCAGCGGGATCCCCGCATCTTCCATCAGAAGCCAGCCGCGGCCGGTATCCGCGTTCAACAATCCCGGGAACAGGGCAGGTCTGAAACTTGTCAGGTATTGGGTGACGGCTGCTTCCTGTTTCAAATAATGAGCGGAAGCCTTGAAATAGAATATTTCATTTTCGGTTGGGACGCGCCAGATGACCGACCAGGGGCGGTTATGGATCGGTTCGATTTCTCCTCTTGCCTTCAGATCGTTCCGCTCAAGGCTCGCTAGTATCCAGGCGCGCGCCTTGGCCTGCCAGGCAGGCTGATCCCATTCCAGTGTTGGATTATTCATACTCATAATAATGATCAGGCATTTTCAGAAGAATAAATCAAAGACCGGCCCACCGGACCGGTCTCGTTAACTCATACCATCAACCTGAGCGGCTCTTCCAGATATTTCGCCAGCGCCTGCATAAACTGCGCGCCTTCGGCGCCGTCGCTCACACGGTGGTCCACGGAGAGGGTGGCCTTCATGCGCCAGCCAGGCTTGATCTCCCCATCTTCCACTACCGGCACCTGTCGCGCAGAACCGACCGCCAGGATGCCTGCTTCCGGGGGATTGATGATCGCCGAAAAATTCTCCACATCATACATGCCCAGGTTCGAGACGGAGAAGGTTGAGCCTTCGATGTCATCCGGTCTGACCTTGCCCTCGCGCGCCCCCGAGGCCATACGCTTTACCTCCCGGGAGATCACGCGCAGGGGCTGCTGGTCGGTATCCCGGGTGACCACGGTCAGCAGCCCGCCTTCCACCGCCACGGCCACGCCCACATTCACCGCACCATGACGGATGGCCTTATCTCCGCCAAAGGAGCTGTTCAGGTTGGGGAATTCTCGCAGGGCCAGGGCCGCGGCCTTCAAAATAAAATCATTGACCGACAGCTTCTCATTCTCCGGCATGTATTCATTGATCTGTTTCCGCAGGGCCATCAGTGCGTCCATCTTGAATTCGTGCGTCACAAAGAAATGTGGCACGCTCGTGGTGGATTCGGTCATGCGCCGCGCGATCGCCTGGCGCAGGCGCGAGAATGGGACAGCCTCGTCTCCAGCCTGTACGGGTGCGACCGCGGGTGCGGTCCGCGCGGCAGGCTTCACTGTGCCCGCCATGGCGGCCTCGATGTCCTTGCGGACGATCCGCCCTCCCGGCCCACTCCCGCGCAGGCGTCCAAGGTCAATGTGGTTATCCCGCGCCATCTTGCGCGCCAGCGGAGAGGCCTTTATCTCATCGTCTGCAGCCCTGACTGCCGCATCCGGCGCGGCGGGCATGGTGGTCGAGGCCATCGCTTCGTTCTTCGAGGTCGCGGCAGGCGATTTCACAGCTTCTGCCGGGGTCCCGGCGGACTTGGCACCCGCCTCAGCTTTTTGGGGAGGCTCAGCTTTGGCGGGTGGAGTCTCTTCCACCTTCTCACCAGCAGCCCCCACCACTGCGATCGGCGCATTAACCGGCACGACGGCGCCCTGGTCCACGATATGCTGCAGGACGGTTCCACTGGCAGAGGATTCGACCTCCACGGTCGCCTTATCGGTTTCGATTTCCGCCAGCACATCACCCTTGTTGATATCCTCGCCCACCTGTTTGACCCAGCGGACAAGCGTCCCCTCCGCCATGTCGAACCCCAGTTTGGGCATGGTGATCGTTTCAGCCATTATTCCAGGACCTCCTTCACCGCGCCGACGATATCCGCCACCTGTGGGAGCGCAGCCTGCTCGAGGGTACGGTTGTAGGGAAGCGGCACTTCCTTCTGCGCCACGCGCAGGATCGGCGCATCCACAAAATCAAAGGCCTGCTCGTACATCCTGCTGACCACTTCGCTTCCAACCCCGTAGGACTTCCAGCCTTCTTCGACGACGATGGCTCGATTGGTTTTCTTGAAGGATTCCAGCACCGGCTCCATATCCAGTGGGCGCAGGGTGCGCAAATCCACGATCTCGGCTTCGATGCCTTCACCTGCCAGCTCTTCTGCGGCTTTCATCGACAGCTCCAGGCCCTTGCAGTAGGTCACGATCGTCACATCGCTCCCCTCCCGCTGCACCCGGGATTTTCCGATGGGGATGGTATATTCGCCATCCGGCACCTCGCCGCGCACCTGGTACATGGTGGCATGCTCGATGAAAAGCACCGGATCATTGGAACGGATCGAAGTCTTCAGCAGCCCTTTTGCGTCTTCCGGCGTCCCCGGCGAGACTACCTTAAGCCCGGGGAAGTGAGAAAAGACCGCATCCGGCGTCTGCGAGTGGGTCGCGCCCAACTGCCTTCCGCCGCCTCCCACCGCCCGGATCACGAGCGGCACGGTGAACTGGCCTCCGAACATATAATGCAGCTTGGGTGCCTGGTTGACGATATAATCCATGGCCGAGAATGCAAAATTGATGGTCATCAGCTCGGCCACCGGCCGCTGCCCCACCAGCGCCGCGCCGATCGCCGCGCCTACGATGGCGTTCTCAGCGATGGGTGTATCCTTCACGCGCTTCGCGCCATATTTGTCATAAAAACCCTTGGTAACGGCATAGGTGCCACCCCAGACTCCCACTTCCTCGCCCATGATGAAAACCGCCGGGTCACGGTCCATTTCTTCCATCAAAGCCTGCGAGATCGCCTCGCGCATTGTGATTTTAGCCATGATCGCTTCCTCTACCCCTGTTCTTCCACAAAAACGTTCGTAAAAAGCTCCTCAAGCGCCGGTTCTGGTGAAGACTCTGCAAACTCAACGGCCTTCGATACTTCAGCATCCACAGCGCTGTCGATCTCATCCAGGGCTTTGCTGCTCGCCGTCTTCTTCTCAAGCAGGTGTTTGCGGAAGATGCCGATCGGGTCGCTTTCCTCCCATTTCTTCACCTCTTCCTGCTTGCGGTATCGCTCGGGATCGCCCATCGAGTGGCCGCGGTAACGATAGGTGATGACCTCCAGAAGATACGGCTCGCTGTTCTCGCGCACATAGTCGATGGCCTCCCGGGCGGCTGCATACACCTTCAGCACATCCATCCCGTCCACGCGACTGTTCTTCATGCTGTAGCCTTCAGCCTTCTGCCGGATCTCCGAGACAGCCGAAGCCCTCTCCACCGAGGTGCCCATGCCATACTGGTTGTTCTCGCATACCCACAGCACGCGCAGCTTCCAGGCCTTGGCCAGGTTTAGCGCCTCGTGGAAGTAGCCGATGTTGGTGGCCCCGTCTCCAAACATGCAGATGGTCACATTATCATTTCCGGCATACTGGTCTCCGAGGGCCAGCCCGCTCGCGATCGGGAGATGGCCTCCCACGATCGCATGTCCGCCCCAGAAATTCCTTTCGGTGCTGGCCATGTGCATGGATCCGCCCTTACCCTTGGACATGCCCGTGGCTTTCCCAAGCAGTTCCGCCATTACCTCTTGCGCCGGGATGCCGCAATTGATCGCGACTCCGTGATCCCGATAGGCTGTGATGACGCGGTCTCGCGGCTCGCGCGCCGCGATCAGCCCGGTTGAGACGGCTTCCTGCCCGATATACAGGTGCATGAAGCCGCCGATCTTGCCTTGCTGGTACAGTTCCGCCCCGCGTTCTTCCACACGCCGGATCAGTACCATCTGATGATACAGATCTAACAGTTGTTCTTTCTTCATGAAATTCTCCGCTCTGAGTTGGAGCACCCCTGGGATGCTGTTTTGAAAACAACACCGGAGAGCCTCCGGCGTTGTGCTTCTGGGCGTTCCAAATGTTGGATTATATCAGAGAATAGTGGTCGGATTTTACGTCTCCCCGGGGATCTGGTGCCAGCCGGAAAATCTCATCTGGCATCCCCTCTTAAAGCCGGCGTTCCCCAATGGATTGGCTGTACAATATCAGCATGGGTTGGCTTCCTGGTTTACGACAGGCTGGAGCAAAACGGCTGGTTTCTCTGCTTGCGGATCCGTCACAGGCTCAGCAGGCGGCTGCCAGCCTGATCCGCATGGGAGCGGGGGCTGTTCCCGCATTGGTGGAAGCCCTCCTGTCTCGTTCTCCCGGGATGCCGGCTGCGGGGGATCAGGTCCTGGCCCATATTGGCAAGCCTGCCCTCCCGGCCTTGATCCAGACTCTCCAGCAGGCTCATCCGCTGGTTCGCGCCCGGGCGGCCTTGATCCTCGGGCAAATTAAAGATCCCGCAGCGCTTCCGGCCCTCCGTGAAGCGCTGCGCAGTGAATTCTTCACGGTCAGGGCTGCCGCGGCGGCTGCCCTCGGTGAGATTGGTGACCGGGAATCACTGGACAGCCTGCTCCAATCCATGAAAGACCCCGAGGCTGTTGTCCGCGCCTCTGCCGTTCTGGCGGTCGGGGCATTTGGATTGCCGGGCACATTTAAATCCATTGCTTCCCTTTTATTGGAAGATCCCAGGACGGAGGTACGCCAGGCCGCAGCACGCGCCCTCGGCAGGACACAAAACCCGGCTGCTCTTCCGCTCCTCATGGAGGCCCTGCATGACTCCTTCTGGTGGTATGAGCGCGAGCCGGCGGCAGCCGATCTGTTGAACGCCATCCAGGCGATGGGTGAGCCTGCCATTCTCCCACTGATCGAATCTCTGAATGACCCGGAGGGAACGATCCGGCGGTTCTCTGCCTGCCTCCTGGGAAAGATGCACGCCACACAAGCCATGGATGCCCTTGGGATGGCCCTTTATGATCTTCACTTTGAGGTGGGACAGACGGCTGCCCGCGCCCTTGGACGCATGGGTCCGGAGAGTCTCCGGGTCCTGGGCCTGGCTGCCGGACATCCTGAGCCCAATATTCGGCAGCACGCCGCGCTGGGCCTTGGGCAGATCGATCACCCCAGGTCCGCCGAGCTCCTCCTTGAGCTTCTTGAAGATTCCGAGAAATCGGTCAGAGCCCAGGCCATTCCCGGTCTGGCAGCGCAGAAGGACCCGTTGGCGCTTGCCGCGTTGATGCAGCTTGCAGGCGACCGCTCTGATCGTGAACTGCAATCCCTTGCAAAAGAGGCTCTTCACAGTCTTAATTTGGACGCCTGAACCGCCCATTCCGGCACATTGATCCTCTTTTAGCGATGGCTCCCGGAAGGTTTATTTTTTCAGACAGCTTTAGAAATACGGAGTCGACTTGAAGCGAATCCACCTTCTACTGGCAGTCCAATCGGTTCTCGCAATCCTGGTCTCGCTTAACCGCCTGGGGACATGGACGCTCGGTTACGTGCTTCCCAACCAATTCTTGCGCTGGGTAGATTTCAACAATATGCTCGTGCTTCCGCTCATCAGCCTGGTGGCATTCTATCTCTTGAAGAAGACCCTGGAAGGATCATCCCGCTCAAGACTCCCCCCGTCCCCGCCACTGCTCCTCAACCTTGTGTTCATCGTCGGCGTATATCTTCTGGCTGCCAGTTACGGTGATCATGAGGTCACAAACTATCTGCATTCCCGCTTTTGCGCTACGGATACGTCCAGCGACCTGTGCCGCATTGTGATCTTCAACGATGACGAGTTCAGTCACTGGGTCTTCTTTACGGGCTTTGTGATGATCAACGCAGCCCTGCTCTTCTTTCAGGTTCGCTTCCCCGCTGAGGAACGCGTGACCCTGGGCGACACATGCCTGCTGATCCTGAACTCGATCTTCCTGGGTGCCGGCATCCTGGCAAATCTTGGATTTGAGGAGATCGGGCTGGACTTGTACGTGGTCGCGATCCTGGCACTGCTTTCAAGCTGGTTGTTGTGGAAGAAGGGCCCGCAGCCCCTGTTCATCTACTACACGGCCGCTTACTGGCTGGGGTTGATTTCCAGCCTGCTGGCTCAATTCATCCGGGCGTGAGGTGCAGGATTAGACAAAACACCCAGGCCCCTGCAAGTGAATTTCGTCCCAAGAATTTCCCACCCCATCATGCTTGCAATTGCCCTATTGATCCGATCTATTTTGGACGAAAACGGTGATATATTTCGGTTTCAGAAGGAGAACAGGTATGAACTATTTAATGATATTTTTGAGATTGGTCCATGTGCTGGGAGGTGTTTTTTGGGTAGGCGCCGGGCTGCTTCTCTTTTTTTTCATAACCCCCGCCGTGGGCGCGAGCGGCGAGGCTGGCCAGAAATTCATGGGGCAGTTGGTCGGAAAATCCCGCCTGACCATGATTCTGTCTGCTGCAGCAGGGTCCACGATTCTTGCCGGGGCGATTCTCTATTGGATCGATTCTGATGGATTTACCTCCGCCTGGCTCAGCTCCGGCCCCGGCATCGGCTTTGGAATTGGGGCGGTCTTTGGCCTGATCGCTTTTGTCTCAGGCTTGATGGTGGGCCGGGCAAATGGAGAGCTGGCCTCCCTCGGCAGCCAGATTCAGGGAAAGCCCACCGAAGCCCAAGCCTCCCGGATGTCGGCCATACGAAGCCGCCTCGCGACAGTCGGCCGTATTAATGCCTGGTGTCTCCTCCTGGCGGCTCTTTTCATGGGCACGGCACGCTACTTCAGCTTCTGATCGAACGGCTCCCGAAATCGGGAGCCGTTTTATTTTTATCCATTCTTGTTGCGGCTGACTGCCCACCCGACCAGCACCATCAGGAAGAAAAAGCCGAGCGCAACCCACAGCATCCACGCCAGGCTGGTATCCGGCCCGGCCTCCGACAAAGCATGCAGCATGAACATATGAGTCTCCTTGATCTGAATCAGAGGCTTATATTCGAAACGCCCCGGAATGTCAATCAGGCGGTTTGCGTCTCGGCAGCCTTCGTGATCCAGTCCGTCACTTCCTGGTTCGAAGGGATGCGCCCCCATGAAACGACCTGCTCATTGATCACAAGGCCGGGGGTGGAGAGGATATTGTAGGCTGCGATCTCATTGTAATCGGTCACCTTGATGATCTCCGCCTGAAGTGCCAGGTCCTGCACGATCTTGCGGGCCATTTGGTCCAATCGCTTGCAGTTGGCACATCCAGGTCCCAGAACTTTGATGGTAAGCATGTTTTTCTCCTTTTTTATCTTTTGCACAGGACAAGCCATGGGTCCTGCGCGTATACTTGATACATCCGCATCTCAGGGCCGGGCTTGATGCACTGGAATCGCCATCGGATTCTTCCGCATCACCCACCAGAGCAGCGCCCCCAGCAGGGATAGAAATCCGACCAGGTAAGCTCCTACGAGTGCCACGCTGGCGCCATCCACCCATGAGCCGTAGATCAGCCCGGCCAGGGTGCTGAACAATGCCACCCAGCCAACATAAGTCCAGGCCTTCAGTCTCCCAATGATCGTCGAGATGATCAGGATGCTCTGGAGGCTGAGCTCAGGGTCGGCCATCAGGTAGGCCAGCAGGGGACCACGGTGCATTCCCAGGCTGAGGAACATATTTGCAATGGGCACTTCGACCAGCGTGGGGAAATACATGAACACACCAAAGACCACTCCAGCCAGGTTGCCTGCCAGCGTGTTCTTACCGGCCAGTGCCTCGATCCATTCCGGCCTTACCAACGCCCGCAGGATACCCACCACAAATACCCCCGCGATCAGCAGAGGGAAGATCTGCTTGATGAATTTCCAGGTCTCCCAAAGGAAACTCTGCCTCTCATGCTCTGCAAGTCCGGACCTGAACAACCACCCCAAAGCAATGAGGGCACCCAGCACTCCAAAAAACTTCCCATTCAGCAGGATATCGAGCCCGCCTGCATGCGGAGACATCCCTGCCGCCGCTGTGAGAAGCGTGAGTGCCGAAAGTCCCAGGGCCGTCCATGCCCAGCGGCCGATCCCATCGAAGATCTTCTCAAATCCCTTCCAAGAACTGATCCCGATCATGGCAAGCAGCCCGATCAGGATGGCTCCCTGCGCCGTGACTCCTTCCTCGCCCCTCGCGGCATCATAGGGGACGAGCTGGTGAAGGTAATCCTGGAATTGATCCATCCTCGCGATCGGCAGGGTGAAATGCGCATACGTGTTGGTCAACAGACCGATCTTGAGCGTCCCCGAGAGAAGCAGCGCCACGAGGATCAACAGGAAGGCCAGGATCGCGGCCCGCACGCCTCCCCTCCCGCCGAACATCGCGTCGGTGGCTTTGTCGTGCTCGAGATCCTCATGCCGGAACATGAGCGCCATGATCATACCGATCCCCATTCCAAAGGCCAAGGAGAGCGCCAGGCGCGCGAAGGCCAGGTCCGCCCCGATCACACCACCGGTATAGATCAGCGCCAGGATGTTCGCGGCCGGTGCAAAGAACAGGAACGTGATGGCGGGGCCGATCCCCGCGCCTTTTTTGTATATACCCGCGAACAGCGGCACGATCGTGCAGGAGCACACTGCCAGCACTGAACCGGCCAGTGCAGCCGCGGGGTAGGAGATGAACTTCGGTGTGGTTCTCCCCAGGAACCGTGTGACCGTCTCCTTGGGAATGAGGGCGGTCATCGCTCCCGCGATGTAAAAGGCGGGCAGCAGGCAGAGAAGCACATGTGCCGCCAGGTAGGAGGCCAGGTTCCCCAGCCCGCTCTGCAGTAACGAGACCAGGAAGGAGGGAATGTTCATGCTCCCTCCAGGGTATCGATCGGGATCAGTGCGGGCGCGCAGTGCGGGCAGCCACAGGCCGGATCGGGGTCCATGTGGAAGATCCCGCTCATGTCTTCAGGAGCAACCCCATTCAGGGCTCCGGCCGCCCTCAACAGATTCAGATAACGAACGTCGGTGAGACGGTAATAAACGTATCTGCCCTCACGCCGGTCTGCCAGGATGCCCGCCTGGCGCAGCGCCATCAGATGCTGGGAGATGTAGGCCTGCCGCCAGCCCAGTATCGCTTCCAGATGGCAGACGCAGGCCTCGCCTCTGCCGATCGCCAGCAGAAGGGTCACTCTCTGAGTGGTTCCTATGGCCTGTAGAGGAGCTGAGATCGATTCCGCGATCTGGGGAATGGAATGTTTTTTCATATTCGATGTCCTGAATATATTGTAGTCACATATTCTATTTTTTGAATATGACGAACATCCTCGCCTGCCCTGATAAATTTCCGGGTTTCCCCGGGTCAAACGGTGTTATTCTTAAAACCAGCCTTGCGATGAATCGGAGATCCAGACGAATGTCCGATGAACTGGAAGCCTTGCTCTACGATCTGGTGGCCATCAACTCGATCAACCCGGACCTGATCCCGGGCGCCCCCGGCGAAGCTGAGATCGCCGCCTATATCGCCCGTTGGCTGGAGGCATCCGGACTGGAAGTCCATCTGATCGAAACGATCAACGGCCGCCCTAATGTAGTGGGCATCGCCCGGGGGACGGGCGGCGGCAAAAGCCTTCTGCTCAATGGTCACATGGATACCGTGGGGGTCGCGGGGATGGAGAGCAGCCTGGAGCCTCGCATTGAGGCAGGCCGCCTCTATGGAAGAGGCGCCTATGATATGAAAGGCGGGTTGGCCGCCTGCATGTCTGCCGTTGCCCGCGCCCGTAAGGTGGATCTGAGGGGTGACGTGATATTGACCGCGGTGATCGATGAAGAATATGCCAGCCTGGGCACGCAGGACCTGGCCGGGCGTTTCCGGGCAGAGGCAGCCATCGTTGCTGAGTTCACCGAGCTTCAGCTCATCCTTGCTCACCGCGGCTTTGTCTGGTTGGAGATCGAGACCTTTGGACGGGCAGCCCACGGCTCCCGCCCTGATCTGGGGGTTGATGCCATTTTCAAGATGGGTTCTGTACTGGCGGAATTGGAAGCACTCGACCATGCATTGCGTACAGAGCCCACCCATCCTTTGTTGAAAAGCGGATCCCTGCATGCTTCTTTGATCAGCGGGGGGCAGGAAAAATCCAGCTACCCGGAAAGCTGCCGGCTCTGGGTGGAACGCCGCACCCTCCCGGATGAAACGCCTGAGTACGTACGAGGCGAGATCACACGAATCCTTCTCAAGCTGCAGGCGCTGGATCCCACCTTCAACGGTGAGGTGCGCTTGGACCTGTCCCGCTCGGCCCTCGAGACCTCCCCCGATTCTGAGATCGCCCGCCTCGTTCGGTCCGCATCAGGCCGTGTCATGGGAGCGCCCGCGGAAATCGCCGGAGTTCCCTTCTGGACGGACGCCGCGCTTCTATCCGCCGCCGGGATTCCCGCCCTGCTCTTCGGTCCCTCGGGCTCAGGTGCTCATGCGGCTGAGGAGTGGGTGGATCTTGCCAGCGTCCAGACCTGCGCGGATGTGTATTTGCAAGCCGCCCTCGATTTTTGCCGTTAGCGGCTTAAGATTCCATCCAGATCGTCCGGTCTTCGAACCCCGGCCTCTCCGGGTACTCGATTTCTGCTTCCGGCCAGCCAAGGTATAGGAAACCTGCGATATATTGGTCGGGGGCAAAACCAAGGAATCTTTTTACCATGACATCGCTGGCCCATTCGCCGGTACGCCACATGCCGCCCAATCCCAGGGCATGCGCAGCCAGCAACAGGTTCTGTGCCGCCGCGGAGGCAGCGCTCAGGTTTTCGGTCTCGATGACAGTTGGCAGGTCCGGCTTGTCCACACCCACCGCGATCAACACCGGGGCACGCAGAGGCAGGGAGCGGGTCTTGTTAAACGTCTCAGGAGGGAGGTCAGGCCGTCTCTGCGACTGTGAGGCAGCCATGACTTCACCGAGCCGGTTGCGCGCCGTCCCGCTCAAGACCACAAAACGCCAGGGCCGGACGTGATGATGGTTGGGGGCCTGGACAGCCGCCTCCAACAACTTCTCGATCAATTCACGCGGCAGGGGGTCTGGCTTCACCACCTTGACTGAGTGCCTGCTGTGGATCGCTTCCAAGGCTTCCATCATCCCTCCAGAGGTGCCGGGAGACGTGGGTGGGACCGTCGCCCCGCTCCCGGACTTACTGTAGAATATTCCCATCATGAAGATATTTTACTCTGATACCCACAGCCTGCACTTCCCCCCGTTCGAGGTCTTCGATGGGGGCGTGCGCGTCTCCTACCTGGAGACACCCGAGCGCGCCTGGCGCGTGCTCTCATCTCTGCAGCAGACAGACTGGGCTGAGATCGCCTCCCCGCAGGAATTCGGCCCGGAGCCCATCAGGGCAGTGCACGACTCCGGCTACCTCGATTTCCTCGCTTCCGCCTGGGATGAATGGCAGGCTGTTGGGCCTGATCCGGTCTCCGGTGCAGATCGCTCGGCCCTCCTCCCGGCCACTTTTGCATTGCGCGGCCAGCAGCATCTCCCCGCCTCGCTGTTGGGCCGCGCCGGTTACTACATGATGGATCTGAGCGCGCCCATAGTGGCAGGCACCTACACGGCTGCTCTTGCCTCGGTCGATTGTGCCCTCAGCGCCGCAGCGGCACTCACTGCTGGTGAGCGGGCCGCGTTTGCAATGACCCGGCCTCCCGGGCATCATGCCGGCAGGTCCAACTGCGGAGGCTATTGTTATCTTAACAATGCCGCCATCGCGGCGGATCGGTTGAGCCGGGATGGAAAGGTGGCTCTGCTTGACATTGATTATCATGCCGGCAATGGCACTCAGGAGATCTTCTACAGCCGCTCCGACGTTCTCACGATCTCCATCCATGCAGACCCCGCGCACGAATATCCTTATTTTGCCGGTTATGCCGATGAGCATGGAAGAGATGAGGGAGAGGGCTTCCACCATAATTTCCCGCTGCCGGTCGGGACGGGAGATTCCGATTATCTCGCTGCCCTCGATCGACCTCTGGAACTGATTCGGGAGTATGCCCCGCTCTGCCTGGTGATTTCCGCGGGGATGGATATCTACGACAGTGACCCCCTCGGCCGCATCCAGGTAACGACCGCGGGGATCCGGGAGATCGGCCGCCGTATTGCCGGGCTGAGGCTGCCGACGGCCATCCTGATGGAAGGCGGGTATAACAATAACGACCTTGGCCTCAACTTCGTTGCATTTCTTGAGAACTTCCAATGAAACGGCTTCTATTCCTCCTCGCCTGCATGGCCCTGCTGTCTGCCTGCAGTACGGCTGGCTCTCCGTCTTCGCCGACCCTGCTCCCCACCCTGATTCCCTCTCGTCCGCCGGTTCCCTCCTCCACATCCACCCTCATGATTATATTCACCCCGACCCGGACCCTCACACCCACC